>JAEWBU010000417.1 GCA_023390985.1 Pseudomonadota bacterium
CACCAAGATCTACAACAACGTGCCCACGCTCTCGCCGGAAGAGGCGGGGGAGATGATCGCGGAGGCTTGCATCTGCAAGCCGGTGCGGATTGCGACGAGGTTGGGGATCACGGGGCAGGTGCTGCACGCGCTGGTGCCGAGGATCGCGCAGATCGTGATGAATACGAGCTTTCGGATGTTTCCGGATTCATCGGCGGCGAAGGGGGAGGGCAGCGGGGGGAAGGCGCAGCTGTCGGCGGAGGCGGTGGCGATGCAGCAGATGATGCGGGGGATTCATTTCTAGGAAGACTCGGCGCGCGGACGCGGTGCGTGGCGCAGTTATCCTTGCCGCCCATGCAAAGTGCGCCTTGTCCCTTCTGCCGCGCCTCCTCCTCCCCCGTCCTGCGCCGGAGGCCGGATTACGAGTACGGCATCCCAGTCCAGCTGGACTATCACCGGTGCGGGGCCTGCGGCCTGGTCTTCGCCGATCCGATCCCGGTCGAGGACATCCCGTCCTTCTACGCAAGCTACTCCACGCACGGGCAGCACACGCAGGGCAAACAGCCGCTGTTGGCCCGCGCTTCGCGGGGCGTGATGCTGCGCGAATTCGCGTCGCTGGTTCCCACGGACAAAGACGAGCCGGTGCTGGACTTCGGCTGCGGCGATGGCTCGTTCCTGGCGGAACTGCGCGGGATGGGGTTCAAGCGCCTGGTGGGCTACGACTTCGACCCGCAGGCGCGTCGCGCCGCGCGACTGGTGGGAGCCCAGGTCGCTGAAAGCGAGGCGGAACTGCCGGGCTTGGGGCCCTTCGCGGTGATCACGCTCAACCACGTCGTCGAGCACATGGTCGATCCGCCGCGCGACCTGCGCCGGCTGGGATCGATGCTCCGCCCCGGCGGGAAGCTGGTGATCCGCACGCCCAACGCGTCGTCGGTGCTGAGTCGCAGCCTCGGAGAAGCATGGCGTGGCTGGGAGACGCCTCGACACCTGCATGTCTTCACGCCGGCGAGCGTCAGGGCCATGGCGCGGCTGCCGGCGCTGTCGGAACTCGCGATGACGCGCCTGTTCACCTCGGAGTCGATGTACCTGGGCATCTTCCACGAGTCGCTCCGGAATGGTTTCTGGCGCAACCCGGCGGGCAAGCTGGCTCGGCACGCGGCGGCTCTGGTGTCCTGGGCCGGCCTCACGGCCGTGAACGCGTTCGCACCGGTCGGCGAGGAACTCGTGGTCGCTTTCGAACGCAGGGTCGCCTAGCAGAAATTCCGACTGGCGCGGCCGCGCCACCGAAACCGGGGCTCTTCGTGAAGTGCGTGCCGGTTCTCGCCATGGGCGCCGCCAGGGTGACCGGAGCGCCTCGACGTTTCGGCGAAAATGGCTGTATGCGAGAACAGACGTACGCCGGCGGGCAAGTATCCGCCGGCCCTTTCGGCTACTTCAACTTTCTTTCCGGGCACCTGAAGCTGCTGGTCCTGCTGCCGTTGGCGGTGGGCATCCTGGCGCTTCTGGTCGCGCTGAGCTGGCCGAAATCCTACGTGAGCACGACACTGCTTCTCGTTCCGACGGAAGTCATGAACTCCAACCAGGTCGCCGCGATCATGCGGGCCGACCCGATCCTGCGTGCCATGGACCCGGCCACCGATCCTGAAGTTTCCGCGCGTCGCGTGTCCTCGCGCGTGGGCCGCGACGGCATGGTCCGGGTGGAAGTCTCCGGCGACACGCCGGAGCAGGCGCAGCAGTCCGCCAAGGCGCTGATCGAGGCCTGGCTGCGTTCCACGGCCCCGGGCGAGGTGGAGCGGTCCGACCTCATCGCCCGACGGGACCGCGCCGTCACGGATTTCAAGAACGTGCAGGCCGGCCTGGACGCCGTGACGCGTGCCATGGCGACGCGGGAAGGCGCGTCCACCGAAGCCATGATGCGGATGGCGACTCTCAGTGAGTCGGCCGACCGCATCTTCACCATCATCCAGGTGACCACCCGTCGACTGGAGGGCATCCCCCGCGACGTGATCCGGCAGGCGCCGTCCCTGCCCGCCAAGCCTCGCCAGCCGCACGCCGCGCTCGTTGCTTTCGCCGGTGCGCTCGTGACCGTGTTCGCCGTGCTGCTGGCCTTGCTCCTGCGGCACCGGTTCCGCAGCCTGCGCGCGCAAGGTGGCGCCTTCTGAGACCGTGGTCGGCGCCGCCCCAACCGCAGCCCTCCCTTCGCAGGTCAGGCTGCCGAAAATGCTGCTGAGGAACACGGCCTTCAATCTGGTCGGGTTGGGTGCGCCCTTGCTGGTTGCGGCCGCCACGATCCCGGCGCTGCTGGCCGCCCTCGGAACGGAAAGATTCGGCTTCCTGGCGCTGATGTGGGCGCTCGTGAGCTACTTCGGCTTGTTCGATCTCGGTCTCGGCCGTGCGGTCACGCACCAGCTCGCCAGCCGGTACGCCGATCCGAAACCGGATTCCGGAGTGGGGGAGGTGCTGGGCACCGCGCTCGTGCTCATGACCGGCATCGGCGTGGTCACCGGCGCGCTGATGGCACTCGGCGGCGATCGGGCGCTGCACTACCTGGGGCGGCTGCCGGACTCGGCCGAGGCCGCCCGGGCGATCTACTGGATGGCGCTGGCCATGCCGGCGATCGTGGCGACTTCCGGACTGCGCGGCGCGCTCGAAGCGCGGCAGGCCTTCGGCATCGTCAACGCCATCCGCGTGCCCATGGGTCTCTTCACCTACCTCGGTCCGATGCTGGTGGTGTGGTGGGTCGGTCCGCGTCTCGACTGGATAGCGGCCGTCCTGTCCTTCGGCCGCATCGTGGCCTGCCTGGTGCACGCCTGGTTCGTCCTCCGGGGGCCTCACGGCGCGCAGCGCCTGCGTTGGTCGCGCAACGCGGTCAAGCCCATGTTGCAGACGGGCGGCTGGATCTCGGTGAGCAACATCGTCGGCCCCCTCATGGGCAATGCGGACCGCTTCATCATCGCGGGCCTGCTTTCGGCGACGGCGGTCACTTACTACGCCGTGCCGCACGAACTGGTGAGCAAGCTCTGGGTGGTGCCCGGCGCTTTGACGGCCGTGCTGTTCCCCGCCTTCGTGGTGCAGGCCTCCCGTGGCGCCGATGGTGCTGGGAAGCTGTTCCGGCAGGCGGTCCGGGGCATGGTCCTGGCGATGCTGCCGGTCACCGCGGCGATCGCGCTGTTCGCTCCGGAACTCCTGCGCGCCTGGCTCGGTGCGGAGATGGCCCGCAATTGCGCGCCGCTCCTGCAGCTGTTCGCGTTCGGCGTGTTCCTGAACGGTGTCGCCACGATCCCGTACACCCTGCTGCAGGGGGCCGGACATGCGCGCACGACGGCGCTGGTCCACTGCTTCGAGTTGCCGGTCTTCATGGGCCTGATGTGGTGGCTGACGCAGACCCATGGAGTTCTGGGCGCCGCCGTGGCCTGGCTGCTCCGCATGGTGTTCGACACCGCGGCGATGTTCGTGTTCGCCCCGCAGGCCCTGCCCGGAGAAGGTCGCTGGACTGCCGGCGGTGCGGCCTGGGGCGTCGCCGCGCTCCTGGCTTTCGCGGCGTCCGCGTTGCCGGACCTCGCTCCCCGCGTCTTGGTCTGCCTGGCCCTGGTGGGCTGGACGGTCATCATGGCGCAGAGGCAATGGAGTGAGATGCGGCGGGAGCGGTCGGCGGGAGGTTCCCGGTGAGCGCCGGCTACATCGAAGGATCGGCGTCCGCGCAGGGTCTCGACCGCGGATTTCGCGGCCGCTGGCTCTTCCCGCTTCTCCTGCTGGCGACGCTCCCGCAGAACTACTACGACCTGAGCGCGATCTTCGCGGGTCAGCCGCTCGCGCTGTACACGTACCAGGGCCCGATCGCCCTCAAGCTGGGCAAGGACTTCGTGTACCTGCTGCTCTTCGGCATCGCGCTGTGGGACGGCTTGATCGAACGACGCTCCCCCCTCGAGGATTTCGGGATGCTGGTCGTGCTGATCATCGGCATGCTGTTCGCCGTGTCGGTGGTGCAGAACGGTCCCTTCGTCGCCCTCATCGGCGTGCGCTGGACCTTGCCCTTCCTGTTGTTCTTCGTCCTGCGTCATTGGGCGTCCGAACTCGATACGCGCGTGGCCGCTCGCTGGGTCATGGCGGGCTTGGTGCTGGCTGTCGTGGCCCAGTTCGTTCAATTGGCACTGATGCCGCCGGTCTACGGCGAAGTTCTGCCCGGCATCCCGGCCCGTACTCCAGGCATCTTCCTGCTGCCGAATTCGGCGGCCTTTTTCGGATGCGCCAGCGCGGCCTGCGTCCTGGCCTTTCCGAACAGCAGCGGGGCCCAGCGGGGCTGGGCCGTCTTGCTGTCGATCGTCACCAGCGCCTTGGCGCAGTCCGGCACCGGCGTGATCGTCTCCATGGTGCTGGCGCTGCGCTGGGTGACCACGGGGCGGCCGCTGACGTTCTGGGTGGTGGCGCTGGTGGCGGTCGCGGCGGTGTTTCCCAACCTCGAGCAGATCATGGGCCGCGAAGCGGACTACCTGGCCGAGTCCGGTGGGGGGCGCATCGAGGTCCTGCTGGGCATCGCGCGCGACGCCATGACGGCCGTCAACAACTTCGGCACCTACACCAACGCGGCCAATCTGCAGGCCGACAATCCCGCGGGCGAAGTCGCGGTGGATTCTCTGGTGGCAGCCTGGATCGGCAACTTCGGGCTGGCCGCGCTGCCGGTGCTGTTCCTGGTGGCGCTGTTCGCCGCCTATCGCATGGACGACATCGACTGGAAACGCGCGGCGCCTTGCGTTCTGGTCCTGGTGCTGTTCTCTTTCACCACGGTGGTGTTCGAGGCCTTCCCGATGAATCTCTACCTGTTGCTCGGCATCTGGGGCGCCCGCAAGTGCGCCGCGGATGGCGCTCGCCCGGCCGTTACCAGCCCGATTTCCTGATGACGCCCATCCTCTCGGTCGCCATGCCGACCCACAACCGCGCGCGCTATGCGATTCACGCCATCCGCTCGCTCCTGGATATCCGGGATGAAGGGCTGGAGGTGGTCGTCACCGACACCAGTCCCGAGCCTGAGCTGGAAGGCCTGCTGAGCGACCAGGGCTTGCTGGCTGACCGGCGGCTGCGCTATGTCCGACCGGCCGAGCGGCTGGATATGACCGGCAACCACAATGCCGCGCTGGGGCTCGCCAGGGGCGAATACGTGTGCCTGATCGGGGATGACGACACGATTTCTCCGGACGCGCTGGTAGCCGCCCGGTGGGCGGCGGCGCACGACATCGAGGTCGTCGCCCCCAATGTCGTAGCCAACTACGTCTGGCCGGATTTCCGCTCGCGCTGGTTCGGCCACCGCCACTCGAGCCGGGTCTACTTCGCGCGCGAGATGGGCGCCGCCACGGTGCATCGCTCCGACAGCGCACTCGGCCAGGCGCTGCGGGGCGGGGTCCAGGGCACTGATGGGCTGCCCAAGATCTACCACGGCCTGGTTCGGCGCTCCCTGATGGAAGCGGTTCGCGAACGATCCGGCGCGTTCTTTCATGGGTCCAGTCCCGACGTGTCCGGCGCCATCGGGCTGGCGGTGTGCGCGCAACGATTCCTCGTAGTGGACTATCCGTTGACCATCCCGGGCGCATCGGGCGGCAGCAACACGGGCCGCAGCGCGCTGAACCAGCACAAGGGCAAGCTGGAAGCCGAAGACCAGACCAAGGGCTTCCGGGAGAAAGGCTGGAGTGCGGGCGTGCCGCGCTTCTTCTCGGTCGAGACGGTATGGGCGCACGCGGCGCTCGAGACCTTGAGCAGGATGCTGCCGGAGGCCGTGCCTCGCTACGGCTTTGTCCGCCTGATCGCGCTGTGCAGGCTGCGGCATGCGGAGTACCGGGCGGAGATCAACGCCGCGGCCGCCGAGGCGGCGGCGCTGCAGGGCACCAGCCTTGCCAAGTTCGACTCCCAGGTCGCCAGTGATCTGCGCCAGGTACGACTGCAGGAGCTGGCGCGCGTCGCCAAGCGCCTGTTGCGACCGACTGCTGCGGGTGGGCGGTCCTACGTGGATGGGCTCGAAACGGTGGCCGCCGCCCCGCAGCAAGTCAGCGCCCACTTGAAGAAGCGAGGCGCGAGCTGGGACCAGACCGTGGCTCGCGTGGCCGCCTCGTGAACATGGGCGCACGCGTGGTGGAGGGCTGATGCGGCTGGTGCTGTTCGCGCCGAACGTGCATACCGGAGGGGGGCTGACCCTTCTGCAGGCGTTGCTGCGGTCCTGGCCTGCAGGAGTCGAGCTGCGCCTGATCCTGGACGCGCGCGCCCGCGAGGCCCTGACCATCTCCGATGGCACACCGGTCTCCTGGACCGAGCACTCCGCAGCGGCTCGCTTGCGTGCGGAGAGGCTGCTGGCGGCGTGGTCCGGCCCGGGGACGACCGTGCTGTGCTTCCACAACCTGCCACCGCTGTTCGCCCGCGGCGCCAGGGTGCTGGTGTACCAGCAGAACCGGCTGCTTCTGGAACGCACGCCGCTCGGCGGTTACCCCTGGAAAAGCGCCCTGCGCGTGCGGCTGGAACGTTTGCTGTCCGAGCGTCTGCGCGGGCAGGTCAGCGCCTACCTGGTGCAGACACCCAGCATGGCGCGCAGTGTGCGGCAGTGGTGGCGCGGTGAGGGATGCCCGCCGGTCCGCGTCGTTCCCTTCCGCGAGCCCATGGCCACTGAAGGCGAAGCGCCCACCAGGACCTGGGACTTCGTCTACGTTTCCGACGGGGAGGCCCACAAGAACCACCATCGCCTGCTGCAGGCCTGGAGCCTGCTGGCTGAACAGGGCCTGCGGCCGTCGCTCGCACTCACGCTGGGGCCGCGGCATGCCAAGCTGATCGCGCAGGCCGAATCGCTGGCGCGACAGCACGGGCTGAACCTTCACAACACCGGACCGCTGACGCGCGCGCAGGTCATCGATCTCTATCGGCGAAGCGGCGCGCTGATCTTCCCTTCCATGCTGGAGTCGTTCGGCTTGCCGCTGCTGGAGGCCGTCGATGCCGGCCTTCCCGTGCTGGCGCCTGAGCTCGACTACGTGCGTGACGTTTGCGAGCCGGCCCAGACGTTCGATCCCGAGTCCCCCGTATCGATCGCCCGGGCCGTGCGGCGCCATCTTGGAGCGCCGGAGACGCGGGTGCCCGTCCCGCGTGCCGAACAGTTCTGGGACTTGTTGACCAATCCGTCATGAAGGTCCTGGTCGTCAGCCAGCACTTCTGGCCCGAATCCTTCCGCATCAACGACGTCGTCGTGGACCTCGCGCGCGCGGGTTGCGAAGTCGAGGTCCTGACGGGGCAGCCGAACTATCCCGAGGGCTCCATCTTCCCGGGCTATCGGGCCTTGTCGGCCGGACGGCAGGAGTTCCGGCCGGGTATTGCCGTGCACCGCGTGCCCCTGTTTCCGCGCGGGCGGGGCAACGCGGTGAGGCTGGCCGCCAACTATCTCTCGTTCATCTTCTCGGCTGCGGTCCTCGGCCCGTGGCTCCTGCGTGGCCGCAGGTTCGACGCGGTGTTCGTGTACGGCACCTCCCCCATCCTGCAGGCGATCCCGGCCGTCCTGCTCAAGCTGCTGAAACACGCGCGGCTCGTGATCTGGGTGCAGGACCTCTGGCCCGAGAGCCTGGAGGTCACGGGATTCGTGCGCAACAAGCGGGTCCTGCGGGCGGTGGCGATGGTGGTCCGATGGATCTATCGAAGCGCGGACCTCCTGCTCGTCCAGTCCGAAGCCTTCATCCCGCCAGTGAGCGCGATGGCGGGCGGCACCCGCGTGGTGTACCACCCCAACCCGGGCGAACCGATGCAGGCGCAGGAAACGGGCGCGCAGTCCGCACCCCGCGTCCCGCTGGACGAGGGCGCATTCAACGTCGTCTTCGCCGGCAATCTGGGGACGGTCCAGGCGCTCGACACCGTCATCGAGGCCGCGGACCGCCTTCGCGAGCGGTCGGACATCCGCTTCGTTCTCGTCGGCGGAGGCAGTCGGGCGGAGTGGTTGAAGCAGGAAGTGACGCGCCGTGGCCTCACCAATGTGCAATTGCCCGGCAAATTCCCCTCCGCCGCCATGCCGGACCTGATGCGCCGCGCATCGGCCTTGCTGGTGTCCTTGTCGCGCCAGCCCATCCTTGCCCAGACCGTCCCGAGCAAGCTGCAGACCTACCTCGCCAGCGGCACCCCGGTGATCGCGTCGCTGGACGGCGAAGGGGCCCGAGTCGTGCGCGAGGCCGGTGCGGGGCTGGCTTGTCCTGCGGAAGATGCCGCGGCGCTGGCCGACGCCGTTCTCCGGCTGCGCGACATGTCCGCCGAGGATCGGGCGCGGCTCGGGGCCGCCGGCCGGCAGTTCTTCGCCCGCCATTTCGAGCCCGAGGCCTTGGCGGAACGGCTGGCGGCGTGGATGAGGACCGCCCCGAGTCGGGGATAATCACGCGTTTGCCCGCCAGCTGCCGCGGGCCTTTCCAGGGGAAGACGAAATGAAGGTGCTGGTGCTGGGAGCATCCGGCATGCTCGGGAACGCCGTGCTCCGGTTGCTGGGTGAAAGTGACGGTTACGAGGTGTTCGGTTCGGTGAGGTCCGCCGCCGCGATGCGGCTGCTGCCTCCCGCGTTGAGCAAGCGCATCGTCACCGGCGTGGACGTGGAGAACCAGGACAGCCTGGCTGCTTTGCTCGGCCGGGTACGGCCGGATGCGGTGATCAACTGCATCGGCATCGTCAAGCAGTTGCAGGAAGCCTCCGATCCGCTGACCACGCTGCCGATCAACGCCCTCCTGCCTCACCGGCTGGCGAGGATGTGCGATCTCGCAGGTGCCCGGCTGGTGCATGTGAGCACGGACTGTGTTTTCGCCGGCACGAAGGGCATGTATCTCGAGAGCGACCCTCCCGACGCGGTCGACCTCTACGGCCGCTCCAAGAGTCTCGGCGAAGTCGACTATCCCCATGCCGTCACGCTGCGCACGTCCATCATCGGCCACGAGCTCGGCGGCAGCGCGCATGGCCTGGTCGAGTGGTTCCTTTCCCAGAAGGACCAGGTGAAGGGGTTCACGCGGGCAGTCTTCTCCGGCCTGCCCACGGTCGAACTCGCAGCCGTGATTCGCGACCGTGTCCTGCCGGATCGGGAACTGCGCGGCGTCTATCACGTCTCGGCCGCTCCCATCGACAAGCACTCGCTGCTGAATCTGCTGGCCCACTCCTACGGCCACTCGATCCCGATCGTGCCCGATGGCCAATTGGTCATCGACCGCTCCCTGGACTCGTCGCGCTTTCGCCGCGCCACCGGCTATGAACCGCCGGCCTGGCCCGAACTGGTGCGCCGCATGGCGGAATTCCGCTGAACCGACAAGCAATTCCAAAGATGTTCCAAGACAAGACTCTCCTGATCACGGGCGGAACCGGCTCCTTCGGCAACGCCGTGCTGCAGCGATTCATCGATTCCCCACTCGCCGAGATCCGCGTCTTCAGCCGCGACGAGAAGAAGCAGGAGGACATGCGCCTTCAGCTCAAGAGCGACAAGGTCAAGTTCTATATCGGCGACGTGCGGGACTACGACGCCGTGCGCGATGCGCTTCGCGGCGTCGACTACGTGTTCCACGCGGCCGCGCTCAAGCAGGTTCCCTCCTGCGAGTTCTATCCGATGGAGGCGGTCCGCACCAATGTGATCGGCGCCGAGAACGTGATGCGTGCCGCCATCGAGAACGAGGTGAGCCGCTGCGTCGTGCTGAGCACCGACAAGGCGGTCTATCCCATCAACGCCATGGGCATGTCCAAGGCGATGATGGAGAAGGTGATGGTCGCCAAGTCGCGCCTGTGCGACCCGAAGAAGACGACGCTGTGCGCCACCCGCTACGGCAACGTCATGGCCTCGCGCGGCTCGGTCATCCCCCTGTTCCTGGAGCAGCTGCAAAGCGGCAAGGACATGACCGTGACGGACCCGAACATGACCCGCTTCCTCATGTCGCTCGAGGACTCGGTCGACCTGGTGCTGTATGCATTCGAGAACGCCAAGCCCGGCGACATCTTCGTGCAGAAGTCCCCGGCCTCCACGGTGGGCGATCTCGCGCAAGCCATGAAGGAACTGCTGTCCGCCAGGGGCCAGGTGAAGGTGATCGGCACCCGGCACGGCGAGAAGTTGTACGAGTCGCTGGTGTCGCGCGAGGAGATGGCGCGCGCGGACGACCTCGGTGGCTACTACCGCATCCCCGCCGATTCGCGCGACCTGAACTACAACAAGTACTTCGTGGAAGGCGAGACCGAGATCTCCCAGCTCGACGACTACACCTCGCACAACACGCGACGCCTCAATGTCGAAGAGGTCAAGCAGGTCCTGATGAAGCTGCCCCTTGTTCGCGAGGCGGTGAATGGGTGACAAGCTGCGGGTAATGACCATCGTCGGCACGCGGCCGGAAATCATCCGCCTGTCCCGTGTCATCGCGAAGCTGGACGCCTACTGCGACCACACTCTCGTCCATACCGGCCAGAACTACGACTACGAACTCAATGAGGTCTTCTTCCAGGAACTGGGCATCCGCCGTCCGGATGCCTTCCTGAATGCGGCGGGCGCTTCGGCGGCGGAGACCATCGGCAAGGTGATCATCGCGGCGGACCAGGAGTTCGCCCGCCACCAGCCCGAAGCGTTGCTCGTGCTGGGCGATACCAACAGCGCGCTTGCGGCCATCGCCGCCAAGCGCCGCAAGATTCCGATCTTCCACATGGAAGCCGGCAACCGATGCTTCGATTTCCGCGTTCCCGAGGAGATCAACCGGCGGATCGTGGACCAGGTCAGCGACATCAATCTCACGTACAGCGCGATCGCCCGCGATTACCTGCTGCGTGAGGGATTTCCTCCAGACCAGGTCATCCGGACGGGGAGTCCCATGCGCGAGGTGCTGGAACATTACCGGGCAGGCATCGATGCGTCGGACGTCCTTGGCCGGCTCGGGCTCGAGGAGGGGGGCTACTTTGTCGTGAGCTCCCATCGCGAGGAGAACGTCGACGATCCGGCCCAGCTGGCGCGGCTTTTCGACGTGATGAACGCCGTGGCAGAGAGATTCGCGCTGCCCGTGATCGTGTCGGTCCACCCGCGCACGCGCAAACGGATGGAGGCCGCCGGTCTCAAGGCACACCCTTCCGTGCAGTTTCACAAGCCGTTCGGCTTCCTGGACTACGTCCGCCTCCAGTCGGCTGCCCGGGCGGTGCTTTCCGATAGCGGGACGATCACGGAGGAGTCGTCGATCCTGAACTTCCCCGCGCTGAACCTGCGGGAGGTCCATGAACGCCCGGAAGGTTTCGAAGAAGCGGCTGTGATGTTCGTCGGCTTCGACGTGGACCGCGTGCTTCAGGGGCTGACCATCCTTCAGCAGCAACTCCGCGGATCTGAACGTCTGCTGCACCTGGTGCGTGACTACGCCCCGGAGAACGTTTCCGACAAGATCCTGCGCATCATCTTGAGCTACAGCGGTTTCGTGAAGCGCCGGACGTGGCTCCAATGACCGCCAAGGACGTTGTGCTGGCGGCGGCGATCGCCATCTGCGTCGATCGCAGTCAGTAAGGGGCCCGCATGTTCGCGTTCATCGTCGCCCTGCTCGTGTCCCTCGTGGTCACTACAGCCGTGCTGCGCTACAACCATATGCACCAACGCTGGACCGCGGATGCGGATCTGACCGGCGTGCAGAAATTCCACACACAGATCGTTCCGCGCGTCGGCGGCGTCGGGATCAGCGTGGCTCTCATCGGGGTGGCCCTGGTGATGGTGCTGATCAAGGACCCGTACACCCGGCCGTTCCTGCTGCTGCTGCTTTGCTCCGCCCCCGCTTTCCTGGGCGGCTTGGCGGAGGACCTGACCAAGAAGGTGGGCGTGCTGCATCGATTGCTGCTCACCATGGCGGCGGCCGTGGCCGGTTACTTCCTGCTCGGCGCTTCGCTGAACCGCATTGACATCGGGTTCATCGATGCCGCGCTGGCCTGGTGGCCGATCGCATTGCTCGTGACCGCCGTGGCCGTGGGCGGAGTTGCCAACGCGATGAACATCATCGACGGCTACAACGGCCTCAGCGGCGTTGTCAGTTGCGTCATCCTGGCCGGTCTTGGGTACGTGGCCTTCCTGGTCGGCGATGTTCTGGTGTTCCGCGCCTGCCTGGCCATGACGGGCGCGATTCTCGGATTCCTCTTGTGGAACTGGCCCTGGGGGCGCATTTTTCTCGGCGACGGGGGTGCCTATCTGATCGGCTTCTGGATCGGTGAGCTCTCGCTCCTGCTGGTGGCGCGCAACCCCGAGGTGTCCCCGTGGTTCCCGCTCGTGCTCGTGGGCTACCCCGTGGTTGAAACGCTGTTTTCCATCTACCGCCGGATCGTGGTGCGCCGCAGTCACCCTGGGCTGCCCGACGCGGTCCACCTGCATCAGCTGATCTTTCGCCGCCTGGTCCGCTGGAGCGTCGGCAGCGAGCAGGCGCGGCACATGACCGCGCGCAATTCCATGACGGCGCCCTACCTGTGGCTGCTTTCGTCGCTCGCCGTGTTTCCTGCCGTGCTGCTGTGGCGCAACACACTGGCTCTGCAGATCGTGTTCCTGTGCTTCACGACCTTCTACGTCTGGTTCTACGCCTCGATCGTGCGGTTCAAGTCGATGAAGTGGCTCATCACTCGGCGGCATCACTGACGCGAGTACGGAAGCAGGCGGCTCAGGTCTGTATTCTGCCGCGCCGAGCCTGCCAAGCGTCCCACGCCGTGGAAATCATGTCTTCCACGCTGTGGCGCGCGGTCCAGCCCAGCTCGTTGCGAATCCTCTGCGCGGAGGCGACCACGCGGGCTGGATCGCCGGCGCGGCGCGGCTCGATCGTGGGTGTCGTGTCGCGACCCGTGATCCTTGCGACGACATCGAGCATCGTGAGGACCGAAACGCCCTCACCCCGTCCGATATTCAGGACGAGCGCCGATTGCGAATCGGAGTCCGTCAATCGCGCAGCGGCTGCGACATGGGCGGAAGCGACGTCCGTCACGTGGATGAAGTCCCGCACGCAACTTCCGTCGGCGGTCGGGTAGTCATCGCCGAACAGCATCGGACGATCCCCGGAGTCCAGTCGCTGGAACACCCTCGGCACGAGGTTTGAAACGCCATCGTCCGCCAGCAGCGGCGAGGCCGCACCAGCCACGTTGAAATACCGCAGACAGACGGTCGAGATTCCATGGGCGGCCCCTACGCTGCGGACCATCCATTCGCCCGCAAGCTTGCTCTGGCCATACGGGTTGATCGGAGCGCAAGGCGTGTCCTCGCCCACGAACTCGACATCCGGCATGCCATAGACCGCGGCCGAAGACGAGAAGACGAAGCGACGGACGCCGGCATGAACCGTGGCTTGCAGCACGCGCTGCAGCCCTTCCACGTTGGACTCGTAGTAGAGCAGCGGGCGCTGGACCGATTCCTCGACCTGCTTGCGAGCTGCGAAATGGACGACGCCGAGGATCTGGTGCTCGCGCAGGACGCGATCCAGCGCCTGGCGGTCGAGCATGGAAGCCCGCACGAGTTCGACGCCGGGAGGAAGCCGGTCGGCATGCCCCGTACTCAGGTCGTCCAGGACGACCACGCGTTGCCCGGCGGCCACCATCGCATGAACCGTGTGCGATCCGATGTAGCCGGCGCCGCCGGTCACCAGCCAGGTCATCGCCGCACTGCTTCCACGTGCCTGTCGCGCAAGGTCTGCCGTATCTTGGCTAGCGCCGTGGCCACGTACGTCGAGAGGAACAGGGCCAGGAGGCCGGTGGCGACGGCGGTGGCCGTCAGCAGCCAATGCGAGTACCGGAAATCAGGCGTCACCGCGAAGAAGAAAAGCCCACCCATGTGGAGCACGCCGCTCGCGTAAAGCGCGCCCGACGCCTGCAGCAGACGATCCCGCAACACCAGTCCGAGGCCGAAGACCGGCAGGAACAGCAAGGCACTGATCACGAGATAGGGCAGCGGCTCGAACAGCCAGCTGCTGATCGACAGCCAGCGGATGTGCCAGAAGATCTCGGTCGAGCGTGAAACGCGCCGTTCGGTGATGCCGAGTTGATTGGGATAGATCATGTCGAAGTAGGGCGCCCACAAGCCCCACGGTTCGCGCTTGACCATCGACATGAAGAACTCGGTCCGGTGCCGCAGGTACGACTGCGGATGCTGCAGGACCACCTCCCGCCAGTTTCGCCCCAATGCTTCGCCGAGGTTCGGGTTGCTGGTATCCAGTTCGAGTGGCTTGCCCTTCCCCGGAGGTGTGCCGGGAGGCACGTGGATCTGATCGCCCGTCATGAGCGGGAAATAGGAACGTGGAGAGTACAGCCGGTGAATCTCGTCCAGGGACGAGTCGACCAGCACGCCAGGGTGGAACAGGTTCCTGTCCTCGTAGTGCGACGCGCCGGCGATGTCGTACAGCGCCGCGGCCCGCCAGAGATGGCGCGGCTGGTCCACGAACTGCGCGGACAACCACTTGGTTCCCACGAACAGCAGGACGGTGGCGATGGCTCCCCACGCCACCGCACGCACGAAACCCGTCCATCCATCGCCGGCGGCCGGAGATCGCAACATGAACAGCGTCAGCAGCGGGAACGCGGCCGCGGCCGCGTTGTGGCGCGTCGCGATGGCCAGAGCCATGATCGGCAGGACCAGCACGGCGGCCCTGCGGTGCGAATCGAGCAGGGACAGCCAGCAACCGAGTGCCAGCAAGTAGAGCCCTGCCATCGTGATGTCGATCCAGATCACGCCGAGGATTCCCAGCAGCGGGGGAAAGAGCCCGATGCAGACGCAAGCCAGGATGCCGAGGAGCCGATATCTCTGCAGAGTCGCCCTGAAAATCAGGAAGAGCCCGCCGTAAAACATGGCGAGGTTCAACAGGAGCATGCCGATCGGTCCCGCCACGATCCGGTCGAGCACCCCCCAAACCGCAGTCACCAGGGGGGGGTGGCCGTCCTCGAACACGCCGGATCGCGCCTGGCTGAGGATGCTCAGCGAGTCGGGCGACATCGCTCCGGGTGCGAAGTGCTGGTAGACGTGCCACCCCATGGCTGCAACCAGGAGGAACAGGCCGAGCGACCACGCCTTCTGCGGGATGGCGCGCGCCATCGACTGGACGTGTCGCTGTGTCACGGGGCGGAGCGCGGCAGCGTGGGCGGGTTGCACTCGGCTTCGAGGATGGCCAGCTTGCGGGCGAGTGTCGTCACCTGCTCGTCGCGCTTGCGCATCTTGAAGTGCAGGTTCAGCAGCACGGCGAAGCTGATGAGAACCCAGCAGTAGAAGATGAGGTCCGCGCCGCGCCCAACTCCGAGGTGGTGGGCAATGCGATTGGCGCTCTCCGGTGCCCAGACGAAGTAGATCGCCGCCGCGGCGCAAAAGAGCGTGAAGATGCTGACCAGGGGCGACTTTCCCCGCTGGGTCGATGCGTAGGCGATGATCAGGAGCAGGCCAATGGAGAGCAGGAGCTTGATCGTCATCGGTAGAGCCTCTTGATCAGAAGGTCCATGAGGATGTTCAGGGAGTTGCTCAGCTTCTGGCCCTTGCGCAGGGAATACGCGCTGTACCGGATGGTGACCGGCACTTCCACCAGCTTGAGCTTCAGCCGCGCAGCCTCGTGAATGATCTCGGAGGCGTGCGCCATCCGGTCCTGGCGGATCTTCAGGCGTTGTGCGCAGGACCGTGTCATCGCCCTCAGGCCGTTGTGCGCGTCCGTCATGCGCAGCCCGGTGGACAGGAAGGTGAACGTCGTTGCCAGCTTGAGGGTGGCACGGCGCATCGGGGGCATGTTCTCGGTGTGACCAAGGAACCGGCTGCCGCACGCGAGGTCGGCGCCGGAACGGACGAGGGTTCCGACCAGAGGATCGATGTCCGATGCCAGATGCTGGCCATCCGCGTCGAACGTCACGATGACGGCGGCATTGCGGCGCAATGCGTATTCGATGCCGGTCTGCAGAGCCGCGCCCTGGCCCAGATTGATGGGGTGGCGCACCACGTGTGCCCCGGACTGCAGGGCGATCTGCCATGTGTCGTCGCGAGATCCATCGTCCACGACGACCACGCCGCAGCCGTTGCCGGCAAGGCCGGAAAGAACTTCCCCGATGGTCTCGCTCTCGTTGTAGGCGGCGATCACGATCCAGGTGGCCGGGCTCGGGGCTACCGCGGCCCCTGTCGATGGAGATGTCACGTTTGTCGTCATGGTTGCCGTCCCACGATAAGCATCAGTCCCGTCACGATAAACACCAAACCGAGGGCGAACCTGAGGTCCAGCGGTTCCTTGAAGAACAGATGACTGAGCAGCGGCGTCACGACGAACGCGGCCGCAACGAACGGGTATGCGCGGGAAAGCGGTGTGAAGCTGAGGATCCACACCCACATCACGGAGAGCGCGAAATACATCGATATCGCGCAGAGGAAGTATGGGTCCAGCACCAGCCGCACGACCTGGCTCGTTGCGCCGGCCTCCTTGCCGAGCCCGAAAGCCGAGTCGGCGGCAAGTTTGAAGAGCAGCTGCCCGATGGACATTCCTGCCGAGTAGGCGAGTAGCAAGCCGACGTGCAAGGCGCTCATTCGGGGACCGCCGCCCCCGGCGGCTTGCGCAGTACGACGCGCATGGCATCGAAGAGGTTAACGGGAACGCCGACCTTGCTCATGCCGCCGCTCGATGAGCGGGGCTTCAGTCCAAGCATGCGGGCGATCTGGAAGAAGACCAGTGAGATCGGCACGACCTTCCAGGGTCGCTTGAAGGACACCAGTTCAAGCCCCAGCCTCCCGGCGATGCGACGCAGGCTCTCCGGCGTGAAGTACCACAGGTGCTGAGGCGGGGTCATCAGGCGCCAGTGGGGACCGGCCAGGCGCGCCAGTGCAGCACTGAAGTCGCCGGTGGTAATCATCACGGTGCCCCCGGGTGTCAGTTGACGCGCGCAGGCCTCGAGCGTGGACACGGGGTCGGGGAGGTGCTCGATCACGTCCAGCATCACGATCGCGTCGAGTTCGCCGAACCGCCGCAGCGTGGGTTCGTCGGCGCTTCCCTGGTGGACCTCGACGAGGCCCGCAAGGTGGCAGGCCTCCACTGCCTCCTGGGCGATCTCGAGCCCGTGGACCTCGAAGTCGCGACGGGCTTCCTTGAGGAAGAAACCATAAGCACAGCCGATTTCCAGCAGCCGTGCGCCCGGCTTGCAGTAGCGCCGAAGCACGTCGGCGACCCGGGAGAACTCGTGGCGAAGCACCGGTTCGCTGGCCGCGTAGTCCGAGTAACCGTCGGAATGGCTTCCGTTGAAATAGTCTTCCGTGTAGTAGCTCGCGGGATCGAAATGACTCGTAGCGGCGCGGCCCAGTCCGCAATCCACGCACCGGCTCACTTCGCAACCGTTCTTGGTGAAGAGCCGCCGCCAGCCGCCGCCGCAGGCGGGGCAGTCGCTTTGGCGTGAGGCCTGGTTGGGAACTGGGTGGGTCATGTCGATGAAGCGGAGCAGGGTCCGGTTGACGGCTGTGGCAGCAAAAAACTGCGTGGGATGGGCCGCCGCTGCTGTTGGGCGGAATGACTGATGCAAGAGGCGCCAGGCGGAATGCGGGAGTTTAGATCAGCCCATCAGCGACGGGCGTGCGCAAGGCTGGCCAATTGCGCAATCGCGTTGCGCCTACGCTGTGCCGAATCTCGAGACAGCTAGTTCGGCCGACCGCCCGCACCCGGTGCCTGGAGGGAAGCGGCGGATTGCAACTCCCCACACCGCTCCACCAACGCGTTGTGCACCAGCGTCAACTGCCGCGCGACCTCGTCCTCGTGCCGCGGCGGCCCCTGCGCCATCAGCAGCTCCGCGCAGTTCTCCCGTCGCAGCTGCGGCCCCACGGTGAGCAGGTACCGCTCCATCGCCGAAAGGCTGCTGTCCGGCAGGTGGCCGCGCCAGCGGTCCATTTCACGCACCAGTCGCTGCCACTCCTGCACCGAAGGATCGCCGGCGAGCGAGCCGTCCGCGGCGGCGAGGAACTGCTCCGCCTGGCGTGACAGCGCCTCGATCCGCCGGTACTGCCCCGCCAGCAGTTGCTGCAGCTGCCCCGCATCAGCGACGCCGAGCGCGCGCAGCAGCGGCGCCGGTTCGCCGCTCCACCCGCTGAAGTCCGCGGCGCGCGCGGAAAAGAGCGGCATCGCGCGCAGTTCCTCCCTCGCCCGCGCGAGCCGGGCGCCCAGTTCCGCCGCCTGCTGGGTGCCGAGCCGCTGGGCGAGGTCCGGCGCGCCCAGCGTGACCAGCACCGCCTGCACCTGCGAGAGCTTCTCCCGCTGCGCCCGGAAGGCGTACGGATCGAAATGAGCGCGCGGGTCCTGCGGCAGCGCGGCCCGGATGGCGTTGGCGGCCGCGTCGTGGGCCAGCAGGGCGAGCCGGGCGTCGACCAGGCGGGCGACCGAGGGCCGGGCGACATCGGGCAGCGCTGGCAGCAC
>JAEWBU010000425.1 GCA_023390985.1 Pseudomonadota bacterium
AGCAGGTCTTCCAGCACCACCGCCACGCCGAAGGTGAGCAGCAGCGTCAGCGTATGCCGGTCGCGGCTGTGGAACACCCGCTGCACCAGGGCGCGCTCGGTGACGTAGCCGAGCACCGCCATGATCAGCGGCGCCAGCGCGAGTGCCGCCCAGAACGACAGTCCCAGTCCGAGCAGCACCACCGCCAGGTAGGCGCCGATGGCGTAGAACTCGCCGTGGGCCATGTTGATGACGTCCAGCAGGCCGAAGATGATGGTCAGGCCCAGCGCCATCAGCACCACCGCGACGCCGATGGACAGGCCGTTGATCATCTGCGGCGCCAGCACGAACTGGAGCCATTCCAGGACAGCACTCATTGCAGCGACTCTTTTCCGTTCAGAAGCGGGTGCAGGTGTCCGGCCCGATCGCGTTCTCCGCCTTGACGCGGCCGACGATCTCGAACTTGCCGTTGTTCACGCGCATGGCGTACATCTCCTGCATCGCCTGGTGGTCGCCCGCGCGCAGGGTCTTCATCCCCTGTGGAGTGCTCCACTGAAGGCCTCGCATGGCCGCCCGCACCTTGTCGGTGTCGGTGCTGTTCGCCTTCTCCACGGCCGCTTTGTAGAAGAAGAGCACGCCGTAGCTGTCCGCGCCGTACAGGTCGGGCGCCGCCTTGTTGGCGGCCTCGAATTCGGCGACGAACTTCTTGTTCTCCGGCGTATCGATGCCGGGCGCATAACCCACGCCGGTCACGAAACCGTCGGCCGCCTTGCCGATGGCCGGCAGGTTCTGCGAAGTGACGGTGCCCGAAGCGCCGACCACCTGCACGTTGCGCGTAAGACCGAACTCCGACAGCTGCGTGAACAGGCGGACCGTGTCGTTGCCGGCCACGGAGGTGTAGATGACCGCCGGCCGCGCCGATCGCATCTGGCCGAAGAAGGGCGAGTAGTCCTTGTTGTCCAGCGGCGCGAACACCTCGCCGACGGACTTGGCGCCCTTGGCTTCCGCCGCGGCCTTGAACGCGGCCACGGTGCTGCGGCCCATCTCGTAGTCGGGGCCCAGGTAGAACACGTTGGCGTTCGGCTTGGTCGACGCCATCCAGTCGGCCAGCGCCGCCGACTGCATGCCTGCGCGCGCGTTCACCCGGAACACATTGGGCGAGCACTTGTCTGCCGTGATGCTGTCGGCGAAGGACACGGTGGTGGCGATGAGGCGGTTGTTGCGCTCGGCCACCTGGCCCACTGCCAGCGTCGCGCCGGAGTTCACGGTGCCGGTCAGGAAGTCCACCTTGTTGACCTGGAACAGCTTCTCGGCCTTCTGCACGGCCACGGCCGGATTCGCTTCCTCGTCCTCGTAGATCAGTTCGATCTGCCGGCCGGCGATGCCGCCGCCCGCATTGATCTGGCGTGCCGCAAGGTCCAGGCCCCACTTCACCTGCTGGCCGATGCCGGCGTAGGTCCCGGTGAGGGGCGTGACGACACCGATGCGGATGGGCCCGGTCTGGGCCAGGGCGGCGCCGCCCAGCGCGGAAAGCGCAAAGGTGGCCGAGGCGAGCTTGAGGATGCGTTTCATGGCTTGTCTCCTGTGGTTTTGCGGAAAGGATTCAGGTGCCGGTGAACTTCGGCTTGCGCTTGTCGTGGAAGGCTTCGACGCCTTCGCGGAAATCGTCCGAGCTGCGCAGGCGCGAGTAGCAATGCCCCTCCAGCTCGATGGCGATCGACAGCGGCGAATCCTCGGTGTCGTTCAGCAGCTTCTTGGCGGTGCGCTGCGCCAGCGGCGAGAAGCCGCGCAGCTCGTCGACCAGCGCGTCGGTTGCGGCTTCCAGCTCCCGGTCAGGCACGCATTCCGTCGCCACGCCCCAGTCGACCGCCTGCGGGCCGGGGATGCGGCGCGAGCGCATCACGATGTCCTTGGTGCGCGTGATCCCCACCATCTTCTGCAGCCGCGCGGAGCCGCCGGAACCGGGGATCTGGCCCAGCTTCTGCTCGGGCAGGGCATACAGCGTGGTCTCCGTCACCAGCCGGAAATCGCAGGCCAGCGACAGTTCGAAGCCGACGCCGAAGCAGTAGCCGCGCGCCGCCGCGACCACCGGCTTGCTGCAGCGCGCCGGGGCGGCCACGTTCCACGCGAGCCTGGAAACATGCTCGGGCGTCGCCTGCAGGAAACCCTTGATGTTGCCGCCGCTGGAGAAGTGCTCGCCCTCGGCACGCACGACGATCACCCGCACGGCGTCGTTGGCGTCCAGCGCCTCGAAGGTGATGCGCAGCTGCTCGCGCTGGGGCATGGTGATCACGTTGAACGGCGGGCGGCAGAGGACGATGTCCGCGCGCTGGCGGGCGGCGTCGATCTCGACGCGGTAGCCGTCGAGTTCGGATGCCAGGGAGAGGGCGGGATGGCGCAGGTCGTTCAGTTGCATGGGGTCCTTTCGTGGGGGCGCGCGGTTCTCAGGCCGGCGGAACGGGGGGAAGCGGGTGCAGCGTCGGTGCACGGTCGTAGTCGCCCGCCACCAGCCTGCGGCGAAGCACCTTCCCGACCGGCGACTTGGGAATCTCGCGCACGAACACGTATTCCCGCGGCCGCTTGAAGTTCACCAGTTCGGACCGGCGGCAGTGCTCGTCCAGGGCGGCGCCGCTCACCTGGGAGCGTGCCTTGACGAACGCGACCACGCGCTGGCCCCAGCGTTCGTCCTTCAGCCCGGCGACGGCCACCTCGTCGACGTCGGGATGCAGCGACAGCACCGACTCGATGTCGACGGGCGAGATGTTCTCGCCCCCGCTGATGATCATGTCGTCCACGCGGCCGGTCACGAACAGGTCGCCGTCGGCGTCCACGTAGCCGGTGTCGCCGGTGAAGTACCAGCCGCCGCGCAGGCTTTTCGCATTCGCGTCCGGGCGCTTGTGGTAGCCCTCGAAGGCTTCGTCGCTCAGCAGGTCGGCGATGATCTGGCCTTCCTCCATCGGCGCCGCCAGTGCGTCGGCATCGGCCGCGTCCAGCTTCACCACGCGCAGCCGCGTGTTGATGCCCGCGCGGCCGGCCGAACCCGGCTTGCCCACCGCGTCCTGGTTGATCGAGAAGGTGTAGATCTCCGAACTGCCGTAGTGGTTGACGAACAGCTCCGGGCGGAAAGCCTCCTGCAGGCGCAGCAGCAGGGCGTCGTGCATGGGCGCGCCGGCGAAGCCCAGCTTGCGCACCGAGCGGACGTCGGTGTTCCTGAAGTCGGCGTGGGAGAGCAGGTCGTGGTACAGCGTGGGCACCAGGTACAGGTGCGTCAGCACCTCCTCCTGGATCGCGCGCAGCGCGGCGCCGGCGTCGAAACGCGGCATGCACACGAAGCGGCCGTCCACCAGCGCCATGGTCAGCAGCGAGCGCACGCCCATGGTGTGGTACAGCGGCATGACGCCCAGGGTGCGTTCGCCATAGCCGTAGCGGTTCTGGGCCACGTGCGCCAGCGCGGCGACGCGCTCGGCCCGGTGGCGGCGTGGCACGCCCTTGGGAGCGCCGGTCGTGCCGGAGGTGTAGAGCATCAGCGAGAGGTCCTCGGCGGTGGCCTGCGGCGTGGGGTCGGCCGCCCCCGCGAATACCTCCTCGAAGGCCGGCGCGCTGCCGGAACAGTCCCCGACCGCCACCTGCGGCAGGCCCGCCGCCAGCGCCGAGCCGGCCACCGCCGCCTGCGACACCGGCTCGTACACGAGCAGGCGTGCGTCCGAATCGCGCAGCGCGAAATCGATCTCCTCCGGCTTGACGCGCCAGTTCAGCGGCGTGATCACCAGGCCGGCGAGCTGGCAGGCCCAGTGCAGCGTGGCCGCCTCGTGGCGGTTCTGCAGGATCGAGAGCACATGGTCGCCGCGCCGCAGCCCCAGCCCGGCGAGACCGCGCTGCACGGCTCCCACCGTGCCCGCCCACGCGGACCAGGTCCGGCGCAGCGGACCGTCGACCAGCGCCAAGGCATCCGGTGCCCGGTCGACGCTTTGCAGGAAAGTGCGGCCCAGGTCAAGCATGCGCCACCTCCATGACGGCGCGCACGATGGGCGTGTAGCCGGTGCAGCGGCACAGGTGCCCGGAGAGCATCGCGCGGGTTTCGTCCTCGTCGGGGCGGTGACCCCGGGCCCGCATGCGCTGCAGCCAGTCGGCACAGGACATCAGGATGCCCGCGGTGCAGAAGCCGCACTGCAGCGCGTGGTGGCGCTTGAAAGCCGCCTGCAGATCGCCCAGGGTCTCTTCGAGGCCGGCCAGGCCTTCCACGGTGTCGACCCGGCGGCCGTCGCACTGCACGGCCAGGGTGAGGCAGGCGCGCGCGGCGACACCGTCGATGCGCACCGTGCAGGCGCCGCAAACGCCGTGCTCGCAACCCACGTGGGTGCCGGTCGCGCCGAGGCCCTGGCGCAGGAAGTCGCTGAGCAGGGTGCGCGGCTCGGCCGCACCGCTGCGTGGGCGGCCATTGAGCTCCAGGTGTACCGTGTGCCGGCTTGCCCGATCCAGCAGGGCGTGGGTCATTGCGTCCTCCGTGCGTTGGCGATGGCTTGTGCGATGGCTTGCGGACCCAGGCGCCGCAGCAGGTGGCGCCTCGTCGCGGCCGTGGTGTGAGGGTCGTCCCGCAGCGGCATCGACCACGCCCAGTCGTTGATGGCGCCGTCAAGGTCGGCGCCTGCGAGCACCGGCAGGTCCAGCGCCACCGGTCGGTCGGACACGCCCGCTGCTGCGACCCGCAGGCGGCCGGCATGCACGACGGCGGCCACGGCGCACACGGCGTAGTCGCCATGACGGCGCGAGAACTCGGCGAATCCCGCTCCTTCGCCGGGCCGCGACAGCGGGAAGCTCACCGCCTCGACCAGTTCGTCCGGCGCGCGCGCGGTGCTGAACAGGCCGGTGAAGAAGTCGGCGGCCGCCACGCTGCGGCGTTGCCGCGCGCTGCGCAGGTGCACCGCGCCCTGCAGCGCCAGCAGGCACAGCGGCAGCTCGGCCGACGGGTCCGCGTGGGCGATCGAGCCGCACACCGTGCCGCGGTTGCGGATCTGGAAATGCGAGATGTGCGGGAAGGCCAGGGCCAGCAGCGGGGGCAGGTCGGCATGTGCCTCCAGCTGTGACTGGGCGGCCGATGCGCCGACGCGCAGGCTGCCGCTCTCGCGGGCGATGGCTGCCATGTCGCGGCTGCGCGAGATGTCGACCAGCACGCCGGGCTGCGCAAGGCGCATGTTCAGGATGGGCATCAGCGACTGGCCGCCGGCCAGGATGCGCGCGTCCTCGCCGTGTCGCGCCAGCAGCGCGGCGGCTTCGGCCGCCGTGTCGGCCCGCACGTAGTCGAAGGCCGCGGGCTTCATGACTTGCCTCCCAGCACGCGCCACAGGCGCCGCCACCACGGAGCAGAGTGCGCCGGCGTGCCGCCCGCCGCCTGCCGCCCGAGCGACTCGAACAACTGCGCCACGATCACGCGCGCCGCGCCTTCGAGCATGCGGCTGCCCACCATGGCGACCTTGCCGCCGACCTGGGCGCGATAGTCGTAGTGCAGGCGCGTGCCGGTGGCGCTGGGCTCCAGGCGGACCACGCCGTCGCCGGCTGCCGTGCCCAGCGGCGAAACCCCGCGACCGGCCAAGCGCAGGCGGTGCGGCGGGTCGAGTTCGCTGAGCTCGATTCGCGCCTCGTAGCGGGCGCGGATGAGCCCGACGCCCACGCTCACGTCGGCGCGGTAGCGGTTCTCGCCGTCCGGCTGCAGCGCATGGCATCCGGGGATGACGCGGGCAAGTGCCACCGGGTCGAGCAGGACGGCGAACACACGCTCCGGGGTGGCGGCGATCTCCACCGTCCCCTGCGCGGCCAGCGAAAGAGCGTCGGCGGCCGCGGCGGCGGGCTCGTCCTGCGCCACCGGCCGGGACGGCGGCGGGTCCGCGGTGGCCAGGCAGGCGAGCACGCGGCTGGGCGTCAGCGGCAGGCGCACGTCGGCCAGGTCGCGCAGTGGCCGCAGCGCGTCGGCGAAGGCGTTGGCGATGCACACCGGCGTGCTCATGTTGTTGCCTTCGCCCAGGCCCTTGGCGCCCAGCGGCGTGAAGGGGCTGGGCGTCTCCAGGTGGACGATCACCGGATCGGGGGTCTCGCAGGTGGTCGGCATCAGGTAGTCGGCCAGGGTGCCGGACTGGAAGCTGCCGTCAGGGCCGTAGGTGAACTCCTCGAGGAGTGCCGCGCCCAGTCCCTGGGCGAACGCGCCGCGGACCTGGCCGTCGGCCAGGGCGGGGTTCAGCAGGCGGCCCGCATCGTGCCCGGTGATGTAGCGGTCGATGCGCACTGCGCCCGTGTCGCGGTCCACCTCCAGGCCGCAGACATCGAAGACGAAGCCGTAGGCGGCCGAGGTGTTGACGCGGTCCTGCGGGTCGGGCGGGGCGAGCGTCTCGCCGGTCCAGAACGCCGTTTCGCGCAGGCCCGGCGACTCGCCGGGCGGCAGCAGCGCCGGCGCCCAGTGCGGGCTGGCGGCCAGCCGGGTGAAGGCCTGGGTCTGGGCCGGCTGCTGCCGGTTGAAGATGTGTCCGCCCTCGAAGGCGATGTCGTCCGGCGCGCAACCGAACTGGGCGGCGGCGATGCGCGCGAGCTTGTCCCGCAGCCGGCTCGCGGCGAGGTGGACCGTGCCCGCGACCGCGCCGGCGAAGCGGCTGCTGTAGTTGCCGGCGGCGACCGACCAGGCGTCCTTGGCGGTGTCGAATTCGACGTTCACGACCACCTGGGACGGCTGCAGCCCGAGCGCGTCGGCGACCACCTGCGCGCACACGGTCATGTGCCCCTGCCCCGCGGGGGCGGACGCGATCGTCACGTTGACGCCGCCCAGCAGGTCGATGCCCACCGTGGCGCTGGCGATCGCGCCGTTCTTGGGCCCGGCCTTGGCGCGCTGCTCGGGCGTGAGCACCGTGCTGATGTAGCCCATGTTCGACACGGACGGTTCGACGACGGCCGCCACGCCGATGCCGTACAGGCGCCCTTGCACACGGGCTTCGCGCTGCCGCTCCTGCAGTCCATGCACTTGCGCAGCCTCCATCGCCAGGCGCGTCAGGCGCGCGTAGTCGCCGGAGTCGTACACCGCTCCCGCGGCGGCCGTGTAGGGGAACTGGTCGGCCCGGACGTAGTTGCCCAGGCGTAGCTGCACCGGACCCATGCCGGTTTCCACCGCGATGCGGTCCATCAGCCGCTCCAGCGCGTAGTACACCTGCGGGCCGCCGAAGCCGCGCACCAGGCCGCTGGGCGTCTTGTTCGTCACGACGACGCGGTTGCGCACCGCGACGTGGCCGATGTCGTAGGCGCCCGTGAGCGCGCCGTGCATGCGATAGAAGGTGGCCGGCTCCGGCGCCCGCAGGTAGCCGCCGACCTCGTCGACCTGGTCGTAACGCAGGGCCAGCACGCGACCCTGCGCGTCGACCGCCGCCTCCAGCGTGGTCAGGCGCGAGGTCGCGGAGGTGGCGGCGCTCAGGTGCTCGAGCCTGTCTTCCACCCACTTCACCGGCGCGCCGGCCTTGCGGGCGGCCAGGCACATCAGCACCACGTACTGGAAGACGGCCTGCTTGACGCCGAAGCTGCCGCCCGAGTCGCGCGGCACGCGGTGCCGCAACTTGTTGCCGGGCACCTTCAGCGCCATCGCCATCACCGCATGCAGCGAGAAGGGGCCCATGAAGTTGGACAGGACGTCGTAGCCTTCCTCGCCCGCCAGGTGCTCGGCCAGCACCACACCGCATTCGATCGGTGAGCAGCTGTTGCGCGGATAGCGGACGGTGGTGCGTACCGTGCGCACGCCGGGCTGCGCGAATGCCGCCTCCGGCTCGCCGTAGCGGAAGGAGCGGTCGGACACCACGTTGCCGCCAACCGCCTCGTGCAGGGCGATGCTGCCGGCGTCCAGCGCCTGCTCGATGGTGACGACCGCGGGCAGCGTCTCGTACTCCACCCGGATGCGCTCGAGCGCGTCCTCGGCCAGGTACCGGTCTTCGGCGACCACCACCGCCACCGGCTCGCCCACATAACGCACCCGGTCGACGGCGAGGGCCCAGTGCTGCATCGGTTGCTTGACGCCCACCACGAAAGGCTGGGACCAGCGCTGCACGTCGGCGCCGGTCAGCACGGCCCGCACGCCCGGCAGCGCGAGCGCGGCGGCGGCATCGACCGCCAGCAGGCGGGCATGGGCATGGGGCGAGCGCAGGATGGCTGCCTGCAGGGTGCCCGGCCGAGTGCCCAGGTCGTCGGCGTAACTACCGCGGCCGCGCAGCAACGCGTCGTCCTCCAGGCGCTCGATGCGCTGGCCGACGAAGCCGGTGGCGGCCCTGGC
The DNA here is from genome assembly GCA_023390985.1 of Pseudomonadota bacterium. Lineage (GTDB taxonomy): Bacteria > Pseudomonadota > Gammaproteobacteria > Burkholderiales > Burkholderiaceae_C > Ramlibacter. Next base: position 8,273 of record JAEWBU010000425.1, read on the forward strand.
GAGCTCGGACTCTGCGTGCATTGCTGTCTCCTGCGAGGAGTGTCAGCAAGGGGCAGCGAGGAGCGCTAACGCATGCGTCCGGCCAGTGACCCGCCGGTCCGGCGACTGACCAAAAAGTCCGGCGACCTGCGCGCGCCGTGCGAGTTCAGATCACCCCGGAGGTTTCGCCCTTGGGGGGTTCGAACAGGTTGACCTTGCGGCGGTAGTCCGTGGGCGTGATGCCCAGGTGCGCGCGGAAGAAGCGCGAGAAGTGGCCTGGGGCGGAAAAGCCCAGGCGGTCCGAGACTTCGGCGACCGGTTCCTGGCTGTGAGTGAGCTGGTCGATGGCCGCCTCGAAGCGCAGCACGTTGGCGTAGACCAGCGGAGTGACCTGCGTGTCGCGCTGGAACAGGTGGAAGAAATGCGCCCGGGACAGCCCCGTCGCCGCCGCGACGCTGTCCACGTCCAGCTCGTGCGCCAGGTCGCGACGCATCAGCGTGATGGCCTGCCGCACTCTGGGGTCCATGGCCACGGGCGGACGGGTCCGCAGCAGGCTGGACAGGTCGCGCCAGGCGGTGCAGCTCTCGACCACCGCGATGATGAGGTTGAACAGGAGGTCTTCCAGCCGTCCCGATGCCACCTCGTCGTCCCACCAGAGCTCGAGGACGAACTCCTCGACCATCTTGCGCGTGGCGGCCGAGAGTTGCACGCCGCGCTGCGGGAAGAAGCGCGGATGCGCCGACAGCGCGAGCGAACGCTGGATCTCGGCCAGCCAGGCCGGTTCGATGTAGAGCGCCAGGATCAACGTGTGCTGGCCCGGCGGCGCATCGTGCTCGTAGGCATGGTGTTCCCAGGCGTTGACGACCACGGCCGATTCGTCGGTGAGAGGCGCGCGCTCGCCGCGCACTCGGAAAGCACTGTCCGCGCCGCCGGCCTTGATCAGGATGTGGCAGTGGTGATGGGCGTGCCCGACCAGAGGCGCGTCCATGTCCAGCAGGGCTACGCGCCCGAAGCGCCCCTGGAAGATCTTCACGGCTGAGGACATCGTTGTCTCCTGGCGCCGCACCATAGCAGCCTTACGATGAGCCGGGCATCCGGGCGTTCCCTCTCGAAGCGTCAGGCCCGAGAACGCAACCGGGCGCGCCAGCGACGACGCCGTCGCCCGTTGGAGCGGCCGCTCAGGC
>JAEWBU010000061.1 GCA_023390985.1 Pseudomonadota bacterium
CCCTGCCTGCTCCTGGCAGGGGTGGGGGCGGGCGCCGGGGGGGCGGCGCTGAAGCCGGAGCCCAGGCCGATGGGGACGTACACCACGGCCGGTTCTTCGCCGGGTTGGAAGCTCTCGAAGAACTCGAGCCAGCAGGTCGTCACGCCCAGGACCAGGCTGCGATGGAACGAGGGCACCATGTGCAGCCCGCGTTCGCGGGCCAGGTCCATGGCGAATTCACGTGCCGCCTGGAAGTCCTCGCCATGCTCGATCAGCTCGACGCCGAGCGCGCGCATCGCCGCGTTCTTCTCGACCGAGTTGCCGTGCGGCACCACGATGGTGGCGTGCATCCCGTGCTTGCGCGCGCCCCAGCCTACGGACTGGCCATGGTTGCCGCGCGTGGCCGCGATCACGCCGGCGGGACGGGCTTGCGCGCGGGCCAGCTGCTCGAAATACACCAGGCCCCCGCGCATCTTGAACGCACCGGCCGGCGTGTGGTTCTCGTGCTTGACCCAGACGTCCACGCCGAGCCGCTCGCGCAGCAGCGGCCAGCGGTACTGCGGCGTCGGCGGCATGGCCGCGTAGACCACGCGTCGCGCCTGCTCGATCTCTTCGGGGGTGAATCGCATCGGCTCACTATAGGTGAGCCCGCGACGGGCCCCGTCAGCGCCTGCGGCCGCCGAAGATGAAGCTGACCACGGCCAGGATGAGGAAGACGAAGAACAGGATCTTCGCGATCTCCACCGCGCCGGCGGCGATGCCACCGAAGCCGAACACCGCGGCGATCAGCGCGATGACGAAGAACACGACGGCATAGTGCAGCATGTCGACTCCTTGAGAGGGCGCACACCCGGCGGGTGCAAGGCCTGCGGCAAGGCTAAGGCTGACCTGGCCCACGCGTGATCAGCGCCGGTCGTCGCTGCTTGTGCGTGGCTTCGTGCGCCGCTGTAGGACGCGGCCGAAACCCGCGCCTCGGACGTTTCCACACGCGCCACGGGGGCAAAACATCGGGTGGTAAGGTCCGTCCCCTGGACTTCGCGTCCTGCCTTCGCCGCCTTGCGGCGGCCTGCCCCACCCGCCCATGACCTCACCCCGGCTCCAACCGGAGCAGGGCCCCGCCGTTGCCGGCGGCGCCCGGCCTTCCTCCTCCTCCTCCGGCGACACGCGGCTGCTGCGCGCCGTGCTCGCGCTCGGCGTCGGCGGCTTCTCGATCGGCACCGGCGAATTCGTGATCATGGGCCTCCTGCCCGAAGTGGCGCGCGACATCGGCGTCAGCATCCCCAAAGCCGGGCACGTGATCAGCGCCTATGCGCTCGGCGTCGTGGTCGGCGCGCCCGCCCTCGCGGTGCTCGCCGCCGGGTGGGGCCGGCGCGCGCTGCTGATCGCCCTGATGGCCGCCTACGCCGCGGCCAACATCGGCTCGGCGCTCGCGCCCGGCTATCTCTCGCTGAACCTGCTGCGATTCCTGTCCGGCCTGCCGCACGGCACCTACTTCGGCGTGGCGGCGCTGGTGGCGGCCTCGCTCGCGCCGCCCGGGCGACGGGCCGGCGCGGTCGGGCTGGTGATGCTGGGACTCACGGGCGCGACGCTGGTGGGCGTGCCGATCGCCTCCGCGCTCGGCCAGCACTTCGGCTGGCGCTCCGCCTTCGTCTTCGTCGGCGCGATCGCCGCGCTGGCCGTGGTGCTGCTGCGACGGCTGGTGCCCGCGATCCCGGCCGAGCCGGGCGCGGGGCCTTGGCGCGAGCTGCAGGCCCTTCGCAACAAGCACGTCTGGCTCACGCTCGGCATCGCCGGGATCGGCTTCGGCGGCATGTTCAGCGTGTTCAGCTACATCAAGCCGACCCTGACCGAAGTGGCGGGCCTGCCGCTGGCGCAGGTGCCCCTCGTGCTGGCGCTGTTCGGCGCCGGCATGGTCGCGGGCAACCTGGTGGGCGCGCGGCTCGCCGACCGTTCGCTGATGCGCACCATCGGCGGCCTGCTGCTCTGGTCGCTGTTCGTGCTCGGCGGCTTCGTGTTCGCGGCGGAGCACGTCGCCACCGCCGCGGCCGCCACCTTCCTGCTCGGCACCATCGTCGCGATCGGGCCGGCGCTGCAGATCCGCCTGATGGACGTGGCCGGCGAGGCGCAGACGCTCGCCGCCGCGCTCAACCATTCGGCCTTCAACCTGGCCAACGCGCTCGGCGCCTGGCTCGGTGGCGTGGCGATCAGCGCCGGGCTGGGCTGGACGTCCACCGGATGGGTCGGCGCCTTGCTGGCCGTCGCGGGCCTGGGCATCTTCGGACTGGCCCTGCGCGCGGACCGATCCTCGCGCGGGGCCGCGCGGCCGCTGTAACCTGCTTCGATGCAGGAGCCGTCGAAGCGCCCCCGGGCCCGGGACTCGATCCGCGCGGCGGCCGCCGCCGAGCTGCGCCAGCTCGGGACCTTCAACACCAGCACGCGCCCCTGGCAGATGCCGCTGGCCGCGGCGCTGGCCAGCGGCCTGCCGCTCCTGATCGCCGCGGCGCTCGGCGAGCTGCCCCTGGGCCTCCCCGCCTCGCTGGGCGGCCTCGTGTTCCTGTCCCTGCCCAACACGCCGCTGTCGCACCGGATGGCCTGGCTGATGGCCTGCGCGTTCGGGATGTCGGCGAGCTACTGCGTGGGGCTGCTCTCGCATCTCGCGCCCGTGCTGCAGGTGCCCGCGGTCGCGCTGGTCGCCGTGCTCGCGACCATGGTGATGCGCTTCTACTCGGCGCCGCCGCCCGGCGGCCTGTTCTTCGTGATGGCGGCGGCGATCGCCGCGTACACGCCGGTGTCGGGACACGCGCTGCCGATGCTCGCGGGGCTCTTCACGCTGGGGACGGTGCTCGCCGTGCTGGTCGCGTTCGCGTACAGCCTGCTGGTGGTGACGCCGCGCCACGCGCCGGCGGCGCCGCGCGAGGACTTCCAGTTCGTGGTGATCGATGCGGTGATCATCGGGGGCTTCGTCGGCCTGTCGCTCGTGGCCGCGCACCTGCTCGGCCTGACGCGGCCCTACTGGGCCGCCGTCACCTGCCTGGGCGTGATCCAGCAGGCGTCGGTGCGGGCCGTGTGGAGCCGCCAGCTGCAGCGCATCGCCGGCACCGGCCTGGGCCTGCTGCTCTTCTGGGGATTCACGCGGGTGCACGTCACGCCCTGGACCGTGGCGGCGGCGATCATCGGGCTCACCTTCCTGATCGAGACGCTGGTGGTGCGCCACTACGGCCTGGCGGTCGTGTTCATCACGCCGCTGGCGATGCTGCTGGCCGAATCGGTCGACCTCGCGCACGGCCTGCCGCCGGGCGTGATGCAGGCGCGCTTCCTGGACACGGTGGTGGGCTGCATGGTGGCGCTGGCAGGCGCCGTCTTCCTGCATTCGCCCCGGCTGCGACAGGGGCTCGCCCGGCCCCTGCACTGGATGCTGGACCGGCAGGGAAGGCCATGACGCGGCGGACTTCGGCCTGTAATTGGCCAAAGATAGAGCTTGTCTGGCTGAAGTCGGCGTCCTAGCATCCAAACTCACCCGGCCGCCGCAGAGCCGGGGACAGGAGACGACAGCGTGGCACGCTGGGAACAGCTATCGGCAGCCGAGATGGACCTGCTCCAGACGGTGTTCTGGGCGCCGGGGACGTCACGCACCGCGCTGGCCGAGCGCCTCGACTACTCCAAGAGCAAGGCGAACGCGCTGGCCGCGGGCCTGGTCGAACAGGGCCTGCTCGAAGAGACCGGCCTGCAGGCTTCCTCCGGCGGCCGCCGCCCCGAGACGCTGCAGGTCGCGCGCGGCCTGGGCGTGATCATCGGCGTCGACCTCGGCGCCACCAGCCTCGACGTGGCCGTGATGCGGCCCGACCTCACCATCCTCGCCCACCGGTCCGAAGAGGCCGACGTGCGCGCCGGTCCCGGCGTGGTGCTGGCCCGCGTGCGCAACCTCATCCGCGAGCTGCTGGCGCAGGCCGGGGTGCCGGCCAGGAAGGTGATCGGCATCGGCATGGGGGTGCCCGGCCCGGTCGACTTCGCCAGCGCGCAGCTGGTCAATCCGCCGCTGATGCCCGAGTGGGACAGCTTCTCGATCCGCGACTACCTGAAGGAAGCGTTCACCGCGCCCGTGTTCGTCGACAACGACGTGAACCTGATGGCGCTGGGCGAGCTGTGGCGGCTGCAGCGCAGCCTGCCCAACTTCCTGGTGATCAAGGTCGGCACCGGCATCGGCTGCGGCATCGTGTGCCACGGCGAGGTGTACCGCGGCGCGAATGGCTCGGCCGGCGACGTGGGCCACATCTGCGTCGACCAGGCGGGGCCGCGCTGCCACTGCGGCAACCTGGGCTGCGTCGAAGCGGTGGCGGCGGCGCCGGCGATCACGCGCATGGCCACCGAGGCGGCGCAGGCCGGCGAAAGCCAGGCGCTCGCGCAGGTGCTGCGCGCCAACGGCCGGCTGACGGCGGTCGACGTCGGCCAGGCCAGCCGCGCCGGCGACGCCGCGGCCAGCGCGATCATCCAGCGCGCCGGCAGCCTGATCGGGCAGATGCTGGCGTCGGTGGTGAACTTCTTCAATCCGTCGCACGTGTTCATCGGCGGCGGCGTCACGCAGATCGGCCCGCTGTTCCTGGCCTCGGTGCGGCAGAGCGTCTACCACCGCTCGCTGGCGCTCTCCACGCGGCACCTGGAGATCCAGTACACGCCGCTCGGCGGCCACGCGGGCCTGGTCGGCGCCGGCGCGCTCGCGATGCAGGAGACGCTGCGCCTGCATGGAGGGCGCGAATGAGCCTGGCCGTCGAGTTCCGCGAGGTCACGCGCAACTTCGGCCCGGTGCAGGTGCTGCACGGCGTGAGCTTCGCCATCCCGCCCGGCCGCGTGGTCGGGCTGCTGGGGGAGAACGGCGCGGGCAAGTCCACGCTGATGAAGATCCTGTCCGGCTACCTGGAGCCCAGCTCCGGCCAGATCCTGGTCGACGGCCGGCCGGTGCACTTCCGAACCTCGCGCGAGGCGGAGGCCCGCGGCATCGTCCTGATCCACCAGGAATTCAACCTGGCCGAGGACCTCACCATCGCGCAGAACATCTTCCTCGGGCACGAGAGGACGCGCGGCTGGCTGCTCGACGACGAGGCGATGCGGGACGCGACCCGCGAGGTGCTGCGCCAGGTGGGACTGGACGCCGATCCCGATACCCGCGTGCGCCAGCTGATCGTCGCCGAAAAGCAGCTGGTGGAGATCGCCAAGGCGCTGGCGCGCAAGGCGCGGCTGCTGGTGATGGACGAGCCCACGGCGACGCTCACGCCCGGCGAGACGCAGCGGCTGTTCGGCCTGATGGCGCAGCTGAAGTCCGAGGGCGTGACCCTGATCTACATCTCGCACAAGCTCGACGAGGTCGAGCGCGTCACCGACGAGGTGGTGGTGATGCGCGACGGCCGCTTCGTCGCGCGCCGGCCCACCGCCACGCTCACCCGCCACGAGATGGCCAACCTGATGGTCGGCCGCGAGATCACCGACCTGTTCCCGGCCAAGGACCCCGCGCCCGGGGGCGCGCCGCTGCTGCAGGTGAAGGGCTTCTCGGTCCCGGGCTGGGCCCGCGACATCAGCTTCGAGGTGCGGGCCGGCGAGATCCTGGGCTTCGCGGGGCTGGTCGGCGCCGGCCGCACCGAACTGTTCGAGGGACTGCTCGGGCTGCGCCCAGGCAGCGTCGGCAGCATCGCCGTCGACGGCCGCGAGCTGCGCCTGCACAACCCGCGCGAGGCCGCCGATGAAGGCATCACCTACCTCAGCGAGGACCGCAAGGGCAAGGGCCTGCACGTGGACTTCGGCCTGCGCGAGAACCTCACGCTCATGAACCTGCGCGACTACGCGCAGCCGGTGCTCGCGCCGGCGCGCGAGCAGCAGGCGCTGGAGGAGGCCGTGCGCGCCTTCGGCATCCGCGCCGGCGACCTGCG
>JAEWBU010000071.1 GCA_023390985.1 Pseudomonadota bacterium
ACGGCTGGCCGGCGGCGTACTTGTAGGCCATGGCCACCAGCGTGGGCATCTTGGCGATCAGGCGGATGGCCGAGATCTCGCGGTGCTCCGGGTTATTGATGTCGGTGCTGTCGTGATAGAAGGCCGACAGCGCACCCACCAGGCCGGTCATCACCGCCATCGGGTGGGCGTCGCGGCGGAAGCCGCGCAGGAAGAACTGCATCTGCTCGTTGACCATCGTGTGGTTGGTCACGCGGGCGACGAAGTCCTTCTTCTGCTGCACGTCAGGCAGCTCGCCGTACAGCAAAAGGTGGCAGGTCTCCAGGAAGTCGCACTGGGTGGCCAGCTGCTCGATCGGGTAGCCGCGGTACAGCAGCTCGCCCTTGTCGCCGTCGATGTAGGTGATGGTCGACTGGCAGGACGCCGTGGACATGAACCCCGGGTCGTACGTGAACATGCCGGTCTGCGCATACAGCTTGCGGATGTCGATGACGTCCGGACCGATGCTGCCGTTGTAGACGGGCAGCTCGACGCTGGGACTGCCGTTGCTGAACGACAGGGTGGCTTTGTTGTCGGCGAGTTTCATGTCGGTTTCCTTGGGGATCAATGGGGGCCGCCTCAACGGCTGCGCAACAGCTCCAGCAGTTGCTTCATGTCGGGGCGGTCCAGCTCGCCGTCGGGTTCACGGCGGCGCAGCAGCAGGTCCATCAGGTCATTGTCGGACAGCTGCATCAACTCCTCCAGCAGCAGGCCTTGCGCGGGCGTCAGCGCCGCGCCGTGCCGCGTGAAGAAGCGTTCGAGGAAGAGGTCGTTCTCGAGCAGCCCACGGCGGCAGCGCCAGCGCAGCTTGCCGACGGCGTGATCATCGAGAACGGCCTCACCCATGGCGGAATCAGACGGCCCGTCGGACCATCAGTTCCTTGATCTTGCCGATCGCCGCCGTCGGGTTCAGGCCCTTCGGACAGACGTCGGTGCAGTTCATGATGGTGTGGCAGCGGAACAGGCGGTACGGGTCTTCCAGGTTGTCCAGCCGCTCGGCGGTGGCCTGGTCGCGGCTGTCCGCGATGAAGCGGTAGGCCTGCAGCAGGCCGGCCGGTCCGACGAACTTGTCCGGGTTCCACCAGAAGCTCGGGCAGCTGGTCGAGCAGCTGGCGCACAGGATGCACTCGTACAGGCCGTTGAGCTCCTCGCGCTCCTCGGGCGATTGCAGCCGCTCCTTCTCGGGCGGGATGTTCTCGTTGACGAGGTATGGCTTGATCGAGTGGTACTGCTTGAAGAAGTCCGTCATGTCCACGATCAGGTCGCGGACCACCGGCAGGCCCGGCAGCGGCTTCAGGACGATCGGGTCCTTCAGCGTGCGCATGTTGGTCAGGCAGGCCAGGCCGTTCTTGCCGTTGATGTTCATGGCGTCGGAGCCGCACACGCCTTCGCGGCAGGAGCGGCGGAACGACAGGGTCGGGTCCTTCGCCTTGAGCTTCATCAGGGCGTCGAGCAGCATCCGCTCGTTGCCCTCCAGCTCGATCTCCACCGTCTGCATGTACGGCTTGGCGTCCTTGTCCGGGTCGTAGCGGTAGATCTGGAAAGTGCGTTTTTGCATGTCGTTGGTCGAATGTAGGTGCTTCGAGCGGACGTGGAACTACGTAGGAGCCGGCTTCAGAAGGTGCGCACCTTGGGCGGCACGCTCTCGACGGACAGGGGCTTGAGGTTGACCGGCTTGTAGGTGAGGCTGTTGCTCCTGCTGTGCCAGAGCGTGTGCTTCATCCAGTTGGCGTCGTCGCGGCCGAGCGGCGCGACCGGGTCGTCGGCCGGGCGCTCGTAGTCGCTCACGGTGTGGGCGCCGCGGCATTCCTTGCGGGCGGCGGCCGACACCATGGTGGCCTGCGCGCATTCGATGAGGTTCTCCACCTCCAGCGCTTCCACGCGGGCGGTGTTGAAGACCATCGACTTGTCCTTCAGCGCGATGGCGTTCACGCGCTCGCGGACGGCGGCGATCTTGCGGACGCCCTCGTCCATGCTCGCCTGGGTGCGGAACACGCCGGCGTGCTGCTGCATGGCCGAGCGGATGTCGTTGGCGACGTCCTGCGCGTACTCGCCGGAGGAGGCCGCGTCCAGGCGCGCCAGGCGCTCCAGGGTCAGGTCGGCCGCGCCCGCGGGAAGCGACTTGTGCGACTTGGTCTTCGACGCGAAGTCGACGATGTGGTTGCCCGCCGCGCGGCCGAACACCAGCAGGTCCAGCAGCGAGTTGGTGCCCAGGCGGTTGGCGCCGTGCACGCTCACGCAGGAACACTCGCCCACCGCATACAGGCCGTTGACGACCTTGGCGTGCTCGCCGCCTTCCTGCACCACGACCTGGCCGTGGATGTTGGTCGGGATGCCGCCCATCTGGTAGTGGATGGTCGGCACCACCGGGATCGGTTCCTTGGTGATGTCGACGTTGGCGAAGTTGACGCCGATCTCGTACACCGAAGGCAGGCGCTTGTGGATGGTGTCGGCGCCCAGGTGGTCGAGCTTGAGCAGCACGTAGTCCTTGTTGGGGCCGCAGCCACGGCCTTCCTTGATCTCCTGGTCCATCGAGCGGGAGACGAAGTCGCGCGGCGCCAGGTCCTTCAGCGTGGGCGCGTAGCGCTCCATGAAGCGCTCGCCGTTGCTGTTGAGCAGGATCGCGCCTTCGCCGCGGCAGCCTTCGGTCAGCAGCACGCCCGCGCCGGCCACGCCGGT
>JAEWBU010000117.1 GCA_023390985.1 Pseudomonadota bacterium
GAAGAACACCGAGCCGTCCTTCTCGTACGGGAACGGTCCGCCCAGGCGGATCAGTTCGTAGGTTTCCCGGCCTTGCCGCGGCAGTTCCGCCACCTGGATGGTGGCGGAGACGCCTCGGGAGGGCCAGTCCGGGTGGCCCTTGGCTGCCGCCGGCGCGGGGCCGGCGAAGGAGACCGCGACCAAGACGCTGGTGAGCGCTGACTTGAAAGCGGCGACACGCGCCATGAACAACTTCGGACCTTCTGGGTGACCTTGCGGACGCCTTTCCGGGACATCTCGAAGGCCCGCCAGCCCTCGGGTTAACCCGGAAATTCAAGCGCGCTAGTGTGAACCATCCGGTCACAAAAGGCAAGCCGATGCCCAATTTTTGGGCAGCGGCCAAGGCCATTCACGGTCGCGTTGACCGATTGCTAAGTTAGTGCCAGCTGTCGCGCCCGGCGTTATCGCGTGGCGTTTGCGTCGGCAACCGTCAGCGCGGTCATATTGACGATCCGGCGAACCGTCGCGCTGGCTGTCAGGATGTGCACCGGTTTGGCGGCACCCAGCAGCACCGGGCCGATGGCGATGTTGCCGCCCGCCGCCGTCTTGAGCAGGTTGTACGAAATGTTGGCCGCGTCCAGGTTGGGACAGACGAGCAGGTTGGCGTCGCCGGCCAGCGTGCTGTGCGGCATGATCCGCGCCCGGCCGGCGCCGTCCAGCGCCACGTCGCCGTGCATCTCGCCATCCACCTCCAGCCAGGGCGCGCTGTCCTGCAGCAGCCGCAGGGTCTCGCGCATCTTCACGGCGCTGGGCTGGTTGCTGGAGCCGAAGTTGGAGTGCGACAGCAGCGCGGCCTTGGGCTTGAGGCCGAACCGCATCATCTCCTCGGCCGCCATCACGGTGATCTCCGCCAGCTGCTCGGCCGTCGGGTCGTAGTTCACGTGGGTGTCCACCAGGAACACCTGCCGGTTGGGCAGCACCAGCCCGTTCATGCAGGCGTAGGTGCAGACGCCTTCGCGCCTGCCGATCACCTGGTCGATGTAGTGCAGGTGCATCGGCGTCGTGCCCCAGGTGCCGCAGATCATGCCGTCCACCTGGCCCTTGTGCAGCAGCATCGAGCCGATCAGCGTCAGGCGCCGGCGCATCTCGATCTTGGCCATCTGCATGGTCACGCCCTTGCGTTCGGTCATGCGGTGGTAGGTCTGCCAGAAGTCGCGGTACCGGTCGTCCTGCTCGACGTTCACGATGTCGTAGTCGCGCCCTTCCTGCAGGCGCAGGCCGAACTTCTCGATGCGCTGGGCGATGATCTTCGGGCGGCCGATGATGGTCGGTCGCGCCACGCCTTCATCCACCACGATCTGCGCCGCGCGCAGCACGCGCTCCTCCTCGCCCTCGCAGTACGCCACGCGCTTGCGCTCTGCGACTTTCGCGGCGGTGAAGATCGGCTTCATCGTCGTGCCGGAGGCGTACACGAAGCTCTGCAGCTTCTCGCGGTACGCGTCCATGTCCTTGATCGGCCGCGACGCCACGCCACTGTCCGCCGCGGCCTGGGCCACGGCGGGGGCGATCTTCATCATCAGCCGCGGATCGAACGGCTTGGGGATCAGGTACTCCGGACCGAAGGCCAGCTTCTGGCCCGCGTAGGCGGCCGCGACCACCTCGCTCTGTTCCGCCTGCGCCAGCTCGGCGATGGCGTGGACCGCCGCGATCTCCATCTCCACGGTGATGGTGGTGGCGCCGGAATCCAGCGCGCCGCGGAAGATGTAGGGGAAGCACAGGACGTTGTTGACCTGGTTCGGATAGTCCGTGCGGCCCGTCGCCAGGATCGCGTCCGGCCGCACGGCCAGCGCGTCCTCGGGATTGATCTCCGGATTCGGGTTGGCCAGCGCCAGGATCAGCGGATCCTTGGCCATCTTCTTGACCATTTCCTGCTTGAGCACGCCGCTGGCGGACAGGCCCAGGAAGATGTCGGCGCCTTCGATGACGTCGGACAGCGTGCGCGCCGAGGTCTTCTGCGCGAACTGCACCTTGTCCTCGTCCATCAGCTCCTTGCGGCCTTCGTAGACCACGCCGGCCAGGTCGGTGGCGAAGATGTTCTGGCGCGGCACGCCCAGCTTGACCAGCAGGTTCAGGCAGGCCAGCGCCGCGGCGCCCGCGCCCGAGGTCACGAGCTTGACCTCCGGCAGTTTCTTGCCCGTGACCTTCAGGCCGTTGATGATCGCCGCCGCCACGCAGATCGCGGTGCCGTGCTGGTCGTCGTGGAAGACCGGGATCTTCATGCGCTCGCGCAGCTTGCGCTCCACGTAGAAGCAGTCGGGCGCCTTGATGTCCTCGAGGTTGATGCCGCCGAAGGTGGGCTCCAGCGCCGCGATCACGTCGACCAGCTTGTCGAGGTTTTCCTTCTCGTTGATCTCGATGTCGAAGACGTCGATGCCGGCGAACTTCTTGAACAGCACGCCCTTGCCTTCCATCACCGGCTTGGAGGCGAGCGGGCCGATGTCGCCCAGGCCCAGGACCGCCGTGCCGTTGGTAATGACGGCGACCAGGTTGCCGCGCGCGGTGTAGCGGAAGGCGGCGGCGGGATCCTTGACGATCTCCTCGCAGGGCGCGGCCACGCCGGGCGAGTAGGCCAGCGCCAGGTCGTGCTGGTTGCTCAGCTGCTTGGTCGCGTGGATCGCGACCTTGCCGGGGGTCGGGTGCTCGTGGTACTCGAGGGCGGCCTGGCGCAGCTCGGCGCGCTTGTCGGCCGAATTCATCATCGATTCGGTGGGGGGCATACGGCGACTGTCTCCTCTGACCGCCGCGCCCGGCGGCCGGTCCTTCTTGCGGGTGCGCGATTGTAGGCCTGCGCTCGAGCGCGTCCGCAGGGGTGGCTCCCCGGCCGTGCGGAATGGCGCGTCATGACGTAGACTGCGCCACTCAGCATCCTTTCGGAGCCGACCATGTCCGACTCGCCGCCCGCCTACGTGTCCGTCAAGTTGCCGGCCGGGCTCGTCGACCAGGCGCGCGACGCGGCACAGACCATGCGCCGATCGGTCGCCAGCCAGGTCGAGTACTGGGCCACGCTCGGCATGGCGCTGGAGCACGCGGGGCTGTCCACCAGCGACAGCCGCGCGCTCATCGCGCGCCAGGAGCGAGCGGCCTACGGCGCCCCGGCCACCGACCTGCCCGTGTCGCCCGAACTGGACGACCTGCAGGCCCACGTGCTGGCGCTGTCCAAGTCGGGCGCGTTGTCGGCCCGGGCGCAGGACGCGGTCGCCGCCGGCAAGGGCCGGTCGGCTCGCGGCAAAGGGCGCAAATCCGCATGAGCATCGGCCGATGCCGGTCCTGCACCTGATCGCGGGGCCGCACGGGGTCGGGAAGACGTCGCTCTACCAGTACCTGGTGGCGCCGCGTTATCCCGCACTGCCGTTCGTCGACGTCCAGGCGCACGCGGCCGTCCAGCTGCAGCACCTGGAGGATCCGCACGCGCGGGCGGTGGCCGCGCGCGACTGGGCCGACGCGCAGTGGCAGGCGCTGCTTCGCGACCGGGCCTCCTTCGTCGTCGAGACGGGGTTCTCCCACCCTTCGCGAGTGGCGCTGATCGGCCAGGCCCGCACGCTGGGCTTCGAGGTGGTGCTCTACGCGATGGGGCTGGACGAGCCGCGCAGGCTCCTGCAGCGATGCAGCCAGCGGGTGCGCGAAGGCGGGCATGCGGTGCCCTCGCACAAGCTGCTGTCCCGCTATGCCCGCACGCTGGAGAACCTGCGCCACGCGGTCTTCGTGGCCGATCTCGCGCTCCTGATCGATGGCTGCGATGCCCACGAAGGCGGTCCGCGGCTGGTCGCCACGGTGATGGGCAACCAGCTGCAGCTGCACACGGTGCAGCGCCCGCGCTGGGCCGAAAGGGTGCTGGGTTTCGCGGAGGGTTGAGGCCCGGGCGCGGCGATCAGCCGCGCATCAGTGCTTCGATCTCGTCGGCCTTCACCGGCACGCCGCGCGTGATCAGCTCGCAGCCCTGCTCGGTGACGATGGCGTCGTCCTCGATGCGGATGCCGATGTGGTGGAACTTCTCCGGCACGCCTTCGGCCGGCCGCACGTACAGGCCGGGCTCGATGGTCAGCACCATGCCGGGACGCAGCACGCGACTCGGTCGGTTCTTGATCACCTCGCCGGACAGCGGGTCCTTGCGCTCGCTGACCTCGCCCACCTGGTCGGGCTCCACGTAGCTGCCGCAGTCGTGCACGTCCATGCCCAGCCAGTGGCCGGTGCGGTGCATGTAGAACTGGAAGTACGCGCGCTGGTCGATGACGTCGTCCACCGAGCCGACCTTGTTGCGATCGAGCAGCCCGACGTCCAGCATGCCCTGGGCCAGCACCTTGACCGTGGCGTCGTGCGGATCGTTGAAGCGCGCGCCCGCGCGGGTGGCGGCGACGGCGGCTTCCTGCGAGGCCAGCACGAGGTCGTAAAGCTCACGCTGCGGACCGGTGAACCTGCCGTCGGCCGGGAAGGTGCGCGTGATGTCGCTGGCATAGCCATCCAGCTCGCAGCCGGCGTCGATCAGCACCAGCTCGCCCGCGCGCACCGGCGTGTCGGCGGCGCGGTAGTGCAGCACGCAGGCGTTGGCGCCGGCGGCCACGATGGAGCCGTAGGCCGGGTACTGCGAGCCGCCCAGGCGGAACTCGTGCAGCAGCTCGGCGTCCAGGTGGTACTCGCGCACGTCGCGCCCCTCGCGCAGCATGCGGGCCGACAGCTTCATCGCGCGCACGTGGGCGCCGGCGCTGATCCGCGCGGCGCGCCGCATCACGTCCTGCTCGTGCGCGTCCTTCACCAGGCGCATCTCGTCCAGCACCGCGCACAGGTCGCGCTGCTCCTGCGGGCACAGCGCGCCGTAGCGCACGCGGGCCCGCACCCGGTTCAGCCAGCCCCCCACGCGCGCCTCCAGCCCTTCGTGGATGGCGAACGGGTACCAGACCGCATCGCGGTTCTCCAGCAGGCGCGGCAAGGTGGATTCGAGCTCGTCGATCGAATGCGCCGCCTGCACGCCCAGCGTGCCCGGAGCGGCGGCGGGCCCCAGGCGGTAGCCGTCCCAGATCTCGCGTTCGGTGTCCTTGGGCGCGCAGAACAGCGTGCTCTTGCCGTCGCCGGTGATTACCAGGAAGGCGTTCGGCTCGGTGAAGCCGGTGAGGTAGTAGAAGTAGCTGTCGTGCCGGTAGATGAAGTCGCTGTCGCGGTTGCGCGGGCGCTCCGGCGCGGTGGGCACGAGGGCGATGCCATCGGGGCCGATGGCGGAAGCGACGCGCGCGCGGCGCTCGGCGTAGAGGGAGGGGCTCATGATGCGTTCAGTTGCGCCAGCCGCTGCGGCGTGCCGACGTCGGTCCAGGGTCCGGTGTGGATCTCGGCGGTGACCAAGCCATTGTCCATCGCGCGCCGCAGCATGGGCGCCAGCGGGACTTTCAGGCCTCGCGGGTTGCCGGCCGGCAGCTCGTCGAAGAAGGCCTTGCGGTACAGGCCGATCGTGGAATAGGTGTAGCGCGGATCGCCTTCGTTCAAGGCCCGGCCGTCGGCGCGCAGAGCGAAGTCGCCGCGCGGGTTGTGCTCGGGGTTGGGCACCAGGAACAGGTGCGCCAGCTGCGAGCCGCGCGAGAAGTCGTCCATCGCTTGCGCGCTGAATTCGAAAGCCGGCACGTACACGTCGCCCGCGACGACCCAGAACACTTCGTCCAGCAGCGGCAGTGCCCGCGCGATGCCGCCCGCGGTCTCGAGCGCGCCGCCGAAGTCACGGCCTTCATGGGAATACGCGATGCGCAGGCCGTCGAACGCCGGGCCGCAGCGCTGCTCGATCTGCTCGCCGAGCCAGGCGGTGTTGACCACCGCCTGCGTGCAGCCGGCGCGCGCCAGCGCCCGCAGGTGCCAGCCGATCAGCGGCCGTCCGTGCACTTCCAGCAGCGGTTTGGGGCAGCTGTCGGTCAGCGGCCGCATGCGCTCGCCGCGGCCGGCCGCCAGCACCATGGCCTGGGCCCGCGTCACTCGCCGTCCCCGCGGTCGAGCGATCGCTGCTCGGTCCACTCCGGCTGGAAGCGCTGCACCAGCGCGAACATCAGCCCACGTGCCTTGGCGGAGAAGTCGTCCTGCGCGTGCGCCAGGCACACATCCACCGTCACGCCGCGCTCCTGCGGCCAGGTGTGCAGGCAGACGTGCGAGCCGGCCAGCAGCAGGGCGGCGCTGGCGCCTCCGGAACCGTCGGTGCGGAACAGCTCGCCTTCCACCGACAGGCCCACGGCCTGGGCGGCCTGCCGCGACCACTCGGCCAGCTGGCGGGCGTCGGTCAGCCACTGCGCTTCGCAGCGGCACTGGTACAGGTCGGCGGTGAGGTGCAGGCCCCGCATGCGTGCGACTGTAGACGATGGCTCCGGGCCATGGCCCCGATGCCGGCCGAGATGAGCCCAACCGCTAAAATTCCGGGTTTCCCCCAAGCCGCCGCCCGCGCCCTCCCACACCCATGTCCTTCCTCTCCACCGCCACTTCCTCGGCCGAATCCACCCCCGCAGCCGCCGCCGACGCCCAGCAGATGGCCAACGCGATCCGCGTGCTGGCCATGGACGCGGTGCAGCAGGCCAATTCCGGCCACCCGGGCGCGCCCATGGGCATGGCCGACATCTCGGTGGCGCTGTGGGACCGGCACCTCAAGCACAACCCGACCGACCCGCACTGGTTCGACCGCGACCGCTTCGTGCTGTCCAACGGCCACGGTTCGATGCTCATCTATTCGCTGCTGCACCTGACCGGCTACAACCTGCCGCTGGATGAGCTGAAGAACTTCCGCCAGCTGCACAGCAAGACGGCCGGCCATCCGGAAGTCGGCGTCACGCCCGGCGTCGAGACCACCACCGGCCCGCTGGGCCAGGGCATCACCAACGCCGTGGGCATGGCCCTGGCCGAGAAGCTGCTCGCGGCCGAGTTCAACCGCGACGGCCACGCCATCGTCGACCACTTCACCTACGTGTTCATGGGCGACGGCTGCCTGATGGAAGGCATCAGCCACGAGGCCTGTGCCCTCGCCGGCGCCTGGAAGCTGAACAAGCTGATCGCGGTCTACGACGACAACGGCATCTCCATCGACGGCCAGGTCACGCCCTGGTTCGTGGACGACACGGCGGCCCGTTTCAAGGCCTACGGCTGGAACGTCATCGGCCCGATCGATGGCCACGACGTGGACGCAGTGGACCGCGCCCTCGCCGATGCCCGCCGCAGCGCCGACAAGCCCACGCTGATCGTCGCCAAGACCCAGATCGGCAAGGGCAGCCCGAACCGCGTCAACACCGCCAAGGCGCACGGCGAGGCGCTGGGCCTGGAAGAGGTCAAGCTGACCCGCGAGGCGCTGGGCTGGCCGCACGAGCCCTTCGTGGTGCCGCGCCAGATCTACGGCGCCTGGGACGCGAAGGCCAAGGGCCAGGCCGCGCAAGCCGAGTGGGAAGGCCGCTTCGCCACCTACAAGGCCGCCTACCCCGAACTGGCCGCGGAGTTCACGCGCCGCATGAAAGGCGAGCTGCCGCGCAACTTCGCGCAGATCGCGGTCGATGCCGCCGTCGGCGCGCACGCGAAGGCCGAGACCGTGGCTTCGCGCAAGGCCTCGCAGCTGGCGCTGGAAGCCTTCACCGCCGCGCTGCCCGAGCTGCTGGGCGGCAGCGCCGACCTGACCGGCTCCAACCTCACCAACACCAAGAGCACGCCGCCGCTGCGCTTCGACCTGGCGGGCAACGTCAAGCGCGACGAAAACGGCCGCGTGGGCCGCCACATCAACTACGGCGTGCGCGAGTTCGGCATGGCGGCCGTGATGAACGGCATCGCGCTGCACGGCGGCTACATCCCGTACGGCGGCACCTTCCTCACGTTCAGCGACTACAGCCGCAACGCCATCCGCATGGCCGCGCTGATGAAGCGCCGCGTGATCCACGTGTTCACGCACGACTCCATCGGCCTGGGCGAGGACGGCCCGACGCACCAGTCGATCGAGCACGCCGCCAGCCTGCGCCTGATCCCGAACCTGGACGTCTGGCGTCCCTGCGACACCGCCGAGACGGCCGTGTCGTGGGCCGTGGCGCTGCAGAACGCCAGCCGGCCCAGCGCGCTGCTGCTGTCGCGCCAGAACCTGCCCTACGCGCCCAAGGCGGGCCTGGAGGACATCAGCAAGGGAGGCTACGTGCTGGCCGAGCCGGCCGAAGTGGGCCTGGCGCGCGCGCAGGCCGTGATCATCGCCACGGGCTCTGAAGTGCAGCTGGCGCTCAAGGCGCAGGAGCTGCTGGCCCAGGACAACATCGCGGTGCGCGTGGTCTCCATGCCCAGCACCACCACCTTCGACCGCCAGAGCGTGGCCTACAAGCAGCAGGTGCTGCCGGCCGGCCTGCCGCGCATTGCCGTCGAGATGGGCGTCACCGACTTCTGGTGGAAGTACGGCTGCGCCGCGGTCGTCGGCATCGACACCTACGGCGAATCGGCGCCGGCCAACGTGCTCTTCAAGCACTTCGGCTTCACGCCCGAGAACGTGGCCGACACGGTGCGCGCGGCCTTGTCGCGTTGAGCGACGGGGCAAAATCGGGGACGTCTGGGATTTTCACAACCTTCGGGAAAGCAAGATGACCATCAAGATCGGTATCAACGGGTTCGGCCGCATCGGCCGCATGGTGTTCCGCGCCGCGGTGCAGAACTTCAAGGACATCGAGGTGGTCGGCATCAACGACCTGCTTGAGCCCGATTACCTGGCCTACATGCTGCGCTACGACAGCGTGCACGGCCGCTTCGAGGGCGACGTCTCGGTGGACGGCAACACCCTGGTGGTCAACGGCAAGAAGATCCGCCTGACCGCCGTTAAGGATCCGGCCGAGCTCAACTGGGGTGCCGTCGGCGCCGACGTGGTGGTCGAGTCCACCGGCATCTTCCTGACCAAGGAAGGCGCGCAGAAGCACGTCGCGGCCGGCGCGAAGAAGGTGATCATGTCGGCCCCGTCCAAGGACGACACGCCGATGTTCGTCTTCGGCGTCAACGACAAGACCTACAAGGGCGAGGCGATCATCTCCAACGCCTCGTGCACGACCAACTGCCTGGCGCCGCTGGCCAAGGTGCTGAACGACAAGTGGGGCATCAAGCGCGGCCTGATGACCACCGTGCATGCCGCCACGGCCACCCAGAAGACCGTGGACGGCCCCAGCAACAAGGACTGGCGCGGCGGCCGCGGCATCCTGGAGAACATCATCCCGTCGTCGACCGGCGCGGCCAAGGCGGTGGGCGTGGTGATCCCCGAGCTGAACAAGAAGCTGACCGGCATGGCCTTCCGCGTGCCGACCTCCGACGTGTCGGTGGTCGACCTGACGGTGGAGCTGAACAAGGAAGCCACCTACAAGGACATCTGCGCCGAGTTCAAGGCCCAGTCCGAAGGCGCGCTCAAGGGCGTGCTGGGCTACACCGAGGACAAGGTGGTGGCCACCGACTTCCGCGGCGACCCGCGCACCTCGATCTTCGACGCCGAAGCCGGCATCGCGCTGGACGGCACCTTCGTCAAGCTGGTGAGCTGGTACGACAACGAGTGGGGCTACTCCAACAAGGTGCTGGAGATGGTCCGCGTCATCGCCGCGAAGTGACCGCTCCTTCGATCGCATGAAGAACGCGCCCGCCGGGCGCGTTTTTCTTTGGTGCGGTGCCTATCGTGCCGCCCATGGACGATACGGCATTCCGGCAGTGGCTCACCCGCAGGAGCTGGGCCATGAGCGTGCGCTACTGCAAGGTGGTGGCGGTGCTCTTGCCGCCGGCGGCGCTGGCCACCGACGTGCCGCTGGTGCGCGAGCACGGCATCGAGGGGCTGGGCTGGCTGCTGGCGTGGCAGCTGGCGGCGCAGGCGGTCAGCCTGGCGATCATCGCGGCCGACCATTGGCTGCCCGCGCTGCGCGGCCGCGAATGGGCGCTGTACGCTTTCTGCGGCGTCTTCATCGGCCTGTGCACCTGGATCGGCATGGTGGACGGCGGCATGCGCGGCGACTTCTCGATCTATGCCGCCGGCATGACGTTCGGGGCCGCCGTCGCCGGTACTCCGCGCCGTGTGCGCCAGCCGATGTACGCGGCCAGCCTGTTCGCGCTGGCCATTCCCGTGTGGCAGCGCGAGGCGGGCGACGCCGTGCGGGTGGTCGCGGGGCTGGTCAATCCGTTCTGCGTGGTGGTGCTGTGCCTCTGGCTCGACCGCTTCACCTACTCGCGCGACCGGGCGCTCTACCGCGAGACGCAGCGGGCCGAAGCCGAACGCGACCGTGCCGACGGCGTGCTCTACAACGTGCTGCCGCGCGCCGTCGCCGATGAGATCAAGCAATCCGGCCGGGCGCGGGCGCGCAAGTTCGACAACCTGGGCGTGCTGTTCGCCGACCTTTCCGGCTTCACCCGGTTCTCCAGCCGGCTGCCGCCCGACGCGCTGGTGCTGGTGCTCGACGAGATCTTCTCGTCCTTCGACGCGCAGGTGCAGCGGCACGGGCTGGAGAAGATCAAGACGATCGGCGACGCCTACATGGTGGTGTCGCAGGGCCGCATC
Source organism: Pseudomonadota bacterium (assembly GCA_023390985.1). Classification (GTDB taxonomy): domain Bacteria; phylum Pseudomonadota; class Gammaproteobacteria; order Burkholderiales; family Burkholderiaceae_C; genus Ramlibacter. Next base: position 10,532 of record JAEWBU010000117.1, read on the forward strand.
GATGCGCTGTGCCGCCTGGCGCTGGACCTGCGCGCCGCCCTCGAGCGCTACAACCACGCGAACGGCACCGGCATGTCGCTGCGCATCGGCCTGCACGCGGGGCCGGCGGTGGCGGGCGTGCTGGGCGTGCAGCGCTTCCTGTACGACGTCTGGGGCGACACGGTGAACGTGGCCAGCCGGCTGGAATCGGCGGGTCGCGCCGGCAGCATCCAGGTGAGCGAGGCCGTCGTGCGCCAGGCCGGCGAAGGCTTCGCCTTCCACGCGCGCGGCCTGGTGGAACTGCAGGGGCGCGGGCGCCTGCTCACCTACTGGCTGCTCGGCACCGCCTGACGGCGGAAGTTGTTCGCGCGCCGCCGCCCTCGGGTCGCCACGGGAATGCGGCTTGCCGCCCCGCCGGCATGGCCCCCGATGCCCTCCATGCGTCCGTTTCGCGCCGCGTCCCGGCGGTGCCGGGCTGGGACCATTCGCTGCAGTTCCTGGCCGACCCCTACCGCTTCATCGGGCGCGAATGCCGCCGCCTGGGCAGCGACGTCGTGCAGGCGCGCCTGATGCTGCAGCCCACGCTGTGCCTGACCGGCCCGCGGGCGGCGGAACTGTTCAGCGACCCGACGCGCTTTCGCCGCGCGCCTGCGGCGGGGGAAGTGGAACGCAAGACCTTTTCCAGCGATGGCGACCCCCTGTCCATCGCCGCCCTGCTCGCGCAGGCGCTGGAGCACTGGGACCGGCTGTTGCCCACCTGGTGCTCGCGTTCGCGGGTGGTGCTGTATTCGGCGGCGCAAGACTGGCTCTGCCGCACCGCCTGCGCCTGGACCGGTGTCCCGCTCGTGCCATCGGAGGCGCCGGTGCGGACGGTCCAACTGGCCGCGCTGTTCGACAACGCGGCGGGCGGCATCGCGGCACACCTGCGCGCCCGTCGCGCGCGCCGCGAAGCCGAAAGCTGGCTGGCGGGGCTGGTCCAGTCGCACCGGCGCCGCCCGTTGTTCCCCGAGGGTTCCCCGGCCGCGGCCGCCGCGGGATTCATCGATGCGCAAGGCCTGCAGATGACCGCCCGCCAGGTCGCCGTGGAACTGCTGAACCTGCTGCGACCCATCGTCGCCGTCTCGGTGTTCGTGGTGCTCGCCGCGCACGCGCTGCATCGGCATCCGCGCTGGCGCGACGCCCTGGCCGGCGGCCTCGACGACGACCTGCAGGCCTTCGTGCAGGAAGTGCGGCGCTTCTATCCCTTCTTCCCGGCGGTCGCCGCGCAGGTCAGCCGCGACTTCGTCTGGGACGGCTGGCATTTCCCGAAAAGCGCACGCGCCCTGCTGGACCTGTACGGCACCAACCACGACGACCGCGCCTGGCCATTGCCGCACGAGTTCCGGCCCGAACGGTTCTTCGGCGCGATCCCGGGCCTGTTCGACCTCGTGCCGCATGGCGCGGAGCCGGCGCAGGACGCGCTGTCGCTGGCGTTGATGAAGCTGGCCGCGCGCCAGTTGGCCGTGCACCTGCGCTACCAGGTGCCGGCGCAGGACCTCGACCTGCAGATGGACCGGCCGCCCGCGCTGCCGCGCGATCGTTTCATCGTGGAACGCCTGGTGCCGCTCTGAGCCCTGCGCTTGACCTTGCCCTCGTGGCAAGGTTTCCAATCGCGGCATGAACCTCACCGATGCCGACGCCAGGTCCTACGGCCGACTGATCTTGCGACTCGAGCGGACCGCCGACCGCGCCCAGCGCTGGCGGCTGCTGATGGCCGCCCACGTGGCCGGCCAGTACCGCCTCCGGCTGCACTGGGACAGCCATGTGCGCATGCTGGGCCAGGCCTGGCGCGAGCGCGATCCGCGTGAGGTGGCCGGCCAGCTGCTGCGGCTGGCCCTGGTGCCGCTGGGCCATGCGCTGCAGCGCCTGCCCGCGGGCAACGTCGGCCGCGCGACCGTCAGCGCCTTCGCGCCCATGCAGCCGCCGGCGGACGTGGCCGCACTGCTGCACTGGGCGCGAGAAGCCTGAGCCTCAGCTCAGGTGCTTGCCGACGATGCCGGCCAACTCGAACATCGTCACCTGCGGCTTGCCGAACACCTTCTGTAGCTTGGCGTCGGCGTTGATGGCGCGCTTGTCCTGGGCGTCCTGCAAGCCGTTGGCCTTGATGTAGTCCCACAGCTTCTTGATCACCTCGGTGCGGGCCAGCGGTTCGTTGCCGATCACGGCCGCCAGTTCGGCGCTGGGCGTGAGGCCCGGGCCCGCCTTGCGCGGGGCCTTGGCGGCGGGTGCCTTCTTGGCTGCCGGCGCCGCCTTCTTCGCGACGGCCGGTGCCGCCTTCTTCGCGGCGGCCTTCTTCGCCGCCGCGGGCGCCGCTTTGCCGGCCGCGCCCTTGCGCGGAGGGAACTTGCTCTCGCGCGGCTCGAATTCGAAGTTCACCTTGCCGGCTTCCGCGTCCCAGGCCAGGAAGGCCTTGAACGAGCGCCGCGTGCGCATCGACACGAACTTGTCCAGCAGGTCGGTCTTGCCGGTCGCCAGCAGCTTCTTCATCTGCTCGCGGTCCACCGGCTGCTGCAGGATGATCTGGCCGCTCTTGAAGTCGCAGGTGGGCGTGGGCTGCTCCGGCGTGGGCACCGAGCGCTCGCAGACGTAGTTCTTGCCCCATTCGAAGACGCGCGCGCCGCACTTCGGGCAGGGGCCCAGCGGCTCCTGGCCCGTGAAGTCGATCAGCTCGCCGGTCTGCGCCGGGTCTTCCTCGTCCCCGAAGTCGAACTCCAGCTTCCAGTTCTTCTCTTCCTCGTCGAACTTGAGCGCGATCTCGGCGGTGAACGGCCAGCCCGCCTTGGAGCGGAAGCCCTCCAGCGGGCCGATGCGCTTGTCGCGCAGGAAGGTCTCGACCTCGTCCAGCTCGAACGCCCGGCCGGCCGGGATCTTGGTGAACGAGAAGCCGCAGGGCTGCGCCTGCGGCTTGCCCACGCAGGTGTAGCGGCGGTAGTTCTCCTGCACCACGCCGCCGCAGTTGGGGCAAGGCGTGTGCAGCGTGGCGTAGTCGCCCGGCACGGTGTCGCGGTCGTACTCCTTGGCCTTCTTGACGATGTGCTTCGTCATCTCGGCGATCTCGCGCATGAACTCGTCGCGCGAGAGCTTGCCGTGCTCCATCTGGGCCAGCTTGTGCTCCCACTCGCCGGTGAGCTCGGGCTTGGTCAGTTCCTCCACGCCCAGGCCGCGCAGCAGCGTCATCAGCTGGAAGGCCTTGGCCGTCGGGATCAGCTCGCGGCCGTCGCGCAGCATGTACTTTTCGTTGATCAGGCCTTCGATGATGGCCGCGCGCGTGGCCGGCGTGCCCAGGCCCTTCTCCTGCATGGCCTCGCGCAGCTCGTCGTCCTCCACGAACTTGCCGGCGCCTTCCATGGCGCCCAGCAGCGTGGCTTCGGAGTAGCGCGCGGGCGGCCGCGTCTTCAGGCCCTTGACGTCCACGGACTCGGTGCGGACGGTCTCGCCCTGCTTCACCGGCACCAGCGTCTTGCTGCCTTCCTCACCCTCGACGTCCGCCTCCTTGCCCCAGATGGCCAGCCAGCCCGGCTTGACCAGTACCTTGCCGTCGGTGCGGAAGCTGTGGTTCGCCACCTGGCTGATGCGGGTGGTGACCAGGTATTCGGCGCTCGGGAAGAACACCGAGAGGAAGCGGCGCACCACCAGGTCGTACAGCTTCTGTTCGGCGTCGGAGAGGCCGTGCGGCGCCTGCAGCGTCGGGATGATGGCGAAGTGGTCGCTGACCTTGCTGTTGTCGAAGATGCGCTTGCTCGGCTTGACGTAGCCGTTGTCCAGCGCCTGCTTCGCGAACGGCGCCAGGTGGTTCATGCCGGAATCGGCCAGCATGCCCATGGTCTGCTTGACCGTCGCCAGATAGTCCTCGGGCAGCGCGCGAGAGTCCGTCCGCGGGTAGGTCAGGGCCTTGTGCCGCTCGTACAGCGACTGGGCCAATGCCAACGTCGTCTTGGCCGAGTAGCCGAAACGGCCATTGGCCTCCCGCTGCAACGAGGTCAGGTCGAAGAGGAGCGGCGAAGCCTGGGTGCTGGGCTTGGACTCCTCGGTGACGGTGGCGGGCTTTCCGCGCACCGCCTCGGCGATCGCGTCGGCTTCCTTCTGGGTCCAGACGCGATCGGCCTTCTGCTCGGCGTCATCGGGGTTCTTCTTCCACTTCGGATCGAACCACTTGCCGGGGTACTCGCCGGCCTCGGCCTGGAAGGTGGCGTGGATTTCCCAGTAGTCGCGGCTGACGAACTTGCGGATCTGCTCCTCGCGCTCGACCACCACGGCCAGCGTGGGCGTCTGCACGCGCCCCACCGTGGTGAGGAAGAAGCCGCCGTCGCGCGAATTGAACGCGGTCATCGCCCGCGTGCCGTTGATGCCCACCAGCCAGTCGGCCTCGGAACGCGAGCGCGCCGCCGACGCCAGGCCTTCCATCTGCCGGTCGGTGCGCAGCTGCTCGAAGCCGTCGCGGATGGCCTGCGGCGTCATCGACTGCAGCCAGAGGCGCCGCACCGGCTTGCCCAGCGCCTTGCCGCCGCCCGCGTACTGCTCGATCAGGCGGAAGA
>JAEWBU010000427.1 GCA_023390985.1 Pseudomonadota bacterium
GCGCGGCCCACAGTGTCGCCAGCAGGACGAGCCAACCTCGCATGCGACAATTCTGCCGACTTTTCCAACAGCAAAAACGCATGGGCTTCCTCTCCGGCAAGAAATTGTTGATCACGGGCGTGCTTTCGAACCGCTCGATCGCCTACGGCATCGCCAGGGCCTGCCACGCGCAAGGCGCCGAGCTGGCCTTCAGCTACGTCGGCGAGCGCTTCAAGGACCGCATCACCGAGTTCGCAGCGGACTTCGACTCCAAGCTGGTGTTCGACTGCGACGTGGGCGACGACGCCCAGATCGCCAAGCTCTTCGCCGACCTGTCGGCCACCTGGCCCAAGTTCGACGGCTTCGTGCACGCCATCGGCTACGCCCCGCGGGAAGCCATCGCCGGCGACTTCCTCGAAGGCCTTTCGCGCGAAGCCTTCCGCATCGCGCACGACATCAGCGCCTACAGCTTCCCCGCCATGGCCAAGGCCGCGGCGCCGATGCTCAACGACAAGGCCGCGCTGCTCACCCTGAGCTACCTGGGCGCCATCCGCACGGTCCCGAACTACAACACCATGGGCCTGGCCAAGGCCTCGCTCGAGGCTTCGGTGCGCTACCTGGCCGAGTCGATGGGTCCCAGGGGCGTGCGCGTCAACGGCATCAGCGCCGGCCCGATCAAGACGCTGGCCGCCAGCGGCATCAAGGGCTTCGGCAAGATCCTGTCGGTGGTGGCCGAGACCGCGCCGATCCGCCGCAACGTCACCATCGAGGACGTCGGCAACGTGGCCGCGTTCCTGCTGTCCGACCTGGCCGGCGGCGTGACCGCCGAGATCACCTACGTGGACGGCGGCTTCAGCCAGGTGGTGGGTGGCATCGCCGAACCCACCGAATAGATTCCGCGCCTCTTGAAGGAGGCGCTCCATGAACGACATCCATCCCGGCGCGGGTCTTCTCTCGCGCCGCCAGGCCGTGGCCTGTCTCGCCGGCGTGTGCGGTCTGCGTTCGCACGCGGCGCACGCCGGGCCCATCGCGCTGATGCTGGCGCAGTCTTACGAGGCGGTCCCCGGCCTCGACCTCGCGCGCTACGCCGTCAGCGAGAAGTACGACGGCCTGCGCGGCTACTGGGACGGCAAGGCCCTGTGGACCCGCGGCGGCAATCCCATCACGACCCCCGAATGGTTCACCGCCGGCTGGCCGCGGCAGCCGCTGGACGGTGAGCTCTGGGGCGGCCGAGGCCGCTTCGAATTCGCGGTCGGGACCGCCCGTACCCAGGTGCCCGATCCGCAGGCCTGGCGCGGCATGCGCTACATGGTGTTCGACCTGCCGGCGCATCCGGGCACTTTCCGGGAACGCCACCGCGCACTGGCCGCGGTCCTCACCGGCGACCGCCTGCAAACGGTGGAACAGGCCACCGTCGCCGATGCCGCCGCCTTGCAGGCGAAGCTGGAGCGAACGGTTCGCCACGGCGGCGAAGGCCTGATGCTGCACCGCTGGGACGCCTCCTACCGCGCGGGACGCAGCCCGGCCCTGCTCAAGTACAAGCCCGAACCGGACGCCGACGCGAAGGTGGTCGGGCATCTGCCGGGCAGCGGCAAGTACGCCGGCGTGATGGGCGCCCTGCTCGTCGAGACGCCCGAAGGCCTGCGCTTTCGCATCGGCTCGGGCTTCAGCGACGGCCAGCGACGTGAGCCGCCCGCGGTCGGCCGCTGGGTGACGTACCGGTATCGGGGGCAGACCGAGGCCGGCATCCCGCGGTTCGCGACGTTCCTGCGGGCGCGGCCAGACCTGGACGGCTGAAGGGAAGCGCTGGGTCCCCGCCTCCGCGGGGACGCCGTCGGCGTCATTCCCGCGAAGGCGGGCATCCAGTGCTTCCGTGGATCCTCAGGCCCGCACGCAGTCCGCGAAGTAGCTCACCTTGCCGTCGGCACCGACCTCTTCCACCAGCCCGTGGATGTCGGTCTCGAAGCCCGGGCACTGCGAGTTGAACTCGCGCGAGAACTTCAGGTAGTCGACGATCTTCTTGTTGAAGACCTCGCCCGGGATCAGCAGCGGGATGCCGGGCGGGTAAGGCGTGATCAGCGAGGTCGTGATGCGGCCCTCGAGCTCGTCCACCGGCACCCGCTCGGTCTTGCGGTGCGCGATGTGCGAGAAGGCGTCGCTCGGCTTCATCGCCGGCGTCAGGTCCGACAGGTACATGTCCGTCGTGAGGCGCGCGATGTCGTACTTGGCGTACATCTCGTGCACCAGCTGGCACAGGTCGGCCAGGCCCATGCGCTCGTAGCGCGGGTACTGGGCGCAGAACTCCGGAAGGATGCGCCACATCGGCTGGTTGCGCGCGTAGTCGTCCTTGAACTGCTGCAGCGCCGTCAGCAGCGTGTTCCAGCGGCCCTTGGTGATGCCGATGGTGAACATGATGAAGAAGCTGTAGAGGCCGGTCTTCTCCACGATGATCCCGTGCTCCGCCAGGAAGCGCGTGACGATCGACGCCGGGATGCCGGTCTTGGCGAACTTGCCGTTCAGGTCCAGGCCGGGCGTGACCACGGTGGACTTGATCGGGTCCAGCATGTTGAAGCCCTCGGCCAGGTTGCCGAAGCCGTGCCACTTGGCCGTGCGGGCCTCGCCCTTGATGATCCAGTCGTCGGCGCGGCCGATGCCCACCTCGGCCAGCTTGTCCGGTCCCCAGACCTTGAACCACCAGTCCTTGCCGTACTCCTGGTCGACCTTGCGCATCGCGCGGCGGAAGTCCAGCGCCTCCTGGATGCTCTCCTCCACCAGCGCGGTGCCGCCGGGCGGCTCCATCATCGAGGCGGCGACGTCGCAGCTGGCGATGATCGAGTACTGCGGGCTGGTCGAGGTGTGCATCAGGAACGCCTCGTTGAACAGGTGGCGGTCCAGCTTGTTGTTCTTGGCGTCCTGCACCAGCACGTGGCTGGCCTGGCTGATGCCGGCCAGCAGCTTGTGGATGGACTGGGTGGCGTAGACCAGCGACTGCTCCGGCCGCGCCCGCTTCTTGCCCATCGCATGGAACGGCCCGTAGAACGGGTGGAAGGCCGCGTGCGGCAGCCAAGCCTCGTCGAAGTGCAGCGCCTCGACGTAGCCATCCAGCATGCCCTTGATGGTCTCGGTGTTGTAGAGCACGCCGTCGTACGTCGACTGCGTCAGCGTCACGATGCGCGGCTTGACGCTGTCGGCGTCCACGCCCGCCAGCAGCGGGTTGGCGCGGATCTTGGCCTTGACCGCCCCCGGCGTGAACTCGCTCTGCGGGATCGGGCCGATGATGCCGAAGTGGTTGCGCGTCGGCTTCATGAACACCGGGATCGCCCCGGTCATGATGATCGAGTGCAGGATGGACTTGTGGCAGTTGCGGTCCACCACCACCACGTCGCCCGGCGCCACCGTGTGGTGCCAGACCATCTTGTTCGACGTCGACGTTCCGTTCGTCACGAAGAAGCAGTGGTCGGCGTTGAAGATGCGCGCCGCGTTGCGCTCGCTGGCGGCCACCGGCCCGGTGTGGTCCAGCAGCTGCCCCAGTTCGTCCACCGCGTTGCAGACGTCGGCGCGCAGCATGTTCTCGCCGAAGAACTGGTGGAACATCTGGCCGATCGGGCTCTTGAGGAAGGCCACGCCGCCCGAGTGCCCCGGGCAGTGCCAGGAATAGGAGCCGTCCTCGGCGTAGTCCAGCAGCGCCTTGAAGAACGGCGGCTGGATGCCCTCCAGGTAGCTCTTGGCCTCGCGGATGATGTGGCGGGCCATGAACTCCGGCGTGTCTTCATACATGTGGATGAAGCCGTGGAGCTCGCGCAGGATGTCGTTGGGCAGGTGCTGCGAGGTCTTGGTTTCGCCGTAGATGTAGATCGGCACGTCGCTGTTCTTGCGCCGCACCTCGGTGATGAAGTTGCGCAGGTTCAGCACCGCGGGCGCCGGATCGGGCTCCGAGCCCTGGGTGAACTCCTCGTCGTCGATCGACAGGATGAAGGCGCTGGCGCGGCTTTGCTGCTGCGCGAACTGCACCAGGTCGCCGTAGCTGGTGACGCCCAGCACGTCCATGCCTTCGGCCTCGATCGCCTGGGCCAGCGCGCGGATGCCCAGCCCGGACGTGTTTTCCGAGCGGTAGTCTTCGTCGATGATGACGATGGGGAAGCGGAATTTCATGCGGGTCGGCCGGGGGCCGGAAAGTCAAGGCGCGAAGTGTATGCAAATCGGGTGACGCGACGGTCGTGTCGCAGCTCACCCACAATCCGGGCATTGGGGAATCTCGAACGAGGAAGGAGGCCCGGATGGCTGATTCGACGGTGTGGTGGCTGCTCACGGGCGCGGCGGTCGCCGTGGAACTGGTCACCGGAACCTTTTACCTGCTGATGCTCGCGATCGGCCTGGCGGCCGGTGCGCTGGCCGCCCACGCGGGCGCCGCCATGCCGGCGCAACTGGTCACGGCGGCCCTGGTGGGCGGCGGCGCGGTGGCCGCCCTGTACGCCGTGCGCCGACGTCGCCCCTCCCAGCCGGACGCCGGCGCCAACCCCGACGTGAACCTGGACGTGGGCGAAACCGTGCTCGTCGAAGCCTGGCAGCCGGACGGCACCGCCCAGGTGCGCTACCGCGGCGCCAGCTGGACGGTCGCCCATCCGCCGGGCGCGGCCCCCGCCGCCGGCCTGCACCGCGTGCGCGAGGTGGTCGGCAGCCGCCTCATCGTCGAGAAGATCTGAAAACCCGAGAAGGAAGAACAACCATGGAAATCGCGCTCGTCCTGTTCGTCATCGCCGTCATCTTCGTGGTGCGCGCCGTCAAGGTGGTCCCGCAGCAGCACGCCTGGGTGGTGGAGCGCCTGGGCAAGTACCACGGCTCGCTGTCGCCCGGCCTGAACTTCGTGGTGCCCTTCATCGACCGGGTGGCCTACAAGCACAGCCTGAAGGAGATCCCGCTGGACGTCCCCAGCCAGGTCTGCATCACCCGCGACAACACGCAGCTGCAGGTGGACGGCATCCTGTACTTCCAGGTCACCGACCCGATGCGGGCCAGCTACGGCTCGTCCAACTACATCGTGGCCGTCACCCAGCTCGCCCAGACCTCGCTGCGCAGCGTGATCGGCAAGCTGGAGCTGGACAAGACCTTCGAGGAACGCGACATGATCAACGCCCAGGTCGTGGCCGCCATCGACGAGGCCGCTCTGAACTGGGG
>JAEWBU010000241.1 GCA_023390985.1 Pseudomonadota bacterium
GCGGGAGGAGGCGCGGGCATTTCCGGCTGGGGCACGGGATCCGCGACCGCGGGCATGGGCTCGGGCGGCTCGGGCTCGGCCAGCGGCGCGGGTGCGGCGCAGGCGATGGTCAAGGCGGCTGCGGCCAGCGGGAGCGCGAGCAGGCGCAGGAGGGTGGCGACGCGTTCAGGCGGCATGGGGCAGTTCGATGCGAAAGTGAGCGCCGGAGCCGGCGTGCGGCAGCAGGGTGACTCGGCCGCCATGGGCAGCAATGTATTCCTGCACGATCGACAGCCCGATGCCGGTGCCGGGCGGCGCGTCGGCGGGCTGGCGCTCGCCACGGTAGAAGGGCTCGAACACGCGGCCGCGGTCGGCCTCGGCAATGCCGGGGCCGGCGTCGCGCACGTCGATCTCCACCGCGGTGGGCAGGCGCCGCAGCTGCAGGCGGATCCGGCTGCCGTGCGGCGAGAAGCGGATGGCGTTGGTGAGCAGGTTGGCGACCGCGGCGCCCAGCTTGTCGGGGTCGACCGGCGTGACCACGCTGTCGCCCTCGATGTCGATCGCCAGTTCCTTGGCGTGCCACTGCAGGCGCTGGGCCTCGGCCTGGTCGTGCAGCAGGGCCAGCAGGTCGACCGGGCGGCGGCGCAGCTGGCGCGCCTCGAACGCGGCGGCATTGAAGCGCAGCAGCGCCTCGATGCGCTCCTGCAGCACGGCGGCGTTGTGCTGCAGGATGCGCACCACTTCCTGCTGGCGGCTGGTCAGCTCGCCGGCCACGCCTTCCTGCAGCAGCGACACGCCTTCGCGCAGCGAGGCCAGCGGCGTCTTCAGCTCGTGCGACACGTGCCGCAGGAAGCGCGCCTTGTCGGCGTCCAGTTCGGTCAGGCGCAGGCGCAGCCAGTCGAGCTGGCGCGACAACCGGCGCACGTCGTCGGGGCCCTGGATCTCGATCGGTTCGTCCAGGCGGTTCTGCCCGAGCGCGGCGATGGCCGCTTCAAGGCGCTTGAAGGGCCCGGCGAGCCAGATGCCCAGGCCCGCGATCAGCCCCGAGGTGAGCAGCAGCACCAGCACCACCTGCTGCATCAGGCGCGAGCGGCTTTCGTCCAGGCGCTCACGCAGCTGGCGATCGCGCTCGCCGATCAGCCGCTGCACCTCGCGCGAGATGCCCGTGTTGATGCCGTCGTATTCGCGGAAGCGCTGCGCGACCACGCGCTCGCGGTCCAGCGCCGTGGCGGGAGGGCCGCGCAGCTGCTCCTCGACCAGCTCGAGGTGCTCGTTCCAGGTGCGGGAGTGTTCGGGCGCCAGGCCCTGGTCGGTGAGGCGCTTGAGCGCCGCCTTGGCCCGGCCCGCCTCCTCGTCGAAGCGGCGGCGCAGCACCGCGTCGCCCAGGATGAGCGACTGGCGCAGGGCGCGTTCCATGTCCACGGTGCGCTCGTTGAGCGTCTGCGCGCTCGCGCTGAGCTCCAGCGCGGCCGTGGTGGCGCCGCGGCTCTGGGCCATCAGCCGGTCGAGCACGACCACCGCGCGCAGCGCGGTGCCGCCCAGCAGCGCCCCCACCAGGATGAAGGCGATCAGCAGCAGCTGATGGAACGAGAGATGGAATCGTGCGCGGGCCATGCGCCGCGGTCAGGCCGCCGCGGTTTCACGCACCACGACCTCGCCGCGCAGCGAGTGCGGCAGGGCCTGCGTGATGGTGACGTCGACCATCTGCCCCACCAGGCGCTGCGGCCCGGCGAAGTTGACGATGCGGTTGCACTCGGTGCGGCCCATCAGCTCGGTCTTGTCCTTGCGCGAAGGGCCCTCGACCAGGATGCGCTGCACGGTGCCGACGCGGCTGGCGCTGATGCGCTGCACGTTCTCTTCCAGCACGGCCTGCAGGTGCTGCAGGCGGCGCAGCTTGACCTCGTGCGGCGTGTCGTCGTGCAGGGCGGCGGCCGGCGTGCCGGGGCGCGGGCTGAAGATGAAGCTGAAGCTGGCGTCGAATCCGACGTCCTCGACCAGCTTCATCATCCTGGCGAAGTCGTCCTCCGTCTCGCCCGGGAAGCCGACGATGAAGTCGCTGGACAGCGAGATCTGCGGCCGCACCGCGCGCAGCTTGCGGATGGTGCTCTTGTATTCCATCGCCGTGTAGCCGCGCTTCATCGCCATCAGGATGCGGTCGCTGCCGTGCTGCACCGGCAGGTGCAGGTGGCTCACCAGCTGCGGCACCTTGCCGTAGACCTCGACCAGGCGCTGGGTGAACTCGTTCGGATGGCTGGTGGTGTAGCGGATGCGCTCGATGCCGGGGATGCCGGCCACGTACTCGATCAGCAGCGCGAAGTCGGCGATCTCGGCCGTCTCGCCCATCTTCCCGCGGTAGGCGTTGACGTTCTGGCCGAGCAGCGTCACTTCCGCGACGCCCTGGTCGGCCAGGCCCGCCACTTCGGTGAGCACGTCGTCGAACGGGCGTGAGACTTCCTCGCCGCGGGTGTAGGGCACCACGCAGTAGCTGCAGTACTTGGAGCAGCCTTCCATGATCGACACGAAGGCCGACGCGCCATCCACCCGCGCGGGCGGCAGGTTGTCGAACTTCTCGATCTCCGGGAAGCTGATGTCCACCTGCGGGCGGCCCTGGAAGCGGCGCTCGGCCAGCAGCTGGGGCAGCCGGTGCAGGGTCTGCGGGCCGAACACCACGTCGACGTAGGGAGCGCGCTCGATGATGGCCGCGCCTTCCTGGCTGGCGACGCAGCCGCCGACGCCGATCAGCACGCCCCTGGCCTTGAGGTGCTTGACGCGGCCGAGGTCGGAGAACACCTTCTCCTGGGCCTTCTCGCGCACCGAGCAGGTGTTGAAGAGGATGAGGTCGGCTTCCTCGGGGTCCTGCGTGGGTTCGTAGCCTTCGGCCGCGTGCAGCACGTCCGCCATCTTGTCCGAGTCGTACTCGTTCATCTGGCAGCCGAAGGTCTTGACGTAAACCTTCTTCATGGCGGGCCTACTTCCGTCCGCCGAAGATGATCTGCAGCGCCTCGGCGAACCGCTTGTGGCCCTCGGGCGTGCCGTCGTCGCTGGGCGCGACCCTGGCGTATTCCTCTTCCGTCAGCACCCAGACCTCGTGCACCAGGCCCATCGGGTCTCGGCGGAAGACCACCGGCAGCGCTTGGCCGACCACCGAGCCCGACACCACCAGCATGTTGTTGGTGGCGCGGATGCGGGCGCCGGGCGACAGCCGGTCGGGCTGGCCGTTCACGCTGATCTGGGGCGGGGCGGTGACCGTGAGGCGGGCCGGCTTGACGTCGGCCGGGGCCATGCGCAGCGGCACTTGGGCCTGGGCGGCGAAGGCCGCGAGCAGCAGCGCGGCGGCGGGGAAGATCCAGCGTTTCATGGTGTTGATCCAGAGGCTGAAGGGGCGGGACAAAAAACAAAGGCACTGTCCGGGAACAGTGCCTTTGCAAGGTGTTGGTGGCGCTTCACGGACTCGAACCGCGGACCTGTGGATTATGATTCCATCGCTCTAACCGACTGAGCTAAAGCGCCGAGAGCCCGAGATTATAGCAAGTCGCGAGACTCAGCGGTGGGTGAACCGGGCCGGCCGCTTCGCCAGGAAAGCTTCCATGCCTTCCTCCTGGTCGTCGGTCGAGAACAGGGCGTGGAACAGGCGCCGCTCGAAACCGATGCCGTCGCTCAGCGGCGTCTCGAAAGCCCGGTTGACCGACTCCTTGGCCGCCATCGCCGCCAGGCGGGGCATGTCGGCGATCAGCAACGCGGCCGCGAGCGCCTCATCCATCAGCTTGTCCAGCGGAACGACCCGGCTGACCAGGCCGCTGCGCTCGGCTTCCTGCGCGTCCATCATCCGCGAGGTCAGGACCATGTCCATGGCCTTGGACTTGCCGATGGCGCGCGGCAGACGCTGGGTCCCGCCGGCGCCGGGGATGATGCCGAGCTTGATCTCGGGCTGGCCGAACTTCGCGTTGTCGGCCGCGATGATGAAGTCGCACATCATGGCCAGCTCGCAGCCGCCGCCGAGCGCGAAGCCCGCCACCGCGCCGATGACCGGCTTGCGCACGCTGCGGATGGTTTCCCAGTTGCGGCTGATGTATTCGCTCCTGTAGACGTCGGCGAAGCTGTACTTGGTCATCACCGAGATGTCGGCGCCGGCCGCGAAGGCCTTCTGGCTGCCCGTGACGATGATGCAGCCGATCGCGTCGTCGGCGTCGAAGGCCTTCAGCGCGGCGCCCAGCTCGTCCATGAGCTGGTCGTTCAGCGCGTTGAGCTGCTTGGGGCGGTTGAGCGCGACGATGCCGACCTTGCCGGCTTCGGTGCGCACTTCGATCGTCTCGTACGACATCCGGGTCTCCTTGGAAGCGGGCACTATACCCAAGGGAAATCGTTGCCCGACCGAGCGGTCGGCCAATGCTAGATTCGGCGCAGGAGGCATCCCGTGAGCGAACCCACGATCCTGTACGAAACCCGCGGCGCCGTCGCGCTGATCACGTTGAACCGGCCGCAGGCGCTCAACAGCTTCACGCGCGCCATGCACCAGGAACTGTGGGGCGCGTTCGATCGCATCGAGTCCGACAAGTCGGTGCGCGCCGCCGTCATCACGGGCGGCGGACGGGGCTTCTGCGCCGGCGCCGACCTCGCCGAGTTCGACTTCGAGCCGGGCCCGAACCTCGTGGAGCGCGCCGATCCCGGCCCCGTCATCGAGCAGGCCTTCAATCCCACCGTGCGCCGCCTGCAGGCGCTGCGCGTGCCGACCATCGCCGCCGTCAACGGCGTGGCCGCGGGCGCGGGCGCCTCGATCGCGATGGCCTGCGACCTCGCGATCGCCGCGCCTGGCGCCAGCTTCATCCAGGCCTTCATCAAGCTGGGCCTGATTCCCGATGCCGGCGGCACCTGGTTCCTGGTCAAGAAGCTCGGCCTTTCGCGCGCCATGGGCGCGGCCATGCTGGGCGACAAGGTCAGTGCGAAGGACGCCAAGGAGTGGGGAATGATCTGGGACGTCGCGCCGGAGGGCGAGGACGTCGTGCAGGCCGCGATCAAGCTCGCCGAGCGCCTGGCGGTGCTGCCCACCGCCGGCCTGGTCGCCACCCGCAAGGTGATGCGCGCCGCCGCGAGCAACGACCTGGACCGCCAGCTGGACCTGGAGCGCGACACCCAGTCGGCCCTGGGCCGCACGCACGACTACATCGAAGGCGTGATGGCGTTCCGCGAGAAGCGCCAGCCGAAGTTCAAGGGCGAGTGATGACGCCCGAAGACAAGGCCGCCCGCGTGGGCGAGGCGATGTTCGCCGCGGATCGGGCCAGCCGCGAATTCATGCGCATGGAGCTGCTCGCCTGCGGCCCAGGGCGCGCGGTGATGCGGATGGTGATCCGCGAGGAGATGCTCAACGGCCACCGCATCTGCCACGGCGGCTTCATCTTCACGCTGGCCGATTCGACCTTCGCCTTCGCCTGCAACAGCCACAACAAGGTGGCGGTGGCGGCCGGCTGCAGCATCGAGTTCCTCAAGCCCGGGCAGCTGGGCGACGTGCTCACCTGCGAAGGCATCGAGCAGGTGCTGCAGGGCCGGCACGGCGTGTACGACATGAAGGTGACCAACCAGCGCGGTGAAACGGTCGCGATGTTCCGCGGCAAGAGCGCGCAGATCCCGGGCACCGTGATTCCGGAGGCATGAGATGAAGTCGTTTCCCCTCGAGCCGATCGAGAAGGCCAGCATCGACGAACTGCGCGCGCTGCAACTCAAGCGCCTGCGGACCACGCTGGCGCACGCCTACGCCAACTCCCCGGTTTACCGCTCCAAGTTCGACAAGGCGGGCGTGCATCCGGAGGATTGCCGCTCGCTGGCCGACCTGGCGAAGTTCCCCTTCACCACCAAGCACGACCTGCGCGACAACTACCCGTTCGGCATGTTCGCGGTGCCGCGCGAGCAGTGCGTGCGCATCCACGCGTCCAGCGGCACGACCGGCAAACCGACAGTGGTGGGTTACACGCAGAACGACATCAACACCTGGTCCACCGTGATGGCGCGCAGCATCCGCGCCGCGGGCGCGCGGCCGGGCGACATGGTGCATGTGAGCTACGGCTACGGCCTGTTCACGGGCGGCCTGGGCGCGCACTACGGCGCGGAGCGGCTGGGCCTGACCGTGGTGCCGTTCGGCGGTGGCCAGACGGAGCGCCAGGTGCAGCTGATCCACGATTTCCGGCCGGACATCATCATGGTCACGCCCAGCTACATGCTGGCCATCGCCGACGAGTTCGAGCGCCAGGGGCTGGACCCGCGCGAATCGAGCCTGCGCCTGGGCATCTTCGGCGCCGAGCCCTGGACCAACGACATGCGCAAGGCGATCGAGCTGCGCATGGGCATGGACGCGGTGGACATCTACGGCCTGTCGGAGGTGATGGGTCCCGGCGTGGCCAACGAATGCGTCGAGACCAAGGACGGCCCGACGATCTGGGAGGACCACTTCTATCCCGAGATCATCGATCCCGACACCGGTGAGCCGGTGGCCGACGGCGAGCTGGGCGAGCTGGTGTTCACCAGCCTCACCAAGGAGGCGCTGCCGATCATCCGCTACCGCACGCGCGACCTCACGCGCCTGTTGCCCGGCACGGCGCGGACCATGCGCCGCATGGAGAAGATCACCGGCCGCAGCGACGACATGATGATCGTGCGCGGCGTGAACGTGTTCCCGACCCAGATCGAGGAGCTGATCTGCAAGCGCGCCGAACTCGCGCCGCACTACCTGTGCATCCTCACGCGCGAAGGGCCGCTCGACTGCCTGACGGTGGCGGTGGAAGCGCGCCAGGGGCTGTCGCACGAGAGCGCGGAGGCCCGGGCCGCCGCCGACGTGCTGGCGCACGAGATCAAGACCTACATCGGCAGCAGCGCGGTGATCGAGCTGCGCGCGGAGGGCGGGGTGGAGCGCAGCGTCGGTAAGGCGAAACGCGTGCTCGACAAGCGCCCGAAGTAAACAGATACCGTCATCCCCGCGAAGGCGGGGATCCAGGGCTTCCTTTCGGAGGCCACGGAAGGCGGAAGCTCTGGATTCCCGCCTCCGCGGGAATGACGACGGGCCTAGCGCTGCTCGATCGTCTCGACCAGCAGGTCCACGTGGGCCTCCTCGCCCAGGTTCACGCGGATGCGCACCGGCAGGTACTGCAGGCTGGGCGCGAACCACATCTCCGCCGTGATGTTGCCGCGCGGGTTGGCGATGGGCCGAGGCTTGAGGTGGAAGGCCTCGATCTCGCCCAGCCGCGTCCTCAGCATCTCGCTGCCCACGACGTCGTAGGTCCAGAGGTCCAGCGCGCCGGGCCGCGCCATCCAGAAGCTGACCGCGCGGCCGACCTCCAGCTTCTCCTGGCCGCTGGCGAAGCGATGGCTGAGCTCGACGAACTGGCTGGCCGTGTCCTGAACGCCCGGCGGTCGCGGCATCACCTTGCCGTTGGCGAGCTGCACTTCGGTCTCGTTCAGGCGCAGGCCGCGCGGCCGCCCGTTGCGCACTTCCTCGTAAGCCTGCGGGCGCAGCGTGACCGGATCGACCTCGCCCTGGCTGGTCATGACCAGCGAGGCGAGGAAGGTGAGCCCCACCTCGACGCGGACCTGGTAGCGCTTGTCCTCGCGTTGCCACAGCACGCGGGCGTCGCCATACAACTCGCCGCTTCGGAAGCGGCCACCCAGGCGGTAGGTCAGGCGTGTGTCGGAGGGCCAGCCGTCCAGGCCGGGCGTGACGGCGGCGGTGGCCGTGCCGGTGCTGCCCGGCGCGCTGGCGCTCGGCGTGGGTGACGGCGCGGCGATCGTGTCCGACGCGGGAGGCTCGGGGGCCTGTGCCACGGGCGTTTCAGGTTCAGGCGGCGCAGGCTCGGGAGCGGGCGCTTCCGCCACGGGCTCGGGCGGCTTCGGCGGCGGCGCTTCCTCCTTCAGCTCCGGCAGCGTGCGCGTGGCCTGCGCCGGCACGCTGGGTGTCGCGCGCATCCGGGCCGGTGGCGGGGGCGGTGGTGCGGGCGCGGCTTGCGCCGCCACGGGAGGCGGTTCGGCGGGGGCCTCCGGCTCCAGCAGCCGCGTGTACATCGGCGCGACGAACGGCTTGAGCAGCCGCGTCTCGGCGGTCCAGCGCAGCAGGCCTTCCAGCGCCGCCACGTGCAGCAGCAGCACCAGCGCCACGACCGCGAGCAGCCGGCGGCGCTCGCGCGGGTTCAGGTCGTGAGGGACAGCCATGGCTGCGCCAGGGCCGGGTCGCGCAGCACCAGGCGCCAGGTGGTGGCGGCGGCCGGGAGGTGCAGTTCCAGCCGGTGCAGGCGGCGGTCGCGCGCCACCAGGGCGATCAGCCGGCGGTGGTTGCCGGCATAGAGCAGCAGGTCGTCCAGCTTGGCCAGGCGCCAGGCGTTGCCGCCCACTTCCACGCCCAGCCACTCGTCGCCTGCGGCTAGGCCCGCCTGCTCGGCGGCGCCGCCGCGCAGCACGGTCTTGAGCTTGATCGTGCCGCCCGCTTCTTCCGTGCGCACGCCCAGGCGCTGCTGCAGTTGCGCCGGTTCGTCGAGCGCGAAGATGCCCTGCTTCTGCAGCAGGTCGGCGAGCGGCAACTCCCGCGTGCCGTGCACCCAGGCGGTGATCTCCCGAGCGAAGCTGCGGCCGCCCAACTCGCGCAGGACCGCGGCGAAATCGGCTTCGGTCATGGGGCCGGCCTTGCAGCGCACCCAGAGCGCGCGCATCACCTCGTCGAGATGGGTGCGGCCTTCCGCGCGCAGCGTGAGGTCGAAGCACAGCGCCACCAGCGAGCCCTTGGTGTAATAGCTCACCGTGGCGTTGGGCGTGTTCTCGTCCTGGCGGTAGTACTTCACCCAGGCGTCGAAGCTGGCCTGCGCAACCGGCTGCACCTCGCGGCCCGGCGTCTGCAGCACCTGGTTGATGGTCTTGTTCAGCAGGCGGACGTAGGTCTGCTCGTCGATGAGCCCGCCGCGCCGCAGCAGCAGGTCGTCGTAGTAGCTCGTGAAGCCCTCGAAGAACCACAGCAGCGGCGTGTAGTTCTCCTTCGAGTAGTCGTAGCGCGTGAACTCCGCCGGCCGCAGCTGCTTGACGTTCCAGGTGTGGAAGTACTCGTGGCTGATCAGCCCCAGCAGCGTGAGGTAGCCGTCGCCCATGCGCGTGTCACCCAGGCGCGGCAGGTCGCGGCGGGAAGCCACGAGAGCCGTGGAGTTGCGGTGCTCCAGGCCACCGTAGCCGTCGTCGACCGCGTTCAGCAGGAACAGGTAGTTCCTGAAGTGCGGCTTCTTGCGGTCGTGCCAGAAGCGGATCTCGGCCTCGCAGATCTTCTGCACGTCGGCCGCCAGCCGCGCGCCGTCGAACGAGTCGGCGGCTCCGGCCACCACCAGGCGGTGCGGCACGCCGCAGGCCTTGAACTCGGTGCTCCAGAACGGGCCCATCTCCACCGGGCAGTCCACGAGCTCGTCGTAGTCGTGCGCGAGGTACAGGCCGAACCCCCGCTTGCCGGTCTTCACCGGCGTGAGGCCGGTGGCGGCTTCCCATCCCGGGCGCGGCGAAATCAGTTCGAGCGCGTGCGGCTGCGGCTCCTGGCCGTGCACGCGCAGGCACAGGCTGGTGCCGTTGAAGAAGCCGCGCTCGGCGTCCAGCCAGGCGGTGCGCACCGAGGTGTCGAAGGCATAGACCTCGTAGCTGAGCACCAGCGGGCTGCTGGGCACGCAGTCGATCTGCCAGGTGCACTTGTCGATCTGGTGGATCGGCACCGGGCGGCCGTCCTGCGTGGCCGCCAGGCGCTGCAGGTTCTTGGAGAACTCGCGCACCAGGTAGCTGCCCGGGATCCAGACCGGCAGCGAGACGCGCTGGCCCGCCGAGGGCTGCTCGACGGTCAGGGCGACGTGATAGAGATGGGCGTGGAGATCCGCCGCTTCGACCCGGTAATGAAGACGCCAGGCCGGGGCGGCGTGCGCGCGCGGACTCACTTGGCTTCGGTCAGGATCTTGTCGACCTGCGCGGCGGTGAGCGCGCCCGGCACGCGGCGGCCGTCGGCGAACAGCAGGGTGGGCGTTCCGGTGATCTGGTGCTTGCGGCCGAACTCGCGGTTGCGGTCCAGCGCGCTGGTGTCGCAGCCGGGCGAGGGCGCGGCCGGCGCGGCGACGTCACGCACCATCCAGTCCTGCCAGGTCTTGCCCTTGTCCTTGGCGCACCAGATGTTGCGGGACTTGACCACCGAGTCGTTGCCGAGGATCGGGTACAGGAACATGTGGATGGTGACGTTGTCCACCTTCTGCAGGTCGCGCTCGAACTTCTTGCAGAAGCCGCAGTTCGGGTCCTGGAATACCGCCATGCGACGCTTGCCGTCGCCGCGCACGATGGTGAAGGCGTCCTTCACCGGCAGGTTGTCGAAGTCGACCGCCAGCAGCTTGGCCTGGCGCTCCTCGGTCAGGTTCCTGCGATTGCGCAGGTCCATCACCTGGCCCTCGATCAGGTAGTTGCCCTCGGCGTCGGTGTAGAAGATGTCGGTGCCCACGCGCACCTCGAACAGTCCCGCGACCGGCGTCTTGCTCACCTCGTCGATCTTGCCGATCTGCGGCAGCCGCTCCAGCAGGTTCTTGCGGATGGCCGCTTCCTGCGCGAAGGCGGCCCCGGCCAGCAGTGCGCCGGCGACGAGGGCGGTGAGGATGCGTTTCATGGTCTTTCCAATGCTTGTTCTTGCGGGTGGGATCACAGGCCCGCGGCCTGCCGGATCGCCCATTGCTTGATCGGGCCGCTGGCGTCGAAGCCCCGCATGCCGGTGTTGCGGATGGCCGCGAACGCCGCATGGTCCTGCGCGAACAGCCGCTGCAGGCCGTCGGTGGCCGCTTCCATCGCCAGCACGCCCGCCTTGCGCGAGCGCTCGTAGCGCCGCAGCAGCCGGATGTCGCCCACGGGCCGCCAGTATTCACGCTCGTGCAAGACCTGCGCCAGCGCGCGGGCATCGGCCAGGCCGAGGTTCAGGCCCTGGCCGGCCAGCGGGTGGATGCTGTGAGCGGCGTCGCCGGCCAGGGTCCAGCCGGGCCCGCACCAGCGGTCGGCGCGCGCCAGCTGCAGCGGCCAGGCCGCGCGCTCGCTGGTCAGCGTGAGCTTGCCCAGGGCCTGGTGGCTGGCCGCCGTGAGGTCCGCCTCGAAGTCGGACGCGGGGTAGTGCAGCAGCGAATCGGCCCGGTCCTGCCCGACCGACCAGACCAGCGCGAGCGAGTGCGCGTCGCCTTCGGACGACTCGCCGCCCATCGGCAGCAGCGCCAGCACCTCGCCGCCCTGGAACCACTGGTGCGCGACACCGCCGTGCGGTTTTTCGCACCGCAGGCGGGCCGCCACCGCGTGCTGGCCGTAGGGCTGCACGTCGTACTGCACGCCGAACTCCGCGCGCGTGGCGCTGGCGCGGCCTTCGCAGACGATGGTGAGCGGCGCCTTGGCCGGCGCGTCGAGCACGGTCACCAGCGCCTGGTAGCGCAGGGCCTCGGCCAGGCGCTGTTCCAGCGCCGGCACGTCGACGATCCAGGCCAGCGCCGGCTCGGGGCCCGCGCGGAACCGCACGTGCCCGCCTTCGTCGCCATGGACTTCCATGCCGGTGACCGGCGTGGCATGCGCGGCATCGGGCCAGGCCCGCACCGATTCGAGCAGCTGGCGCGACGCGGCATTGAGCGCGTAGGCCCGCACGTCGTGGTGCGAAGGGGAGGGGGACGCGGCTTGCACGAGGCCGACGCGCAGCCGTTCGCGCGCGAGCAGCAGCGCCAGGGTGCGGCCGACGATTCCCGCGCCGCGGATACAGACGTCGAGGACAGGCGCCATCGGTCGATTGTAGGAGGCGGGCACAATCCCTCCGATGAGTTCCGCCACGCCCACGCCCCCTTCCGAAGGCCTGTCCGGCCGCATCGCGCGCCTGTTCGTCTATCCGGTGAAGTCCTGCGCCGGCGTCGAGGTGACGGAGGCCGTGCTCACGTCCACCGGGCTCGACCTGGACCGTGCCTGGATGGTGGTGGACGCCAACGGCGAATTCCTGAGCCAGCGCGAACTGCCGCGCATGGCGCTGATCAAGGTCCAGCTCAAGCGCAGCGAGGTGGTGCTGCGCGCGCCCGGCATGCTGGCGCTGCACCTGTCCATCGACGCGGTGGAGGAGCCGACCCGGGTCCGCGTGTGGAAGGACGAGGTCCCGGCCTACGACATGGGCGCGGTGGCGGCGCAGTGGTTCACCGATTTCCTCGGCCGGCCGGCGCGGCTGGCGCGGTTCGATCCGGACCACCGGCGGCTGTCCGACCCGAAGTGGACCGGCGGGATCGAGGCGCCCAACCAGTTCGCCGACGGCTATCCGGTGCTGGTGGCCAGTGCCGCTTCCCTGGCGGGCCTGAACGAGCGGCTCGCGAAAGCCGGCCAGGCAGCGGTGGGCATCGAGCGATTCCGTCCGAACATCGTGCTGGACGGCATCGAGGCGCATGACGAGGACCGCGTCGAGGAGCTGCGGATCGGCTCGGAGCCGGCCGCGGTGCTCAAGCTCGTCAAGCCCTGCGCGCGCTGTTCCATCCCGGACGTGGATCCGCAGACCGGCGAGCGCAACGCAAGGCCGGTGGGCGACACGCTGCAGACCTACCGCCAGGACGCGCGCCTGAATGGCGCAGCCACCTTCGCGATGAACGCAATCGTGCTCGAAGGCGAGGACGCGGTACTGCGCGTCGGCCAGCCGGTGACCGGCGGCTGGAAGTTCGATTGAGGAGGGAAGGCGGCGCGCTCAGACGCGCCGCAACAGCGGCCGCGGCGGCATCGTGCTGTCCGCGCCGCTGCTCGCATCGGCCGTTTCCTCCAGCGGCACCGGCTTGGTCTGCGGCGGCTCCAGGAAGCGGATCGGCCGCCGCGTGCGCGAGGACATGGAACCGAGCAGCGCGTCCAGCGATAGCGCGAGTTCCGACGAGTCCACCGCGTGCTCGCACAGCAGCACGGCGGCCACGTGGAACTGCAGGGTGATCTCGGGCTTGAGGCCCGGCACCGGCATCAGTCCCTGGGCGATGAGGCGCGCGGCGCGATCGCTGATGACGGCGCGCGAGCGCACGCCTTCCATGATCAGCGCGAAGCGCGCCTCGCCGATGCGGGCGACCGTGTCCACGTCGCGCACCAGCTTGCGCAGCTTGATCACGCTGCGCAGCAGGCTCTGCTCGGCGACGGCCTGGCCGAAATGGGTCTTGATGCGGGCGTGGTTGGCCAGGTCGATGAAGACGATGGCGGCGTCGTCGCGGTCGCGGTTGAAGCGCGCGACGACCTGCCGCAGCTGGTCGTGGAACAGGTGCTGCGACAGGAGGCCGGTGAGCGCGTCCTGGCTGGCCAGGGCCTGTTCGCGGATCTGGGCGCCGTGCCGGTCGCGCGAGCGGATGGACAACGCCAGCAGCTGCAGCGGCACCTCCAGGATCATGGCCACGACCACCGCGTACTGCGTGGCGAAGGACGTCGGCAGCCAGCCCAGCAGGCGCAGCATCGCGGCCAGCACCGCGGCGGTGAGGGGGGCGTAGGCGATCAGCGTCCACATGCCGACCACGTCGCCGCGCCGCCAGGAGTACGCCGCCACGCCCATGTTCAGGAGCGTGGTGCCGAACAGGTAGGCGGCCAGGATGTCGAGGGCGAGCTTGCGCTCGAAGAACAGGTAGAACAGGGCGAGCGGAACGCCCGCCCAGCCGGCCACCAGTGCCAGCCGGTCCAGCCGGCGGTAGCGCGCCTGCAGGCCGGTCAGCTTGCGCACGAACAGGATGGCCGCTCCGGCGGCCAGCGCGGCCAGGCAGCCCGTGCCCGCGTCGGCCCAGGCGCCGGCGAACGGCCAGAGCAGGTGGGCGGCGACGCCGGTGTACGACTGCACGCACAGCACGCTGAGCGCCGCGTAGCCCGCGTACCAGGCGTAGGTGCGGTCGCGATACACCCAGCTCTGGGCCAGGCAGGCGGTGAGCAGCAGGAGCAGCGCGCCGGTGGCCAGACCGAGCCCGAGGTATTCCACCTGCTGCTGCTGGCTGTGGGCGACGTCAGTGGTGAGGCGCAGGGGGACGGCAGCAGGCACCGCGCCGCGCACTTGAACGTACACGTCGCGGGCATGTCCGCCGGGCAGGTCGAGCCGGAACACCGGGTAGCGGCCCGGTTCCGGCCAGCGCTCGACGGACACCGTGTCGCCGGCGGACTGCGACCGCCACCGGCCGCGCTCGTCACGCTGCCAGAGGTCGACCTGGTCGATCAGCGGATTGGGAAACACCAGCAGCCACTGCTGGCGGCTGCCCTCGGCGCGCAGGAGGCGCAGGCGCAGCCACAGCGCGGTGCCCGGCCGCAGCGGGTGCACGATCTCGCGCGCATCGGGAGAGAACGGGGCGCCTTTCTGCAGCACTTCGTCGAGCGTGGCGGTGCCGGTCTCGTCGAACCAGGCCTGGGCATACGGCTCGGCGGGCACGCTGCCCGCGCCGTCGCCCAGGAGCACGGTGCCCGCGCGCTGCGGCAACGACTGCGCCAGCGCGGCGCCCGCCAGCAGGAACAGCGCGGCGGCCAGGGCCAGCGCCCGGGCCGGCAGGGCCCATGGCATACACTTTCGCGCTTGTCTGTCTGGAACTGTCATGAGCTTGAAGTGCGGCATCGTGGGCCTGCCCAATGTGGGCAAATCGACCCTGTTCAATGCCCTGACCAAGGCGGGGATCGCCGCCGAAAACTACCCCTTCTGCACCATCGAGCCGAACGTCGGCATCGTGGAGCTGCCTGACCCGCGGCTGGCTCAACTGTCCGACATCGTCAAGCCGGAACGCATCGTCCCGGCCATTGTAGAGTTCGTCGACATCGCGGGCTTAGTGGCTGGAGCCAGCAAAGGCGAGGGCTTGGGCAACCAGTTCCTGGCCCACATCCGCGAGACCGATGCGGTGGTCAACGTGGTGCGCTGCTTCGACGACCCCAACGTCATCCACGTCGCCGGCAAGGTGGACCCGGTCTCCGACATCGAGGTGATCCAGACCGAGCTGTGCCTGGCCGACCTGGGCACGGTGGAAAAGAGCCTCGCGCGCTACACCAAGGCCGCCAAGTCCGGCAACGACAAGGAAGCCGCCAAGCTGGTGTCGCTGCTCACGCGCCTGCAGGCCGCGCTGAACGAAGGCAAGCCGGTGCGCACGCTGCAGTTCAACGACGAGGAGCAGGCGCTGCTCAAGCAGCTGTTCCTGATCACCGCCAAGCCGGCGATGTTCGTGGCGAACGTCGATGAGAGCGGCTTCGAGAACAACCCGTACCTGGACCGCCTGACGGAATACGCGGCATCGCAGAACGCGCCCGTGGTCGCCATCTGCGCCAAGATCGAATCCGAGATGGCCGACATGAGCGACGAGGACAAGCAGATGTTCCTGTCCGAGATCGGCCAGGACGAGCCGGGCCTGAACCGCCTGATCCGCGCGGCCTTCCGGCTGCTCGGCCTGCAGACCTACTTCACGGCCGGCGAGAAGGAAGTGCGCGCCTGGACCGTCCGCATCGGCGCCACCGCGCCGCAGGCCGCGGGCGTGATCCACACCGACTTCGAGCGCGGCTTCATCCGCGCCCAGACCATCGCCTTCGACGACTACATCAGGTTCAAGGGCGAGCAGGGCGCCAAGGACGCGGGCAAGATGCGCAGCGAAGGCAAGGAGTACGTCGTCAAGGATGGCGACGTGATGAACTTCCTGTTCAACGTCTAAACGTCGGCCGCGCGGGCACTGCTACAGTGCCGCGGCGGCCGGGACATGGCTCCCAGGACCGTGAACAACGATCCACCGGAGGGGATTCCATGAAGTTCGATGCCGCGGCTGCCGTGCAGCCTGCCCGCGCCTTGTTGCGCCTGCTCGCCATTGCCGCCTTTGCCTTCGCGGCAACGGGTTGCGCGACTCACTACGTCGACGGAGCCGTCAAGGATGTGCCGGCAAGCGAGTACGCCAAGCCGTCCGCGCCGGCTCCCGTGCAGCTCGTTTTCGAGTTCCAGACCAAGGGCGTGGCCAACTCGCGCGCGACCGAGCACGTGCGGCCGTTCGCGGTCGAGAGCATCCAGTCCACGGGCCTGTTCTCGCAGGTCACCGACAAGCCGGTGGGCGGCGGTGCGCTGCTGAGCGTGAAGATCGACAACGTTCCTCTCACCGACGACGCCTTCGCCAAGGGCTTCATGACGGGGCTGACGTTCGGCGCGGCCGGCAACACGGTGACCGATGGGTACAGCTGCACGGTGAGCTACCTGCCTCCGGGGCGCGCCCAGCCGATCGTCAAGACTTCCAGGCACGCCATCCATACCTCGGTCGGCGCCGCCAGTGCGCCGGCGAACGCCTACAAGGCGGCCGGCATCGACGACGCGGTGCGCACCATGGTGCGGCAGATCATGGCCGGACCGCTGCGCGATCTCTCGCGCGATCCGGAATTCAAGTGAAGCTCGCCGCCGGCGCGGCACTGGCCGCGCTGATCCTGGCCGGTTGCGCCCGGGTTCCGCTGGCGCCGCCCAGCCCCGCGATGGACAGCATCGTCGCGGCGCGCAGTGCCGGCATCGCGCCCGTGTCGCTGGGAACGTTCCGGCTTGCGCCGGGACTCCCGGCCTCCGTGGACGAGTCGGTCACGGCCCGAACCAACACCTTCTATTCGCCGTACGGCAGTTCATTCGCCCAGTACCTCAAGGAGGCGCTCGCGGCCGACCTGCGCGCCGCCGGCTTGCTGGAGCCGCAGGCCCAGACCGTGGTGGAGGGCTGGCTCACAGACAGCCGGCTGGACGTGCCCACGGGAGCGTCTTCGGCGGCGGTCGCGGCAAGGTTCGTGGTCACGCGATCGGGCAAGACGCTGTACGACCGTGAACTGCGCGCCGAGTCGCGCTGGCAGGCGTCGTTCGTCGGAGTCGAGGCCGTCCCCGATGCGATCAACCGATACGGGCTCCTCTATCGCAAGCTGGCGGCCGATCTCGTCGCCGACCCGGCGTTTCGCGCCGCGGTGCGGCCGTAAGGCTGCGCGTCAGGTCCCGGGCAGCGCGCCCGGGAACATCTCCATCAGCGCGATCGTCATCACGACGTAGCGCAGGAACTTCCCCACCAGCATCCACCCCGCGCACGGCCAGAACGGCAGCCGCAGCCAGCCGGCCACCGCGCACAGCGGATCGCCCACCACCGGCAGGAAAGAGAAGATGCAGGCCTTGGGCCCGAGCTTCTCCAGCCATTCGATCGCCTTCACGTGCGTGCGCGAGTGGCCCCATTTGTCCACGACCTGGTGCGCGCCGTAACCCATCCACCAGTCGACCATGCCGCCCAGGGTGTTGCCGGCGGTCGCCACCAGGATGGCGGGCCAGAAGAGTTCGGGGTTGAGCTTGAGCAGGCCGAACAGCGCGGGTTCGGAGCCGAGCGGCAGCAGCGTGGCCGAGACGAAGGCGACGATGAAGAGAGTGGAAAGCCCGAACTGGGGCAGCGCCAGCATCGCCAGCAGGGACTCGAGCCACTCTTGCATGCGCGCGGATGTTAAGCCAGTCAAGCCGCGCGAACCTGTAGGCGCATACGCAGTCGCGCCCCGCCAGGTCGCGTCAGGCGGCGGGCCTACAATGCATGCCTCATTTTTCAGCAGCACCGTCCCGCTTCCCCCATGCACATCGGCCCTCACGTCCTGGCGAACAACCTGTTCGCCGCGCCGATGGCAGGCGTTACCGACCGGCCGTTCCGGCAGCTGTGCCGCAAGCTGGGCGCCGGCTACGCGGTCAGCGAGATGGTCACCTCGCGCCGCGAGCTGTGGGACAGCCTGAAGACCTCGCGCCGGGCCAACCACGAGGGCGAGCCGGGACCGGTGGCGGTGCAGATCGCCGGTACCGATGCGGCCATGATGGCCGAGGCCGCGGCCTACAACATCGACCGCGGCGCCCAGATCATCGACATCAACATGGGCTGCCCGGCCAAGAAGGTCTGCAACAAGTGGGCCGGGTCGGCGCTGATGCAGAACGAGCCGCTGGCCCTGTCCATCGCCGAGGCGGTGGTGTGCGTGGGCCAGGCGCGTGGCGTGCCGGTGACGCTCAAGATGCGCACCGGCTGGGACGCGGAGCATCGCAACGCCGTGCGGCTGGCGCGCGGTTTCGAATCGGTCGGCATCCAGATGCTGACGGTG
>JAEWBU010000285.1 GCA_023390985.1 Pseudomonadota bacterium
CCTTCGCCGAGGCCCAGCTTGAGGTACAGCCGCGCGACGGTGTCTAGCTGCACGGCCGCGACGGCGATCCCACCGAAGCTGCCGTCCGGCGCAGTGATGCGCCGGCTCACCGCGACGAACCAGCCCAATCCTGAACGGCTCTGCAACGCTTGCGAGAGGTGCCGTTGGACGGTGGGTTGCTCGACGAAGGACTTGAAATAGGCCCGATCCGCCAGTGAAACGTCCGGCGTCTTCGGATAGTCGGTGTCGTGCTGGATGTATCCGTCCGGGCCGATGACGAAGAGCGCGCGAACGGGCGGCAGCTGCCTCAGGCGCTCGCGCATCAATTCGCGCGTGCCTGCGTCGTGGCGGGCGGGGCGGGAAGACTCGAGATGCTGCGCCAGCCCCGCCAGGGCCATGTCGACGGAGTCGAAGGTGCGCGCGGTGCTCTCTTCCATCACCGCGGCGAGCATCGCTGCATCCTCTCGCGCCTGCTTCAGGGTCAGGAGCCTCTCGCGCCACAAGGCGCCGGCGGCGACGGCAGCCACGGCCGCGAAAAGGACCATGCCAGCGAACACGGCGCCACGGCCAAGGATGCTGAGTGAGGCGGCCATGCCTGAGAGGCGCATGGAGACTTCCTAAGTGAGCGATTGGCGATGGTAGAACAGGCTCCAGCCGATCGCGTCGGTAGAACGCGGCTGGCAACCTAGGGTGCTTCCGGCCGAGGCCAGTCCTACGAGTGTCTCAACCCCACTCTTGGCACTGATGTCACTCGTCTGAATCCGGTGAATTCGCTCTGGCCGCCACCCCAGCTTTTGGCGTGCTTCTCTCGCGATTCGCATTTCCCTTAGTCCTTCGATCCAAAGTGCTTGTTATCATGACTATGTGACAAACTTGAATTCCGTGTTTCAGAAGAGCCGGGTTCCCCTGTACCTGCAGGTCGCGCACCTGATGCGCCAGAAGATCGAGCGCCAGGAGTGGCCGATGGACACGCAGATCCCCACGCTCAACGAACTGGAGGGGGAATTCCAGGTCTCGCGCATCACGCTGCGCGAAGCGCTCGCGCGTCTTGAAGAAGAGGGCGTGATCCGGCGCACCCGCGGGCGCGGCACCTTCGTCATGAAGGACCTGTCCCAGCAGCGCTGGTTCAAGCTGGCCACCTCGTTCGAGGAGCTGGTGCGCTCCGTATCGGAACTGAAGATCCGGATGCTCGCCATCCAAGAGGACGAGGACGGCCATCCGCTGGTGCCGCACTTCGCCGCGGGCGATGTCGCCGGGCCGTATCGCCGCCTG
The DNA here is from genome assembly GCA_023390985.1 of Pseudomonadota bacterium. Lineage (GTDB taxonomy): Bacteria > Pseudomonadota > Gammaproteobacteria > Burkholderiales > Burkholderiaceae_C > Ramlibacter. The sequence continues at coordinate 1,273 of JAEWBU010000285.1, forward strand.
CGCCGCGTGCACTATCGCGACGAGCGGCCCTACTGCCTCATCGAGATCTACCTGGCGCAGGACGTGTTCGCCCTGGATCCCAAGGGCTTCAGCAGGGAGCCCGTCATCCCCAGGCTGGCTGCGCTGCCCCAAGTGCAGATCGCGGCCGCACGCCAGATCATGCGCGTGACCGTTTCCGACGAAGAAACGGCGGCGCACTTGGACATCGGGGTGGCCGACCCGATCGCCGACGTGTGCCGATCGCTGCAGGACGCGCACGGGCGGATCGTCTACTACGCCCACATTCAGTACCCCGCCCAGATGATCCAGCTCGAGCTGGACCTGTTCGCGGGGCGGCCCCAACCCAAGCAACCCGCCAGCAACAAACGATGACCAGCGTTCCGGCCTCCGTGGCCAGCTTCACCACGCCCGTGCGGCTTGTCAAGCTGCAAGCCTTCGTCTTCCGGGTGCCGATCGACGAGCCCGTGCAGACCTCCTTCGGCACCATGCATGACCGCCCCGCCGTGCTGGTACGCGCCGAAGACGACGAAGGCACGGTGGGCTGGGGCGAGATCTGGTGCAACTTCCCCGGCGTGGGGGCGGAGCACCGCGCCCGGCTGTTCGAGTCCGCCGTCGCGCCCATCTTCCTGCAGCGTCCGTGGCGCACGCCGGAGGAGGCGTTCGGCGAGGCGACGCGCCGCCTGCACATCCTCGGCCTGCAATGTGGGGAGCCCGGCACGGTGGCCCAGGCCATCGCCGGTGCCGACATGGCGCTGTGGGACCTCGCGGCACGGCGCCTGCGGCAGCCGCTGTGGCGGCTGTTCGGCGGCACGCCGCGGGTGGCGACCTATGCCTCCGGGCTCAGCCCCACGCAACCGGAACGGCTGGCAGCGGCCAAGCGCGAAGAGGGCTTCCGCGCCTTCAAGCTCAAGGTCGGATTCGGGGTCGAGCGCGATCTCGCCAACCTGCGGGCCTTGCGCGATCTGCTGGGGCCCGACGCGCCGCTGATGGTCGACGCGAACCAGGCCTGGAGCGTTGAAGAAGCCGTCGAGATGAGCGCCCAAATGGCGCAGTTCGGGCTCCAGTGGCTGGAGGAACCGCTGGCGGCCGACCGCCCCTGGGCGGAGTGGGTACGGCTCGCCGCGCAATCGCCGCTGCCGCTGGCGGCCGGAGAGAACATGCGCGGGGAGGCCCAGTTCGCCGAGGCCCTGGGCAGCGGCGCCTTCACGGTGCTGCAGCCGGACCTGGGCAAGTGGGGCGGCTTCAGCGGCTGCGTGCCGGTGGGGCGCCAGGCCCTGGCGGCGGGCCGAATGTTCTGCCCGCACTGGCTCGGCGGCGGCATCGGTCTCGTCGCCTCGATGCACCTCAAGGCCGCGGTCGGCGGCCCGGGCTACGTCGAAGTGGACTCCAACCCCAACCCGCTGCGGGAGCTGCTGGCCGTGCCGCAACCGCGGGTGGAGGAGGGCGTGGTCACGTTGCCGGACGAGCCGGGTCTGGGCGTCGCCCCCGACATGGAAGCTCTGCGCGGATTCCGCATCAGTCACCAATGGAAATGAAGGGGCCTCACCCGATGACCAGGCGAATCGTCATCTCCGAATTCATGGACACGGCGGCCGTCCAGGCGCTGCGCGAGGCTTTCGACGTCGTGTACGCCCCGGACCTGGTGGACCGCCCGGCCGAGCTCGCCGTGGCGCTGCGCGAAGCCGACGCGCTGATCGTGCGCAATCGCACGCAGGTCGACGGCGGGCTGCTGGCCGGCGCCGGCCGGCTGGTCGCGGTGGGGCGGCTCGGGGTGGGCCTGGAAAACATCGACCAGGCGTATTGCGCGAGCCGCGGCATCGCCGTGCTTCCCGCCGTCGGCGCCAATGCCGCGGCCGTGGCCGAATACGTTGTCGGTCTCGCCATGGTGCTGCTGCGCGGCTTCCTGTTCTCCTCGGGCGAGGTGGCCGCGGGCGAATGGCCGCGCGCACGCCTGGCTGCAGGACGCGAGATCGCCGGCAAGGTGATGGGCCTGGCGGGCTACGGCTCCGTCGGCCAGCGCGTGGGCGAACTGGCGCGCGCCGTCGGCATGCGCGTGCTGGCCTACGACCCCATGCTGCCGCCGGCGCACCCGGCGTGGCGGGATGCGGCCCGCTGCGAGGAGCTGGACGACCTGTTCCGCCAGGCCGACGTCGTCAGCCTGCACATGCCCTACACGCCGCAGAACGCCGGCCTGGTGGACGAGCGGCGGCTGGGCCTCATGAAGCACGGCGCCGTGCTGGTGAACACCGCGCGCGGAGGGATCGTGGACGAGGCCGCGCTGGCCCGGGCGCTGCATTCCGGCGCGCTGGCCGGGGCAGCGGTGGACGTGTTTGCGCGCGAGCCGCTTCCCGCCGGCTCCGCGCTGGCCGGCTGCCCCAACCTGTTCCTGACGCCGCACGTCGCGGGCGTCACGCACGAATCGAACGAGCGCGTGTCGGCCCTGATCGCGCAGCGCATCGGCGAAGTCCTGCGTCGGACCTGATCCGGCGAAGTCCGTTGTCATTACCCAAGGAAACATGATGAAAGCCTGGAAGTTGCTCTCCGCCGCCGTCGCGGCCCTCGTCTGCGTGACCGGCGCCGGTGCGCAGGAATGGCCGCAGAACCCGGTCAAGATCGTGGTGCCGTATCCGGCGGGCGCCGGCGTCGACCCGGTGGCGCGCTTGGTGGGGCAGAAGCTGGCCGACCGCTGGAAGCAGACCGTCATCGTGGACAACAAGCCGGGCGGCAGCGGCACCATCGGGGCGACGGCCGTCGCGCGTGCCCCGGCTGACGGGCTGACCATCATGATGTCGGCCACGGCCGAAGTGGTGATCAACCAGTTCGTCATGGACAAGATGCAGTATGACCCGGAGACCGACCTCGTGCCGGTGACGCTGGCTGTGCGGCTGCCCTTCATCCTGGTCACGCATCCGTCCAGCCCGTACTCCAACATCGCCGAACTGGTCGCCTACGCGAAGAAGAACCCCAACAAGGTGACGTATGCGTCCTCCGGCGCGGGGACGCCGCAGCACTTGGCAGCGGTCCTGCTGGAGCAGCTGAGTGGCGTGCAGATGGTGCACGTGCCCTACAAGGGCATCGCTCCTTCCATCACCGACCTGCTGGCCAACCATGTGTCGATCGGCTTCGCCGGGTTGCCCGCAGGTCTGCCACACGTGCAGAAGGGAGCGTTGAAACCACTGGCTGTCTCCTCCAAGACGCCTTCGCCCGCAGCGCCCCAGGTGCCCGCCATCGCGGCGACCCCGGGCCTGGAGAAGTTCGAGTTGAACCAGTGGTTCGGCATCTGGGTTCCGAAGGGAACGCCGGAGCCGGTGATCGCCAAGATCCAGCGAGACATCGCCGCGGTGTTGCAGATGCCGGACGTCAAGGAGGCCCTGGAGAAGCAGGGAGCGCAGCCGAGCGGCATGCCAACGGCCGAGTTCGCGAAGTTCGTTCAGGGCGAGCGAAAGAAGTTCGAGGCGATCGTCAAGGCGGCCAACCTCAAGTAGCTCAGGATAACCATGCCCCGCGAACAAGGGGCCTAGGCGCCCGGCGGCGCACCTGCGTTGGCTAGGTGCGTCGCGCATGGGAAGACCGCCATGACGGCCGCTTTCGGCCAGGAGAAGACGTCGCCGCTTTGACATCCTGCGCCCACTCGGCGGCCCCGCTGCTGAACGTCTAAATCGAGCGGAGCCAGGCAAACGAGCATGGGCACCGTGCGACCGCCGGGCTACAACGTCGCCGGGATGCTGCTGTGGCTGAAGGGCGTCGGACGCTGCGGCAGGGCCGGGAGCCCGAGCTCCGGCATGTCGCCACGGCGCACCAGGTGTTGGGGCCCGAGTTCGGCGATGCGGTTGATGCCGAGCAGGCCGAGGTCGCAGTCGATCTCGCGCATGAGGATGTCGACCGCATGCGCGACGCCGTCGCCGCCGGCGATGGTCGCCGCGTAGTTGAACGGACGGCCGATGAAGACGAAGTCCGCGCCTAGCGCCAGCGCCTTGAGAACGTCCGAGCCGCGGCGAAAGCCGCTGTCCACCATGAGCGGCATGCTGCCGACGGCCGCGCGTGCGGCGGGCAGCACGCGCATGGGCGATACGGCGCCATCGAGCTGGCGACCCCCGTGGTTGGAGAGGATCACGCCGTCGAGACCGTGGTCACGGGCGCGTGCTGCGTCCAGCGGATGCAGCACGCCCTTGAGGACGAAGCGGCCCTTCCACTGCGCCCGGATGCGGGCGATCGCCGACCAGTCAAGGTGCGCGCGGCCGGAGAAGTCGCGGACCACGTTTCGCGCGACGATCGCGGTGCGCTTGTCGGTGTCGGTGTTCTCGAAGTGGGGCATGCCGCGCGTCGCCAGCGTGCGCCCGAAGGTGCCGACGCTCCAGCGCGGATGCGTGAGCCCCTGCCACAGCAGCGAGAGGTCGGGCCGCAGGGGGCTGGTGAAGCCGGCTCGCGCGTAGTTCTCGACATTGCCGCGCACGGCCGAGTCCACGGTGACTACCAGCGTGCCGAAACCGGCGCGCGCGACGCGGTCGACCAGCGCCTCGATCCTCTCCGGCGTGGGCGGCAGGTAGGCCTGGAACCAGCTCGCGGGAGCGGCCTGTGCGACTTCCTCCATGCGCGTGAGGGAGGAGCCGCTCATGATCATCGGGATGCCGGCGCGCGCCGCCGAAGTGGCGAGCACCACGTCGCCGCTGTAGGCGGTGAGCGCGCTCACGCCCATGGGCGCGATGCCGAAAGGCGCGCTCCATTCACGGCCGAAGAGGGTGGTCTTCTGCGAGCGCTGCGCCACGTTGTTCAGGACGCGCGGCAAGAAGCCGATCTCGTCGAACGCGAGACGGTTGTCACGCTGCGAGGCGCCGGTTTCGGCGGCGCCGAAGACGTAGCCGAAGATCGGCTTCGGCAAATGGCGGCGCGCCGCGGCCTCGAAGTCCTCGAGCGCGTAAATGGCGCGCAGGCGGCGGGGCAGGGGGGCGTTCACGGCGGGGCCCTCAGCGGCCGTTGGCCTTGCGCCAGGCCTCGAAGTCCACCTTGCTCTGCGGATGGGTGGGAGGGTACAGGCCGATGATGGAGCGGCCCTTGGCGACTTCCCCCGACACGAAGTCCTCGAAGGCCGTCATTTCGAAGGCTTCGTGGGCGATCTCCTCGGCCAGGTGCGCGGGGATGACGACCACGCCTTCGCCGTCGCCCACCAGGATGTCGCCCGGGAAGACGGGCGCGTCACCGCAGCCGATCGGCACGTTGATGTCGATCGCCTGGTGGCAAGTGAGGTTGGTCGGGGCGCTCGGGCGGTGGTGGTACGCGGGGATCTTCAGCGCGCCGATCTCGGGCGAGTCGCGGAAGCCGCCATCGGTGACGACGCCGGCGACGCCGCGGGCCTGCAGCCGCATGACCAGGATGGCGCCGGCGGAAGCCGCGCGCGCGTCCTTGCGGCTGTCGAACACGAGGATCGCGCCGGGCGGGCATTCCTCGACCGCCTTGCGTTGCGGGTGCTCCGGGTTCAGGAACACCTCCATGCGGTTCAGGTCCTCGCGCGCCGGCATGTAGCGCACTGTGTACGCCGGACCGACCATGTTCTCGCGGAAGGTGCCGACGGGCCGGACGTCCTGGATGAGCTGGCTGCGCAGCCCGCGCTTGAACAGGCAGGTGCACAGCGTGGCGGTGCTGATCGTCTTGAGTTTCTGGAAGGCTTCGGCCGAAAGGGCCGGGGGTTTGCTCATGGCTGGCATGCGTGTATTGCGTCTGGAGGTTATTGTATACTAGTATTCGAAATCCTCGCAGGTGCCCGACCGCTCGATTCATGACGGGAGATGACATGACCCAGACCAGCACCGCCCGGCCACGGGTGCTTTACCTCGCGCGCGGCACGCCGCAGCTGTACGACACCGTGCGCAGCTACGCGCCCGCGAACATCGAACTCGTCACGCTCGAATCGGACAGCCGGCAGGAGGTGTTCGCGAAGCTGCCCGATTGCGAGGCGGTGATCGTCGCCACGCGCAAGCTCGATCGCGAAATGATCGCGTCGGCGCCCGCGCTGCGGCTCGTGGTGCACCAGGGCGTCGGCTACCACGACACGACGGACGTGCCGGCGCTGCAGCAGCGCGGGATTCCCGTCGCCGTGACGCCGAACGGCACGCCGCAGACCGTGTCCGAGCACGCCGTGATGCTGATGCTCGCCGCTTGCCGGCTGCTGCCCTTCGCGGACAGCGAACTGCGCCAGGGCCGCTACCACGTCAACGCCCTGCGGCTGCAGTCGCAGACGCTGGCCGGCAAGACCGTCGGCTTCGTCGGCATGGGGCGCATCGGTCAGGCGACCGCGCGCCGCCTGCTCGGATGGGAGATGCAGGGCCTGTATGTCGATCCGGTGCCGCTCCCGGGCAGCGAGGCGGCGCGCCTGAACGTCACGCGCGTGGCCCTGCCCGAATTGCTGGCTCGAGCCGACATCGTGTCGCTGCACGTGCCGCTCACCGACGACACGCGCGCGATGATCGACGCGGCGGCGCTGGCCCGCATGAAGAAGGGCGCCGTGCTCGTGAACACCGCGCGCGGACCTGTCGTCCAGGAAGCGGCACTGGTGGAGGCGCTGCGCTCGGGCCACCTGGGCGCCGCCGGCCTGGACGTGTACGAGGAGGAGCCGGTGCGCGCCTGGCATCCGTTCGCGCAGTTCCCCAACGTGGTCCTCACGCCGCATATCGCCGCGGCCACCCGCGACACCTTCGCCGCGAAGATGCAGGGCGTCTTCGCCAACATCAGCTGCTTCTACGCCGGCGTGCCGCTGCAGGACCAGGTCCTGTGAGCCGCGCGCCGCGCCCACCACATCATCCCGGAGACATCGAACCCATGAAGACACAAGACAGCACCCGCCGCCACTTGTCCCTGCTCGCCGCCGCGGTACTCGCCGCCGGCGCGTTCGGGTTGCCGAGCGCCGCGCTCGCACAGGCGAAGTTTCCAAGCAAGGCCGTGACCATCGTCGTGCCCTACACGGCGGGCGGCGCCTCGGACGTGCAGGCGCGCCTGATCGGCCAGAAGCTTTCGCAGCTGTGGGGCCAGCCGGTCGTGGTCGACAACAAGCCGGGCGCCAGCGCCTCCATCGGCATGCAGTTCGTGGCGCAGGCGGCGCCGGACGGCCACACGCTGGTGATCAGCGACCTTGGCACGCTGACGATCGCGCCTTCCGTGCGCAAGGTCCCGTACGACCTGGACAAGGACTTCGCGCCGCTGACGATCCTGACCTACTCGCCCTACCTGCTGACGGCGCATCCTTCCACGCCGTACAACACGCTGAACGAACTGGTGGCCTACGCCAAGGCCAATCCGAACAAGATCAACTACGGCACCAGCGGCCTGGGCACCAACCCCCACCTGGCGGGGCGCCTGTTCGCATCGCGCCTCGGGCTCCAGTGGGCCGACGTGCCGAGCAAAGGCGGCTCGCAGACCATCCAGGACGTGATCCAGGGCGTCGTCGACCTCCAGTTCAACAGCGTGTTCAGCACCGCCTCCCATGTGAAGGCCGGCAAGCTGAAGGCGCTCGCGGTTTCCAGCGCGAAGCGCCTGCCCGACATGCCGAACCTGCCGACCGTGGGCGAGGTGATCCCCGGCTTCGTCGCCGGTGGCTACCAGGGCATGTTCGCACCGGCCGCGACGCCGCCCGAGGTGGTGCGCAGGATCAACGCCGACCTGGTGCAGGTGCTGGCCATGCCGGACGTGAAGGCCAGGCTGGTGGAACTGGGCGCCGAGCCGATGGCGGGCAGTCCGGAAGCGATGCGCACCTTCCTGCGCGAGGACCGCGAGCGCTGGGCCGGCGTGGTGAAGCAGTACAACATCAAGGTGGAACAATAAGCAGGCCATGGCTCGCCCGCGTCTCGTGCTCGCCTCCACGCTACAGGACCTCGCGTCCCTGGGCGCGAGCCGGCCTGGGCCCGCGGTGCGTGGCGCCGCCAGCAGCGAGGTCGCCGGCGTGCTGCGGCGGGCCATCGTCAACGTGGACCTCGTGCCGGGCACTGCGCTGAACGAGTCCGACGTGGCCACGCAGTTCGGCGTCAGCCGCACTCCCGTGCGCGAGGCGTTCCGCACGCTGCTATCCGAGGGGCTCCTCGATGTGCGGCCGCAGAAGGGAACCTTCGTCTCGCTGCTGCACCGGCCGGACCTGGAGGACGCGCTGTTCGTGCGCGAGGCGCTCGAATGCTCTGCCGCGGACCTGGCCGCGCGTGCGCCGGTTAACGAAAGAAAGGTGCTACTGCGGATCGTGGAGCAGCAGCGCATGGCCTTGCAGCAAGGCGACCGCGAAGGCAGCCTCGCGGCCGACGAGGATCTGCACCGCAAGATCATGGAGCTGTCGGGGCACGCTTCAGCGTGGGAGGTGGTGCGGCAGGCCCGCACGCACCTCGAGCGGCTGCGCCGCCTCGCCAATGCGGAACTCGGCGGCAGTGAGGAAGCGCTCGGCTACCACGAGAAGATCGCTCAGGCGATCGTTGACGGGGATGCGAAAGCGGCGGTCCAGCTGTTGCGCAGTCACATCCGCCAGATCGAGGGCTTCATCGGGCGGATCGCGGAGCTGCACGCCGGCTATATCGGATAGCGGAGCGAAGAAGCCTCCCTGCGGGCGCTTGTCAAACGTGCCCAGGGGGACTGGATGGCGTCTTGCCGCGCCGAATTACGTCTGCTTCCGGCCAAGTACGGACATCCCGCTGCTGGAGTAAGGCACCAGGAGCCTGCCGTCCTCTCGCAGCAGTGAATCACTGCTGGGGAGCGATATGGCCGCGAAGCATCTGAATCGCAGTTCGGGGAACTAGCCGAGGTGAGGGCCTGCCGCCAGCGCAAGCGCGAAAAGGCCGGAAGCGACGTAGAT
>JAEWBU010000429.1 GCA_023390985.1 Pseudomonadota bacterium
GCCGAGGACGCGGCCGAAGCAGCCGGTGCGGGCACGGAGGCCTGGGCGGCGCGCTTGTCCGCCGTCTTCTTCTCGATCTCGTCCAGCCCCTCGGCCGAGCGGCGGCGGCGGTCCGCGTCGTTCAGCACCAGTTCCTGGCGACGCAGGTCGGCCAGCAGTTCGCGTCTCTTGGCCCGGGCGTCGGCGATGCAGTCGTTGACCGCGAACTTCTGGTAGCAGGCCTTGTTCGCCTGCTCGAACTCGGCCTCGATGCGCGTGCGCTCGGACGCGATGCGGGCACGCTCGGCCGCTTCTTCGGCCTGCGGGCTCTGGGCCGCGGCCGGCAGCGCCAGCCCGGCGGCGAGGAGGAAAGCGAGCTTGTTCATGTGAGGCTAGTGTCCACCGTGCGGCGCTCCTGGGCCAGGAATTCCGCCGACTGCATCTCGTTCAGTCGCGAGACCGTGCGGGGGAATTCATGGGCCAGCGGCCCCTCCGTGTACAACGCCTCCGGCGGCACCGCCGCGGACATGATCAGCTTGACCCGCCGGTCGTACAGCACGTCGATGAGCCATGTGAAGCGGCGCGCCTCCGAGGCCATGTTGACCGGCATGTACGGCACGTCGGAGAGCAGCACCGTGTGGAACTGGGTCGCGATCTCGAGGTAGTCGTTCTGCGAGCGCGGCCCGCCGCACAGCGTGCGGAAGTCGAACCACACCACGCCGCCCGCCTTGCGACGCGAACGGATCTCGCGCTGCTCGATGTGCAGCACCGGGTCCTCGTCGTGCACTTCGGCCAGCTCGTCGAAAGCGCGGCCCATCTCGGCATCGGCCTCGGGACCGAGGGGCGTGTGGTACAGCTTCAGGTGCTCCAGCGTGCGGCGGCGGTAGTCGACGCCGTGGTCGACGTTGACCACTTCGAGGTTGCGGTTGAGCAGCGCGATGGCCGGCAGGATGCGGTCGCGGTGCAGGCCGTTGGGGTAGAGGTCGTCGGGCCGGAAGTTGGAGGTGGTGACGAAGCCCACGCCGTGGTCGAACAGCGCCTGCAGCAGGCGGTGCAGGATCATCGCGTCGGTGATGTCGGCGACGTGGAACTCGTCGAAGCAGATCACCCGGAACCGGTGGGCGATGCGCTTGCCGAGCTCGTCCAGCGGGTTCACCGTGCCCTGCAGCTCGACCAGCTCGCGGTGCACCTCGCGCATGAATTCGTGGAAATGCAGCCGCGTCTTGCGGCGCAGCGGCAGCGCGTTGTAGAAGCAGTCCATCAGGAAGCTCTTGCCGCGCCCGACGCCGCCCCAGAGGTAGACGCCGCGCGGGATCTCCGGCCGCAGGATCAGCTTCTTGAAGACGTTGGAGCGCTGCTCCTTGTACTGCTCCCAGTCGCGCACGCAGCGGTCCAGGGCCTCGACCCCGCGCAGCTGCGCGGGGTCGCTGGCGTAACCCCGCGCGGCCAGCTCGGCGTCGTAGGCCTCCCGGACGGTCATCAGCCGGCGCAGGGCCGCCCCAAGGCGGCTGAGCCCCCTCGGGGGGCAGCGACCCACACGAAGTGGGGGAGCGTGGGGGCCATGGACTTCAGAAGTTCAGCGTGCGCTTGTCCACGGCCAGCGCGGCTTCCTTGGTCGCCTCGGACAGCGACGGGTGCGCGTGGCAGATGCGGGCGATGTCCTCGGCGGAGGCCTTGAACTCCATCGCCACCACGGCTTCGGAGATCAGCTCGCTGGCCATCGGGCCCACGATGTGCACGCCCAGGATCTCGTCGCTCTCGGCATGGGCCAGGAACTTGACCATGCCGGTGGTGTCGCCCAGCGCCCGCGCGCGGCCGTTGGCCATGAACGGGAAGGTGCCGGCCTTGTACTTCACGCCCGCGGCCTTGAGCTGCTGCTCGGTCTGGCCCACCCAAGCGATCTCCGGGCTCGTGTAGATGACCCAGGGAATGGTGTTGAAGTTGACGTGCCCGTGCTGGCCGACGATGCGCTCGGCCACGGCCACGCCCTCTTCCTCCGCCTTGTGCGCCAGCATCGGGCCGCGCACCACGTCGCCGATCGCCCAGACATTCGGCAGGCTGGTGCGGCAGTCGTCGTCCACCACGATGGCACCGCGCTCGTCCAGCTTCAGGCCCACGGCTTCGGCATTCAGGCCGATGGTGTTGGGCACGCGGCCGATGGAGACGATCACGCGATCGGCTTCCAGGGTCTGCTGCTCGCCCTTGGCCGAGGTGTAGGCGACCGACACGCCGGCGCCGGCGGTCTTGATCTCGCCGACCTTCACGCCCAGCTCGATCTTCAGGCCCTGCTTGGTGAAGGCCTTGTGCGCCTCCTTGGCGATCTGCTCGTCCACGGCTCCCAGGAAGGTCGGCAGCGCTTCCAGCACCGTGACCTCGGAACCGACGCGGCGCCACACCGAGCCCATCTCCAGGCCGATGACGCCGGAGCCGATCAGGACCAGCTTCTTCGGCACGTCCGGAATGCGCAGCGCGCCGTCGTTGGAGAGGATCTTGTCCTCGTCGAACGGCACGCCGGGCAGCGCGCGCGGGTTGGAACCGGTGGCGACGATCACGTGCTTCGCGGTGAGGGTCTCCTCGGCGGAACCCGAGACCTTGATCTCGTAGCCGTCGCCGCCGGCCTTCACGAACGAGCCGCGCCCGTGGAAGAAGCTGACCTTGTTCTTCTTGAACAGGTACAGGATGCCGTCGTTGTTCTGCTTCACGACGGCGTCCTTGCGCGCCAGCATCTTCTGCA
>JAEWBU010000004.1 GCA_023390985.1 Pseudomonadota bacterium
TTGGCCAGGTCGCCCTTCTCGCTGACCTGCATGGCGCCCAGGATGGACAGGTTGATCTTGCCGCCGCGGATCATCGCGAAGCTGTCGTGGCTGCCGAAGATCGACGAGCCCTTGATGGTGGTGACGGTCTGCTTGCCGGCGTTGATCAGGTCGGCGTCGACTTCGTCTTCCGTCGGGAACGGGCCGATGCCCAGCATGCCGTTCTCCGACTGCAGCCAGACTTCCTTGTCGCCGGTGAAGTTGGCCACCAGCGTCGGGATGCCGATGCCGAGGTTCACGTAAAAGCCGTCCTCGAGTTCCTGCGCCGCGCGCGCGGCCATCTGGTCTTGGGTCCAGGGCATTTCTTACTCCTTAGGCGGGACGCGTGGTGCGCTTCTCGATGCGCTTCTCGGGCGTGGCATTGAGCACCAGGCGGTGCACGTAGATGCCGGGCAGGTGGATGTCGTCCGGAGCGAGCTCACCCACTTCGACGATCTTCTCCACTTCGACGATGCAGACCTTGCCGGCCATCGCGCAGGCCGGGTTGAAGTTGCGCGCCGTGAGGTTGAAACGCAGGTTGCCGGATTTGTCGGCGACGGCGGCCTTCACCAGCGCGACGTCGGGGACCAGCGAACGCTCCATGACGTACGTCTCGCCGTCGAACTCGCGCAGCTCCTTGCCTTCCGCGACCATGGTGCCGACACCGGTCCTGGTGAAGAACGCCGGGATGCCCGCGCCGCCGGCGCGCAGCTTCTCGGCCAGCGTGCCCTGCGGCGTGAATTCCAGCTGCAGTTCGCCGGCCAGGTACTGGCGCTCGAACTCCTTGTTCTCGCCCACGTACGACGAAATCATCTTCCTGATCTGGCGCGTCGTGAGCAGCTTGCCCAGGCCGAAGTCGTCGACGCCCGCGTTGTTGGAGATGACGGTGAGGTCCTTCACCCCGCTGTCGCGCAGCGCGTCGATCAGCGCTTCGGGGATGCCGCACAGGCCGAAGCCGCCCACGGCCATCAGCTGGCCGCTGCGCACCACGCCGTCGAGCGCGGCCGCGGCGTTGGGATAGAGCTTGTTCACGGGGGGTGGTCTCCAAAAAAACCGGGTTACGATACTACTTAATGCGCTACGCAGTTACTCGTAAAGGTTAGCCCGATGGACGTCGATTACCGCCTGGCATTCGACCTGGCGCCCATCGGCTTGTGCCTCTCGCGCAACCGTTCCATTGTCGATTGCAACCGGCAGCTTTGCGAGATGTTCGGCTTCTCGCGCGAGGTGCTCATCGGGCAGTCGTTCATGACGCTGTACCCGAGCGCGGACGAGTAGGAGCGCCTGGGCGCGCGCATGGCGCCCATCCTGAATGCGAAAGGCCACTACGCCGACGACCGCATCATGAAGCGAGCCAACGGCGAGGTGTTCTGGTGCCACGTGACGGGCCGCGCGCTCAACCGCGATTCGCCGCACGAGTCGGGCATCTGGTCGTTCGAGGACCTGAGCTCCCAGCGGCCGGTGAAGGCGGAGCTGACGGCGCGCGAGCGCGAAGTGGCGGCGCGGCTGCTGGACGGCATGACGTCCAAGGAGATCGGCAAGGCGCTGGCGATCAGCCATCGCACGGTGGAGATCTACCGGGCCCGCCTGATGCGCAAGTACAAGGCCAACACGACGGCCGACCTGGTGCACAAGCTGACGGCGGGGCAGTAAAAGAATCCGTCATTCCCGCGGAGGCGGGAATCCAGTGCGTCCGCTTTCGCGGCCTGCCGGGAAGCTCTGGATCCCCGCCTTCGCGGGGATGACGGGAGTTGTCAGGCCAGCCGCGTGCCCGCGGAGCGCCTGGCCTTCCACGCGCCCGCCAGCACGATCAGGCCGGGGATCAGGATCATCGCCCAGATGATCTTGTCGAGATTGGCCTTCACCCACGGCAGCCCGCCGAGGAAATAGCCGGCGGTGACGATGCCGACCACCCAGATCACCGCGCCCACCACGTTGTACGAAGTGAACTTGGTGCGCGTCATCTCGGCCACGCCCGCCACGAACGGCGCGAAGGTGCGCAGGAAGGGCGCGAAGCGGGCGATGATGATGGTGATGCCGCCGTACTTCTCGTAGTACGCGTGGGCCTGGTCGAAGGCCCGCCGGTTGAAGAACCGCGACTGCTCCCACTGGAACACCTTGGGTCCGAACCAGCGGCCGATCATGTAGTTGGACTGGTCGCCCAGGATGGCCGCGGCCAGCAGCACCGCGCAGGTGGTGGTGTAGTCCATGAAGCCCAGGCCGGCCAGCGCGCCGGCCACGAACAGCAGCGAGTCGCCCGGCAGGAAGGGCATCACCACCACGCCGGTCTCGACGAAGACGATGATGAACAGCAGCGCGTACACCCAGGCGCCGTGCATGCGCACGAAGGTTTCCAGGTGCACGTCGACGTGCAGGATGAAATCGATCAGGAAGGCGACGAGGTCCATGAGGGCGGGATTATCGGGGGGCCACCTAGAATCGCGGGCGTGAACGCAGTGCTCCATTCGGACCATCCGCGCAGGCCCATCCGGGAGTTGCCCGATGAGCTTATCAGCCAGATCGCGGCCGGCGAGGTGGTCGAGAGACCCGCGTCCGTGGTGCGTGAACTGGTCGACAACGCGCTCGACGCGGGCGCCACACAGGTGACGGTGCGGCTGCTCGCGGGCGGCGTGCGCCTGGTCAGCGTCGAAGACGACGGCCAGGGCATCCCGCGCGAGGAACTCCCCATCGCCCTGCGGCGCCACGCCACCAGCAAGATCGGCAGCCTCGCCGACCTGGAATCGGTGGGCACCATGGGCTTCCGCGGCGAGGCGCTGGCGGCCATAGCCTCGGTGTCGGAGATGAGCCTGCTTTCGCGCATCGCCGGCCAGTCCAGCGCCTTCCTGCTCGATGGCCGCACCGGCGAATTGCGCCCGGCCGCCCGCGCCACCGGCACGACGGTGGAAGTCAAGGAGCTGTTCTTCAGCACGCCGGCGCGGCGCAAGTTCCTCAAGACCGACGCCACCGAGCTCGCGCATTGCATCGAAGCGGTTCGCCGACATGCGCTCGCGCGGCCGGAGGTGGGCTTCTCGGTGTGGCACGAAGGACGGCTGGTCGAACAATGGCGCGCCGGCACGCGCGAGCAGCGCCTGGCCGACGTGCTGGGCGAGGACTTCCTCGCGGAGAGCGTCGCCGTCGAATACGCGATCGGACCGGTTCGGGTGACCGGGCGCGCGGGCATCCCCGACGCGGCGCGTTCGCGCGCCGACCAGCAGTTCGCCTACGTCAACGGCCGCTTCGTGCGCGACAGGGTGCTCACGCATGCGGCGCGCAGCGCCTACGAGGACGTGCTGCACGGCCAGCGCCAGCCGGTGTACGCGCTGTATGTGGAGATCGATCCGACGCGGGTGGACGTCAACGTGCACCCGACCAAGATCGAGGTGCGCTTCCGCGACGGCCGCGAGGTGCACCAGGCGGTGCGGCGTGCGGTGGAGTCGGCGCTGGCGGCGCCGCGAGCGGGGCAGGCGGTGGCGGAGCCGGTGCAGGCGCCGCTGATGCCGCCCTCGCCTGTCGTTGCCGAACCTTCTTCCTTTGCGTGGACGCAGCCGCGGATGGCGTTCGATGCGCCGGTGGGCAACCGGGTATCGGACGTGGCGGCGCTGTGGCAGCCGTCCTTCGAATCCGCGCGGGCCGAGCCGGTCCAGGCGCCCGCGCCCACTGCCGTCCGCGCGGAGCAGGACGACCTTCCCCTCGGCCGCGCCCTCGCCCAGCTCCACGGCATCTACATCCTGGCGGAGAACCGCCACGGCCTGGTGGTGGTCGACATGCACGCCGCGCACGAGCGCATCGTCTACGAGCGGCTCAAGACGCAGCTCGACGATGGCGGCACGCAAGCCATCGCGAGCCAGCCGCTGCTGATCCCCGCCACCTTCGCCGCCACGCCGCAGGAAGTGGCGACGGCCGAGGCCTGCGCCGATGCGCTGCGGACGCTGGGGCTGGAGATCACGCCCTTCTCCGCCAGGACGCTTGCGGTGCGCGCGGTGCCGACCACGCTGGCCCAGGGCGACCCGGTCGAACTCGCACGCAGCGTGCTGGCCGAACTGGCCCAGCACGACGCCAGCACGGTGGTGCAGCGCGCGCAGAACGAACTGCTGGCCACCATGGCCTGCCACGGCGCGGTGCGCGCCAACCGCCGGCTCACGTTGGAAGAGATGGATGGGCTGCTGCGCCAGATGGAGCGGACCGAACGCTCCGACCAGTGCAACCACGGCCGGCCGACGTGGCGACAGCTGTCGGTGCGCGAGCTCGACGCGCTGTTCCTGCGCGGGCGCTAGATCCCGTCATTCCCGCGCAGGCGGGAATCCAGAGCTTCCGGCAGTCCGCGAAGGCGGACGCACTGGATCCCCGCCTCCGCGGGGATGACCGGTATCAGTCGACGGTTTGCCTGTACCGAAGCAGTGCGACTGCTCCGGCGACAAGCATGAACGCCGCGATCGGCCACAGCTGCCCCGCGATCTCCAGCGCGCCGTTTCCCTTCAGCATGATCCCGCGCACGATGCGCAGGAAATGCGTCAGCGGCAGGACCTCGCCGATCGCCTGCGCCCAGCCCGGCATGCCGCGGAACGGGAACATGAATCCCGTCAGAAGCATCGACGGCAGGAAGAAGAAGAACGTCAGCTGCATCGCCTGCAGCTGGTTGCGGGCGATGGTCGAGAAGGTGAAGCCGATCGCCAGGTTCGCCGCGATGAACACCACCAGCACCGCCGACAGCAGCAGCAGGCTGCCGCGCATCGGCACGTCGAACAGCAGCGCCGCCGCGACCAGGATGACCGCCACCTGCACGTAGCCGATCAGGATGTAGGGCGCGATCTTGCCCAGCATCACCTCGATGGGCAGGGCCGGCGTGGCGAGCAGCGCCTCCATGGTTCCGCGCTCGCGCTCGCGGGTCATGGCCAGCGCCGTCATCATCACCATCGTCATCGTGAGCACCACGCCGATCAGGCCCGGCACCACGTTGTAGCTGGACAGGCCCTCGGGGTTGTAGCGGCGCTGCACGCGCACCTCCACCGGATCGGCCGCGGTGCGGATCGCCGACAGCGACCCCTGCAGCTGCCGCCCGATCGCCTGCCGCGCCACGCCCTGCACGGCGGCGAGCGCATTGCCGGTCGCCGCGGGATCGGTGGCGTCGGCGGCCAGCAGCAGCACCGGCTGTTCGCCGCGCAGCAGCCGGCGGGAGAAGTCGGTCGGAACCACCAATGCGAACTGCACCTCGCCGCGATCGAGCAGGCCGTCGGCCTCGGCCTCGGTGGCATCGGGGCGCACCACCTTGAAGTAGCGCGAGTTCTGCAGGCCGGCCACGAAGGCGCGGCTGAACTCCGAGGGCGCGGCGTCCACCACGGCCAGCGGCAGCCCGCGCGGATCGGCGTTGATCGCGAAGCCGAACAGCACCAGCTGGAGGATGGGCACGCCGACCATCATCCCGAACGTGAGGCGGTCGCGGCGCACCTGGCGCAGTTCCTTCACCAGGATGGCGAGCAGGCGGCGCCAGCTCATGGCGTGGCCTCGGCGAAGTTGTCGCGGGCCTGCTGCATCAGGCTGATGAAGACGTCCTCCAGGCCGGGATCGATCGCTTCGGCGCGCAGCGCCGAGAACTCGGGCGCCGCGAGCGCGCGTCGCAGCGCCTCGCCATCGCGACCGCTCACGTGCAGCGAGTTGCCGAACGGCGCGACCGTCAGCACGCCGGGCGCGCGGCGCAGTTCCCCGGCGGCGGCGATGAGGTCGGGCCCCGTCACCGCCAGCGTGGACAGCCCCGCCTCCGCGATCACCTCGTCCACCGTGCCGCGCGCGAGCAGCCGGCCGTACGCGATGTAGGCCAGCTCGTGGCAGCGCTCGGCCTCGTCCATGTAGTGCGTGGACACCAGCACCGTCATGCCGCCGCCGGCCAGCTGATGGATGTGGTCCCAGAACTCGCGCCGGGCCGCGGGATCGACGCCGGCCGTGGGCTCGTCCAGCAGCAGCAGCTTCGGGTCGTGGATCAGGCAGGCGGCCAGCGCGAGGCGCTGCTTCCAGCCGCCGGAGAGCGCGCCCGCGAGCTGCGCGCGGCGGCCCGCGAGACCCAGTTGCTCGATCGAGCGCCCCACCCGCTCGCGGCGGTCCGCCACCGCGTACACGCGCGCGACGAAGTCCAGGTTCTCCTCGATGCTCAGGTCCTCGTAGAGCGAGAACTTCTGCGTCATGTAGCCCACCTCGCGCTTGATCAGCGCGGCCTGCGTGCGGATGTCCCAGCCCAGGCAGGTGCCCTCGCCTTCATCGGGCCGCAGCAGCCCGCAGATCATGCGGATGGTCGTGGTCTTGCCGCTGCCGTTGGGGCCGAGGAAGCCGTGGATGCGGCCGCGCGAGACCTGCAGGTCCACGTGGTCCACCACCGCGCGGCCGCCGTAGCGCTTGGTGAGGCCGCGGACGTCGATGACCGGGTCGGCCGCGTCGAGCTTCATGGCGCGGGCGGAGCGCCCAGGCGTACCTCGAGCGGCTGGCCCACGCGCAGCGGCGCACGCTTCGCGTCGTCGGGCCGCGCCTCGACCATCACCACCAGCTTGTCGCGCTGGTCACGGCTGTAGATCACCGGCGCCGTGTACTCGATCTCGGGCGAGAGGAAGCTGATGCGCGCGGGCACCGGCGCGCCGCAGCCGTCGCACGACAGCTGCACCGGCTGGCCCAGCCGCAGGCCGCCCGCGACCGATTGCGGGACGAAGAAGCGCGCCTTGATGTTGCCGGGCGGCAGCAGCGTGATCACCGGGCTGCCCGCGGGCACCCATTCGCCTTCGCGGAAAAGCACGTCGAACACGGTCCCGGCCACCGGCACCGTGCGCGTCTTCTGCTCGACGCGCCACCCGGCCTGTTCCGCCTGGGCCTCGGCGGCTTCCAGCTCCTGCTGGGCCGCGGCCACCTGGTTCTCGCGCGCGCCCTGCTTTCCCTGCCTCAGGTTGGCCGCGAGTTCGTCGACGCGGGCGCGGTCGCGCTGCACGGTCGCGCGCTGTTCATCGAGGCGGGAGGGCGACACGAACTGGTCGCGCACCAGGCGCTGGGTGCGCTCGAGGTCCGCGGTGGACGCGGCCAGCGCGGCCCGGGCCTGGTCCAGCTGGGCTTGCAGCGCGCGAATCTCGTCGGGGCGGCGGCCCGCTTGCAGATCAGCCAACTGGCGTCGCGCCTGTTCCACACGATGGCGGGATTCTTCCTGGCCGGCACGCTCGCTCTCCTGCTCGAGCGTGAACGCTGCCGCGCCGGCGGCGACTTGCTGGCCCCGCTGCAGGTACAACTTGGCCAACTGCCCGGCCAGCGGCGACGATAGGCGCACGTAGTCCGCTTCCACGTAACCGAGCGCGACATCCTGGGTGCGCTGGCTGCATGCGGCGAGCAGCAGCAGCAGCGCACCAGCGAAGTGCACTCGAAGGAGCGCTCGCGATGAGCCGGCCATCCATTTACTATGCGCCAGCCTCGCGGCAAGGAACTACCAGGACGCCGAAACACTCTGCAATCTCCTGATGACCCGCCGAATCCTCGTCGCCTTTTCCGTCGTGCTCAGCATCCTGCTGAGCTTCGGTTGCGCCTCGCTCGACGAGAAGCAGCGCGAATGGATCTTCCAGCCGAGCGACCGCGCATGGGGCGGCAGCGCCAGCTACGCCGAGGGCATGGAAGACGTCTGGATCGAGTTCAAGTCCAAGGCCACCGGCGAGAAAGCGAAGCTGCATGGGCTCTGGCTGGAAGCCGACGAGCCGGGGCCGAACACACCGATCCTGCTGTACCTGCATGGCGCACGCTGGAACGTGTCGGGCTCCGCCGGCCGCATGCGACGCATGCAGGACATGGGCTTCGCGGTCCTGGGCATCGACTACCGCGGCTTCGGCAAGAGCAGCCCCGGCCTGCCCTCGGAAACCACGGCCTACGAAGACGCGCGCCGCGCCTGGGCCTGGCTGGCCGAGCGCTACCCCGACCGGCCGCGCTACGTGTTCGGCCATTCGCTGGGCGGCGCCATCGCCATCGACCTGGCGTCCAACGTCGACGACGAACAGGGCACCATCGTCGAGGGCACGTTCACTTCCATCCCCGACGTGGCCAGCACCTTCAAGTGGGGCTGGCTGCCGATCGGCCCGCTGATCACGCAGCGCTTCGACTCGCTCGACAAGGTGGCCAGGATCGGCTCGCCGCTGCTGGTGGTGCACGGCGCCAACGACACGCTGATCCGCTCCGAGCTCGGCTTGCGCCTGTTCGAGGCCGCCACGGGCAAGAAGGATTTCCTGCTGGTGGAGGGCGGCTCGCACCACAGCACGATGGTGGTGGGCCAGGCCCGCTACCGCGAAGCCATCCGCCAGCTGTTCAGCCTGCGCTGAGAGCCGCGCGCGGCGGCACGCTCGGCGGCGCGGTTCTGCTAGGCTCGCGCGCGATGCCGACCGCCCCCCGACTGCTGGCCCTCGCCGGCCCCACCGCCTCGGGCAAGACGGACGCCGCGCTGGCCCTGGCCGCGCGCCTGCCCTGCGAGATCGTCAGCGTCGATTCGGCGCTGGTGTACCGCGGCATGGACATCGGCACCGCCAAGCCCACCGCGGCCGAACTCGCGGCCGTGCCGCACCACCTCATCGACATCCGCGACCCCTCGCAGGCCTACAGCGCGGCGGAGTTCGCCACCGATGCGCGCCGCCTCGTCGGGGAGATCCACGCGCGCGGCCGCGTGGCGCTGCTGGTGGGCGGCACCATGCTCTATTTCAAGGCGCTGTTCGAAGGGCTGGATGCGATGCCGCCGGCCGATCCCGAACTGCGTCGCGAGATCGAGGCCGAAGCCGCGCAGCGGGGGTGGCCCGCCCTGCATGCGGACCTGGCGAAGGTCGATCCAGCGACAGCTGCCCGGCTCTCGCCCAACGATTCGCAGCGCGTGCAGCGTGCGCTGGAGGTCTGGCGGGGCACGGGCCGGCCGCTCAGCGATTACCAGCGCGGCGCATCGGGAGAAGCGGGCGTGAAGCCCGCCGCCCTGCTCTCGCTGGAACCGGTCGATCGCGCTTGGCTGCACCAGCGCATCGCGCAGCGCTTCGACGCCATGCTGGCCGGCGGATTGCTGGATGAAGTGCGCACGCTGCGTGCCCGCGGCGACCTGAACCCCGCCCTGCCCAGCATGCGCTCGGTCGGCTATCGCCAGGCCTGGCAGGCGCTGGACGAAGGCTGGCCCGCGAGCGAACTGCGCGATCGCGGCATCTTCGCGACGCGCCAGCTCGCCAAGCGGCAACTCACCTGGCTGCGCGGCATGGAGCGCCGCGTGATCGCGTGCGACGCACCGGGCGCGCGCGACCAGGTCGTGGCCGCGGCGCTCGAGGTGCTGCGATGAGCGCGGCACTCGTCGTCGTCGAAGGCCTGGGCAAGCACTACGGAGAGGTGCCGGTGTTCCGCGACGTGACGCTGCAGGTCGAGCGCGGCGAGTTCGTGGCGATCGTCGGCGAATCGGGCGTGGGCAAGTCCACGCTGCTCAATTGCCTGGCGGGCCTGGACGATTGGGACCAGGGCCGCATCACGCTCGCCGGCCAGGACCTGGCGACGCTGGACGACGACGGGCGCGCGCTGCTGCGGCGCGCGCAGGTCGGCTTCGTGTTCCAGGCCTTCCATGTGCTGCCGCACCTGGACGTGGCGCAGAACGTGGGGCTGCCGCTGATGCTGCTCGGACGCGCCGACCCGCAGCGGGTCCAGGCGATGCTGAACGCTGTCGGACTCGAAGGACTCGGGGAGCGGCTGCCGCAGCAACTCAGTGGCGGCCAGCTCCAGCGCGTGGCGATCGCGCGCGCCCTCGTGCATTCACCGCCGCTGCTGCTGGCCGACGAACCCACGGGCAACCTCGATCCGGCCACGGCCGAACAGGTGCTGGATGTATTGGTGGAGCGGACGCGAACGGAGAACGCGGCGCTGGTGCTGGTGACCCACTCGCCCGCGGCCGCGGTGCGGGCCGACCGGGTGTTGCGCCTGACCGCCGCCGGCATCAGGCCGGCGTGACGCGCGCGGTCAACCGGCGCGCTTGCGGCCGACGGCCTTGACGGGAGCAGGTGCGACGTTCTGGTCCATGAATTCGCGGATCAGGCGTCGCATCACCTGGGAGGGCGTCATGTCCTGCGAGTAGCAAAGCTTCTCGAACGCCGACTTCTTCGCCGGATCGATCAGGACGGTGAGCCTGGCGGTCTTGTTCTCCATAGGAAGCGTCGATGCTAACCGGATTGTAATTCACGGCTGTATGGCGACGGCCCGCGCGGAGGGTCGCCGAATCAACTTGAAGCCGCTGTACCCACCGCTTGCAAGCACCGGACAAGGCACCCCCATGGATGAGCATGGGAATTGCTCCCTCCCTCAGGCCACCTTCCTGCGTTGCTTTTTGGTTCGCAGCGGCCCCGGCTCGTACTCCACGCCGTGCTTATCGAGGTACTCGCGGATCAACTGCCGGATCACCTGCGAGGAGGTGACATCCTGGGCCGCGCACAATTCGTCGAAGGCCTTCTTCTTGTCGGCATCGATCAGGATCGTGAAGCGGGCCGGCTTGTCTTCCATGTCGGACTGATAGGTGAATAACATGATAATACTATGCACCTGTAAGCCGTCCGCCGCGGCCGGTCCATGCCGCCTGTCGAGGCAGGCGCGATTCCAGTCCGCGCGGTCCCTGTCGCTGAACCGTATGTAGGCATCGGGCACCTGCCGCTTCATCGGATTCAACGCCGCGAGGAGTCCAACGTCGGCATGTTCCACGCGACCTTTTCCTACAGGTTGGCCCGTCCGTGGATTCCAAGATCAGGGCATCCAACCAAGGAGCCCTCCCATGCCCAATTCGCGTGCGAAAGACGCCTGCGACCTGCTCGATGCCGACCACCGGGCGGTCAAGAAACTGTTCAAGGAATACGAAGAGCTGACCGAGTCGCGCGCCCGCAACGCGGCCCAGAAGAAGCTCGACCTGGCGCACCAGATCTGCATGGACCTGACGGTGCATGCCCAGATCGAGGAAGAGATCTTCTACCCCGCGCTGCGCGCCGCCATCAAGGAAACCGACCTGCTCGACGAGGCCGAGGTCGAGCACCAGAGTGCCAAGGACCTGATCGCCCAGATCCAGGACGCGGCCGAGGCGGACGACAAGTTCGACGCCAAGGTCAAGGTGCTGGGCGAGTACATCGACCACCACGTCAAGGAGGAGCGCGGCGAGATCTTCGTGAAGGCCCGCGCCGCGCGGAAGCTGGACCTGGTGTCCATGCGCGACGAGCTCGAGGCCCGCAAGGAAGAGCTGATGTCGGAGATGGGCGCCGAGGCCTGACCGGCCCGCGTCCCCGCGCTCCTCAGCGGCGCCGCCAGTACTCGTAGCTCCACGCGTCCGCGAAGCCGGCGCGGCGGTAGATCGACTGGGCGGCGTTGCTGCTTTCCACCTGCAGGAATGCGCGGACCATGCCGCGCCGCACGGCTTCCTGCCCCAGCGCGGCCAGGATGGCCGCCGCGAATCCGCGCCCTCGCCACGCCGCCGCGGTGCGCATGCCGTGCACGCCCCACCAGCCCTCGGCGAAACAGCCGCATCCGACGGCCACCATCCGCCCGTTCATCCGCACACCCGCGAACAGGCTCTGGCGCGACCTTCGCAGGAGGCCGACGCGGCATGCGCCGTCCACCGGGTCGAAGTCGCCGCCCAGGTAGACGGCGGACCAGTCGTCGGTGGCTTGCGAGGTGAGTTCCACCGTTGCGCCGGAACACGCGATGGCCGCCGCCGATGAAGGCTCGCCCACCATCGTGAGCGTCGGCTGCGTCGCTGCATAGCCGCGCGCGAGCAGCGCTTCGCGCAGTCCGTCGAATGCAGCGATCCGCGGCAACCGGAACACCGCGTTCAACCCGCGTTCCGAATAGCGCCGCTCGATCTCCGTCACCACGCCCGCATCGATGCCCTCGTGCCTCGTCGGCACCGCGCTGTGCGCGCGTCCGACCGTGCCCGGATCCAGCGCGAGCAGCCAGCCGTCCAGCGTCTGCACTTCGCGCGGTGGCACGGCGGCGAGCGTGGCCATCTCCAGTGATGCGATCGCGTGCTGATCCATGGCACCGATCCTAGCGTCGGCACAATCGCCTGCATGTTCGCCCTGCTGCGCACGTTCTCCTGGCAGGACCTGCGCCACCACCCGTGGCGCAGCCTGTGCTCGGTCGGTGCCGTCATGCTCGGCGTGGCGCTCGCGCTGGCCGTGCACCTGATCAACGCCTCCGCGCTCAGCGAGTTCTCGGCCGCGGTGCGCGCCGTCAACGGCCAGCCCGACCTCGAACTGCGCGCGACCCGCGGCGCCTTCGACGAATCGCTGTTCGCCCGCGTGGCCACGCATCCGCAGGTGGCGCTGGCCAGCCCGGTGCTGGAGCTCGCGACCAATGCCGTCACGACGCAGGGCCGGCGGGTGCCGCTGCGCGTGGTCGGCCTGGATGCGCTCTCGGCCGCGCCGATGGCGCCCGCGCTCGCACCGGTCCCCTCGAAGGATGCCGATCGCCTGGCGCTGTTCGCGCCGGCCACGCTGTTCCTCAACGCGGCCGCGCGCGAGCAGCTCGGCGAAGGCCCGCTGCGATTGCAGGCCGGTCTGCAACTTCGCGACGCGAAAGTGGCGGGTACGGTCGGGGCAGGCGGCGCGCCGCTCGCCGTGATGGACATCGCCGCGGCGCAGGAGCTGTTCGGCCGCCTCGGCGAACTCTCGCGCATCGACGTGCAGCTGCGCCCGGGCACGGACCGCGCCACCTGGATCCGGGACGCCGCCCTGCCCGCCGGCGTGGTCGCGGCCGAGCCGGGCGACGCCACCCAGCGCGTCAGCAACCTCTCGCGCGCCTATCGCGTCAACCTGATGGTGCTGGCGCTGGTCGCGCTGTTCACCGGCGCCTTCCTCGTGTTCTCGGTGCTGGCGCTGAGCGTGGCCCGGCGCGCGCAGCAGTTCGCGCTGCTCGGCGTTCTGGGGCTCGACGCGCGGCAGCGGCAACGGCTGGTGCTGCTGGAATCGGCGGCGCTCGGCGCCGTCGGCGCGGTGGCGGGTGTGGCGCTCGGCACCGCCCTCGCGG
>JAEWBU010000067.1 GCA_023390985.1 Pseudomonadota bacterium
CCACTGGCCGCGTTGCTCGCACAGGGCGATGGCGCGCGGCAGCAACGCGGCCGCCGCTTCCATCTCGCCGTGCGCCAGCGCCCGCAGGATCCGCGCGCCGGCCGCCGTGGGGGCGATCTCGCCCAGCGTGCCGCGGCTGCCGGCGTGCTTCGCGTCCAGCGCCTCCAGGCGCTCCAGCAGCGCGTCGGCTTCCGTGAACTGCAACGCGCGCAGCCGTTCGTTCATCTGTTCCAGCAGTGCTGCCGACAACAGGCGGTCCAGTCCCAGGCTGGTCGCGTGGTCCTCCAGCCGGTCCAGGTAGGCCAGGCACTCGAGCCGACGGCCGGCGAGGCGGTGCGCCCGCGCCAGCACCAGCAGCACGCGCAGCACGGCATCGGGAATGGTGGCGCGCTCGAGCAGGTCCACGTGCGGTTCCAGCAATTCCAGCAGCCCGCCGAGCTCGCCGCGTTCGTACAGCACTTCGCCCAGCAGGGCGGTGGCCATCAGCGCGGCGTCGTTGCGCCCGCCCTCGGCCTCGCACTCGCGCAGGACGTCACGATAGTGGCGTTCCGCCTGCAGCATGTTGCCCTCGACCTCGTAGCTGAGGCCCACGAAGCAGCGGCCGGCCTGGATGCCCTGCGAGCCACCCTGCAGGGGCTCACCGCCCACCAGGCGGGGCGGTCCCTCCTGTTGCGCGCGCCGCGCGCCTTCGGCGTCGCCGTCGTGCAGCAGGACCAGCGACACCAGGTTCTTCTGCGCGCCGACCAGCCAGCCGTCGAGGCCGGGCGGCAGATCCGCCAGCTGCGGCAGCAGCGCCGCGGCCGCCGCGGTGTCGTCGCGCTGCACATGCAGCGCGGCGCGCGCCGTCACCAGCTGGAACCGGTGCACCAGGTCGTCCGCCGGAACCTCGCGCTCCAGCGTTGCGATGGCGCGCTCGTAGGCGTCGAACTGGCGGGTGCGCATCAGCAGCTGGGCCTGCAGGAAGCGCAGCGTGACGCGGCCCGCGAGCGCGGCCTCCGGCAGGCGGCGCAGGATGCTGGCCAGGCCGCGGAAGTCGCCGCGCAGTTGCAGGTCCTCGGCGTGGCGTTCCACCAGCGCCGCGGCGGTCTCCGCCTGGCCGGCATCGAGCCGGTGCCGCACGGCCTCTTCCACCAGCCCCTCGTTCTCGAACCACGCGGCGGCGCGCGCATGCAGCGCGTGCTGGTCCTCCGGCAGCAGCGCCTGCACCCGCGCCAGCAGCACTTCGCGCAGCAGCGGGTGCAGGCGGTACCAGCGCTCGCGGTCGGCGCTTTCGACCGGCACGATGAAGAGGTTCTCCCGTTCCAGCCGCGCGATCAGGCGGGCCGCGGCCACCGCAGCGGCGCCCGCTTCGTCGCGCGCCAGCAGCGCAGCGGCGAGGCGCGCGCAGAAGCGCACGCAGATGGACACGCGCACCAGCGCGTCGATTTCCACGGGGTCGAGCCGCTCCAGCACTTCGCGCTCGAAATACGCAGAGAAGCTGCCGGGATCGTGGATGGGCAGGCGGCGCGGCGCGGCGCCGGGCTCAAGGTGGCGCAGGTCCAGTGCGAGCAGTTCCAGGCCGGCCGGCCAGCCGTCGCTCAGGCTGTGCAGCCGCGCGGCTTCGCGCGCGTTCACGCTGCCGAGCCGCGCGCGCAGGAATTGCGTGCTTTCGGCGGGCGAGAAGCGCAGGTCGCGGGCATCCAGTTCCAGCAGCTGGCCCTCGGCGTGCAGCCGGCCCAGCGCCAGCGGCACGGGTCGCCGCGTCGCGAGGGCCAGGTGGAAGTTGGAAGGCGCGTAGTCCAGCAGGAACTGCAGTGCGCCATCGAGGATGGCGGGGTCCTTGATGTGCTGCACGTCGTCGAGCACCAGCACCACTTCGCGGCCGTACGCTGCGAGCCCTTGCACCAGCGCGATGACCATGCGCTCGATGGACTCGCGATCCGCGCCCAGGCCGCTCAGCAGCGATGCTTCGCGCACGATGGCGGGGTCCAGGCGGCCCAGGCTGGCCAGCACGTAGTCGAGGAAGCGCGCGGGCTCGTCGTCGTCCGGCGACAGGCTCAGCCAGGCGACCTCGAAGCCGAGTGGGACCAGCGCTTGCTGCCAGGCCGCGAGGACCGACGTCTTGCCGGCGCCGGCGCCGCCCTGCAGGACGATGCAGCGCATGCGACGGGCCTCCACCATCCGCTCAAGCAACCGCTCGCGGGCCACGTCCGCGCCCGTGCGCCGGGGTGGAACGAGCTTGGTGGTGATCAGCGAGGTCGCAGCGCCGGAGCCCATGCGGCCATTTTGCTCCCTCGCGCTCAGGCCAGCGGCGCCAGGCGCTCCCGCGCCGCCATGTATTCGGCGCGCATCCGGGCCACGATCTCGCCCGCGGGCTGGATGGCGTTGACATTGGCCGCGCCCTGGCCGGCGGACCAGATGTCGCGCCAGACCTTGCTCGAATGCATGCTGTCGGAACGGAAGTCCTCGCCGTGCCCGCCCCGCGCCGGCAGGTTGTCGGGATCGAAGCCCGCATCCGCCACGCTGCTGCGCAGGAAATTCGCGTGCACGCCGGAGAACAGGTCGGTGTAGACGATGCCGTCGGTGCCGGCGTCCAGCACGGCCTGCTTGTATTCGGGCTGGACGTTGGCCTCCGGGGTGGCCAGGAAGCGGGTGCCGATGTAGGCCAGGTCCGCGCCCATGGCTCGCGCCGCCAGCACGTGTTCGCCCTGGCTGATGGCGCCGCCGAGCAGCAGGAGGCCGTCAAACCACTGCTTGACCTCGCCGACCAGTGCGAAAGGCGACATGCGGCCGGCATGGCCACCAGCGCCAGCGCACACCAGGATCAAGCCGTCGACGCCGGCGGCCGCGGCCTTGCGCGCATGGCGCTGGTTGATCACGTCATGGAACACCAGACCCCCGTAGCCGTGCACCGCCTGCACCACCTCGGCCGGGTTGCCCACCGACGTAATGACGATGGGCACCTTGCGCCGCACGCACGTGACAAGGTCGGCCTGCAGGCGGTCGTTGGTCTTGTGCAGGATCAGGTTGACGGCGTAGGGCGCTGCCTTCGCCTGCGGCTGCGCGGCGTCGTGCGCCGCGAGCGCGGCTTCGATGCGGTCGATCCAGCGCTCGAACTCCTCGGCAGGCCGCGCGTTGAGCGCGGGGAAGGAGCCGACGATGCCGGCCTGGCACTGCGCCACGACCAGGTCGACGCCGCTGGCGATGAACATCGGCGAGGCGACGGCGGGCAGGCGCAGCCGACCCAACAGTTCCTTGGAATGCATTCTTGTCTCCGGGCGGTGGCCGCCTGCGACCGAGCATAGGAGGCACGCCGCGCGCGGCCAGCCACCCGCCACGGGTGGGGGCGGGCGGGCGCCCCGCGCCCCAGAATCGCCCACCGAGGAGACATGCCATGACGAACCCCCCCCTGGTCCTGTGGCGCAGCGAGGGCGGCGTCGGCCACATCACGTTCAACCGGCCGCATGCCGCGAACGCCATCAACACGCCGCTCGCGCAGCAGTTCGCCGCCGCCGTCGAGGCCGCGGCCCGCGCCGACGTCGGTGCGGTGCTGCTTTCCTCCACCGGTGCACAGTACTGCGCCGGCGGCGACATCCAGGAATTCAGGGAGCGCCGCGACGACTTCGATGCGCTGATCCGCGAGATGCTGGATGTGCTGCACCCGGCCATCCACCGGCTCGCCAGCCTGCCCGTGCCGGTGCTGAGCGCGGTGCACGCGCCGGTGGGCGGCGCCGGCATTTCCATGGCCCTGTGCGCCGACATCGTGCTGGCCGCGCCGGCGATGAAGCTGCGTGGAGGCTATTCCGCCATCGGCCTGAGCCCCGACCTCGGCGCCGCGTACTACCTGGCGCGCCGCGCCGGGCCGGCCCGGGCCAAGTACCTGCTCATGACGAACCGATCGATCCCGGCGGAGGAATGCCTGCGCCTGGGCCTGGTCGACGAACTGCACGCGGCGGACGCACTGCTGCCCGCGGCGCTGCAGCTGGCCGGCCAGCTCGCCCGCGGCGCCACCGGCTCGCTCGGCGGCATCAAGCGCCTGTGCGACGACGCGCTCGCGCTGGACCTGCACGCGCACCTGGAGCGCGAGCGCCGCGCCCTGCTGCGCTGTTCGGTGAGCCCGGATGCGCGCGAGGGCGTGGCCGCCTTCCTCGACAAGCGAGCGCCGCGCTTCGGCGACGGCCGCATCGACTGAACCCCACCGAATCTTCAAGGAGCCCCATGACCCGTGATGTCTTCGTTTCCGGCGTCGGCATGATCCCCTTCGCCAAGCCCGGCAAGCACGACCCGTATCCGCAGATGGCCGCCAGGGCGCTGCGCGAAGCGCTGGCCGATGCCGCGGTCGGCTACGACCAGATCGAGCAGGCCTATGTCGGCTACGTCTACGGCGACTCCACCGCCGGCCAATGCGCCCTGTACGAAGTGGGCATGACGGGCATCCCGGTGGTGAACGTCAACAACAACTGCTCCACCGGCTCCACCGCGCTGTTCCTCGCGCGGCAGGCCGTTGCGAGCGGCGCCGCGGAATGCGTGCTGGCCCTGGGTTTCGAACAGATGAATCCCGGCGCGCTGGGCTCGGTGTTCACGGACCGCGTGAGCCCTTTCCAGCGCTTCGACGACGCCACCGAGCAGCTCGTCGGCCACGGCGAGATCCCCCTGGCGCTGCGCTACTTCGGTGGCGCCGGCCTGGCGCACATGGAGCAGTACGGAACGAAGCTGTCCACCTTCGCGAAGATCCGCGCGAAGGCCAGCCGCCATGCCGCCAACAACCCGCTGGCCTTGTTCCGCAACGTGGTGAGCGAGGACGAAGTGCTCGCCGCCCCCGTGCTGTGGCCCGGCGTCATGACGCGCCTGATGGCCTGCCCGCCCACCTGCGGTGCGGCCGCGGCGGTGCTGTGCTCGGAAGACTTCGCGAAGAAACATGGCCTGGATGCCAGCGTGCGCATCAAGGCCCAGGCCATGACCACCGACGGCCCGGCGACCTTCGGCGCGCGGGACATGCGCGAAGTGGTCGGCTTCAGCATGGCGAAGGCGGCGGCGAACAAGGTGTACGAGGCCGCCGGCGTCGGCCCCTCGGACATCGACGTCGTGGAACTGCACGACTGCTTCGCCCACAACGAGCTGCTGTCGTACGAGGCACTGGGCCTGTGCCCCGAGGGCGGCGCCGAGAAGTTCGTCTGCGACGGCGACAACACCTATGGCGGGCAGGTCGTCACCAACCCCTCGGGCGGCCTGCTGTCCAAGGGCCACCCGCTGGGGGCGACGGGGCTCGCGCAATGCACCGAGCTGGTCCAGCAGCTGCGCGGCACGGCCGGCCAGCGGCAGGTCGCCAACGCGCGGCTCGCATTGCAGCACAACCTGGGTCTCGGCGGCGCGTGCGTCGTGACCCTGTACGAACGCGCCTGAGGCAGCTGCCATGATCGACCGCAAATGGATCGGCCACGAGCTCGGCGCCTCGGAACTGCCCATCGAGCTGTCGCGCCTGCGCTTCTTCGCGCGGGCGATCGGCGAGGGCGACCCGGTGTACACCGACCGCGCCCTGGCCCGCGCAGCCGGCTACGCCGACCTGCCGGCCCCGCCCACCTTCCTGTTCGCCGCGGAACTCGACTCGGGCGCCGTCGACCGGATGCTGGAACAGCTCGAGATCCCGATGGCCAAGCTGCTGCACGGCGAACAGTCCTTCACTTACCACAAGGCCGCCTGCGCCGGCGACACGGTGACCGTGCGCTCGCGCATCGAAGACATCTACGACAAGAAGAACGGCACGCTGGAGTTTGTGGTGAAGTCCTCGCGCGCCACCAACCAGGCCGGCGAGCTGGTGGCGGAAATGCGCACCGTGCTCGTGTGCCGCCACTGAACATCGTTTTTCCCCCCAGAAAGAAGACCCATGACTCCCAGGCTCGACGGCAAGGTTGCCATCGTCTCCGGCTCCGGCCGCGGCATCGGCCGCGCCATTGCCCTGAAGCTCGCCTCCGAAGGCGTCCGCGTCGTGGTCAACGACCTCGACCCCGCACCGGCCGACGAAGTGGTGGCCGAGATCCGCGCGGGTGGCGGGCAGGCCGTGGCCTGCGCCGGCAGCGTCACGGCGCCGGAGTTCGCCGAGCGCTTCGTCGGCACGGCGCTCGAGGCCTACCAGGGCCTCGACATCATCATCAACAACGCGGGCTACACCTGGGACAGCGTGATCCAGAAGATGAGCGACGAACAGTGGTACGCCATGATGGACTGCCACATGACGGCGCCGTTCCGCATCCTGCGCGCGGCCCAGCCCGTGATCCGCAACCTCTCGAAGGCGGAGGCCGAGAAGGGCCAGCGCGTGATGCGCAAGGTGGTCAACGTGTCGTCCGTCGCCGGCCTGTTCGGCAACGCGGGCCAGGCGAACTATTCGGCGGCCAAGGCCGGCATCACCGGCCTGACCATGACCATGGCCAAGGAGTGGGGCCGCATGAACGTGACGGTCAACTGCGTGGCCTTCGGCCTGATCAAGACCCGCCTGACCTCGACCACCGCCGACGCGGGCGGCACCGCCAACATCGGCGGGCGCGAGATCAAGGTGGGCGTGAACCCCGACCTGATGGCCGCCATGGAGAAGGGCATACCGCTCGGGCGTGGTGGCACGCCCGAAGAGGCCGCCGGCGCCGTCTTCCTTTTCTGCCAACCCGAGTCGGACTACGTCAGCGGCCAGACGCTGATGTGCACCGGCGGCCTCACCGGAATCTGAAGCCATGTCCTTGACCCGCCCCCTGCAGGGCGTCCGCGTCGTCGAATTCGAAGGCATCGGCCCCGGCCCGGTGGCCGGCCGCATGCTGGCCGGCATGGGCGCCGAAGTCGTCGCGCTCGCGCGGCCGACCAGCCGCGTCAACCTCAAGCTGGGCACGCCGGTGGCGGACAACCCGCTGCGCGAAGGCAAGAGCGTCGTCGAGATCGACCTGAAGAAGCCGGAGGACGTGGCGCGCGCGCTCGACATGGTGGCGGGCGCCGACGTGCTGCTCGAAGGCAACCGGCCGGGCGTGATGGAGCGGCTGGGCCTCGGGCCCTCCGTGTGCCTGGCGCGCAATCCCAGGCTGATCTACGGGCGCATGACCGGCTGGGGCCAGTCCGGCCCGCTGGCGCAGGCCGCCGGCCACGACCTCAACTACGTGGCGCTGACCGGCCTGCTGTCGCTGTCGGCGCGGCCCGGGGACCGGCCCATCGTTCCGCCCACCGTGGTCGGCGACGCGAGCGGCGCGCTGGGCCTCGCCTTCGGCATTGCCTGCGCGCTGGCCGACGTGCGCGCCGGTGGCCCCGGCCGCGTGGTCGACGCCGCCATCACCGACGTGCTGTCGATGCTGGGCATGCTGGCGCAATGGGTGCGCACCCGCGGCGCCCTGGACGGCGGCCAGCCCAGCGTCTTCCACGACTCGCCCTACTACGACACCTACGAGTGCGCCGACGGCAAGTACGTGTCGGTCGCCGCCATGGAGCCGCAGTTCTACGACCTGTTCCTGGCCAAGCTGGGGCTGGACAAGGTGGACCGCAGGAAGCAGGACGTGCAGTCCGAATGGCCGGCGCTGAAGGCGCGCGTGACCGCGATCTTCCGCACGCGCTCCCGCCAGCACTGGTGCGAATTGCTGGAGGGCACCGACGTCTGCTTCGCGCCCGTACTGGGCATGGCCGAGGCCGCGGCGCACCCGCACAACGTGGCGCGCAGGGTGTTCCGCGCGGGGGCCGCGCCGGGCGAGCTGCGTCCGGCGGTGGCGCCGCGTTTCCTGCCAGCCGACTGATCGCTACGCGAGGCCTGGGGGCCATGCCGCCATCGTGTTCGCGACGGCGGCGTGGCTTCCTGCATCCCGTCGCGTCGATATCCGCCACATATCGCCCAAGCCACGAACGGTATTTGTCAGGTCTTTCCGCAGCGTCGACGATGCGCCCACCTCCCCATTGCCACGCCCATGACCTCGACCCCTCCGTTCGGCCCGCTCGCCGGCGTTCGCATTCTCGACCTGACGACAGTACTGATGGGCCCGTTCGCCACGCAGCAGCTGGGCGACCTGGGTGCCGACGTCATCAAGGTGGAGGCGCCCACCGGCGACAGCACCCGCAACATCGGGCCGATGCGGCATGCCGGGATGGGACCGGTGTTCCTGCACTGCAACCGCAACAAGCGCAGCATCGTGCTGGACCTCAAGCGCCCCGAAGGCCGCGAGGCGCTGCTGCGCCGGGCCACGACGGTGGATGTGCTGGTCTACAACGTTCGACCCGCCGCGATGAAGCGGCTGGGCCTGGCCTACGAGGACGTCGCGGCCGTCAACCCCGACATCGTCTATGCCGGCCTCTACGGCTACGGCCAGGAGGGCCCCTATGCTGCGCGGCCCGCGTACGACGACCTGATTCAAGGCGCCGTGGGCATCCCCACGCTGTCGATGGCTGCGGGCAGCGAGACGCCGCGCTATGCCCCCAGCGCGCTGGCCGACCGCATCGTCGGCATCGCGGCCTGCAACGCCATCCTGGCGGCGCTGTTCCACCGCCAGCGCACCGGGGAAGGCCAGTCCGTGGAAGTGCCGATGTTCGAGACTATGGCGCAGTTCACGCTGGGCGACCACATGGGCGGCGCCACCTTCGAGCCGGCGATCGGCCCCACCGGCTACCCGCGCATCCTCAATGCCAACCGCAAGCCCTACAGGACGAAGGACGGCTACATCTGCGCGATGTTCTACAACGACCGCCAGTGGCAGGCGTTCTTCGAGATGACCGGGCGCGCCGAGCTGTTCCGCGCCGACCCGCGCTTCGCCACCATCGGCAAGCGCACCGAGAACATCCACGAGCTCTATGCGATGGTGGCCGACGCCATGGCCACGCGCACCACGGCGGAATGGACCGAGGCGCTGATGGAGGCCGACATCCCCAACACGCCGATGAACACCATCGAGTCGCTGATGGACGATGAGCACCTGCGCTACGTCGGCTTCTTCGAGCAC
The DNA here is from genome assembly GCA_023390985.1 of Pseudomonadota bacterium. Lineage (GTDB taxonomy): Bacteria > Pseudomonadota > Gammaproteobacteria > Burkholderiales > Burkholderiaceae_C > Ramlibacter. Next base: position 8,934 of record JAEWBU010000067.1, read on the forward strand.
CAGATGCATCCGACCGAAGGCCCGATCCGCGCGATGCGCACGGCGTCGCGCTTCTCCCGCACGCCGCCGCGCCAGCAGTCCTTCGCCCCGCGCCTGGGCGAGAACAGCGACGAGCTGCTGCGCGAGGCCGGCTACAGCCTGGCGGAGGTGGCCTCGCTGCGGGCCAGCGGTGTGCTGGACCCTTCCTCCTGAAACCAGAAAAGCGGACGAGACAACCATGGAAGCGATCCTCTCCCCCGGACATCGCGAGATCCGCGAAGCCATCCTGAAGGCCTGCGAGGCCTTCGACGCCGACTACTGGCTGAAGAAGGACAGGGAAGGCGGCTTCCCCGCCGACTTCCACCGGGCCCTGGCCGACGCCGGCTGGCTGGGCATCTGCATCCCGCAGGCCTATGGCGGCGCGGGCCTGGGCATCACCGAAGCCACGGTGATGATGCAGGCCATCGCCGAATCCGGCGCCGGCATGAGCGGCGCCTCGGCGGTGCACATGAACATCTTCGGCCTCAACCCGGTGGTGGTGTTCGGCACCGAGGAGCAGAAGCACCGCATGCTGCCGCCGCTGATCGCGGGCAAGGACAGGACGTGCTTCGCCGTCACGGAACCCAACACGGGCCTCAACACCACGCAGCTGAAGACCCGCGCCGTGCGCGAGGGCGGCCACTACGTGCTGAGCGGCACTAAGACCTTCATCTCCACCGCCAGCCTCGCCGAGAAGATGCTGATCCTCGCGCGCACCACGCCGCTGGAGGAGGTGAAGAACAAGACCGAGGGCCTGTCGCTCTTCTACACGGACTTCGACCGCAGCCGCATCGAGGTGCACGAGATCGACAAGATGGGCCGCAAGGCGGTGGACACCAACCAGGTCTTCATCGACGGCCTGCGCGTCCCGGTGGAAGACCGCATAGGCGAGGAAGGCAAGGGCTTCAAGTACATCCTGCACGGCATGAACGCCGAGCGCATCCTCGTGGCGGGCGAAGCCGTGGGGCTGGGCCGCGCCGCGCTGGCCCGTGCCGGCCAGTACGCACTGGAGCGCGTGGTGTTCAACCGGCCGATCGGCCTTAACCAGGCGATCCAGCACCCGTTGGCGAAGTGCTGGATGGAGCTGGAGGCCGCTAACCTGATGGCTTTCCACGCCGCCGCGAAGTTCGACCGCGGCGAGGAGTGCGGCGTCGAGGCCGGCGCCGCCAAGTACCTCGCCGCCGAAGCGGGCTACAGCGCCTGCGAGACCGCGGTGATGACGCACGGCGGCTACGGGTACGCCAAGGAGTACCACGTCGAGCGCTACATGCGCGAAGCCATGATCCCGCGCATCGCACCGGTCAGCCGCGAAATGATCCTGTGCTTCATCGCCGAGAAGGTCCTCGGCATGCCCAAGTCCTATTGAAGGAAGTTCCATGAGTTCGCTCTCGCTCGAAGTCGGCATCCACTGGGACGACCTGCCGGTGGGCACGCGCTTTCGCACCAAGAAGCGCACCGTCACCGAGACCGATCTGGTGAACTTCGTCAACCTGACCTGGCTCACCGAGGAACTCTTCGGCAACGCCGACCCCGAGGACCGCGTCCGCATGGGCATTACCGGCCGCGTGGTGCCGGGCGGACTGGTCTACACCTTTGCCGAAGGGCTGGTGGCGCCCTCGTTCCAGTCCTCGGGCATGGCGTTCCTGAACGCCGAAATCGACATGAAAGGCCCCACCTTCGTCGGCGACACGCTCTACGTGGACGGCGAAGTCATCGAGCAGCGCGCCACCTCCAGGGCCGACCGCGGCCTGGTGCGCACCCGCAACGCCGTCGTCAACCAGCGCGGCGACACCGTGCTCGTCTACACCCCGCTGCGCATGATGCGCACGCGCGCGGGCCGGCCACAGCAACAACCGTAGGAGACTCCATGCAAGCCGATCGCCGCCGCGCGCTCGCCGCCCTGGGCGCGCTGGGTGCAGCCGCCGCCGTGCCCCTGCGCGCCCGCGCCGGCGCCTGGCCCGACAAACCCGTCAAGCTGGTGCTGCCC
>JAEWBU010000153.1 GCA_023390985.1 Pseudomonadota bacterium
CCACCAGGCCAGCTGGAAGCGCGCCGCGACCTGCCCCCGCAGGCCCGAGCCCGCGCGGCCCGCGAGCCCTTGCGCCATCCGTGCCCAGGCGCCCGGCATCTCGAGGCCGGGGCTCGGCCGGCGCAGCGCGAACACGACGAGCATCACGTACACCGCCAGGTTCCAGAACAGGAAGGCCAGCAGCGGCGGCGACAGCAGGTTGACCTGGCGCGGGTTGTCGATGCGGTCGATCAGCGCGCCGGCGACCAGCGCGACCAGCGGCAGCACCCAGGCCAGCCAGGTCTGCCAGGCCGGCGGCTGCCCCAGGCGCGACAGGCTGGGCTGGCGATGGGAGAGCAGGTCGACGAGGCGGTCGGCGCGCGCCAGCAGGTAGGCGCGCTCGTCAAGCGGTTCGCCACGCGCCGGATCGCCGCTGGCGGCCAGTGCGTCGCGCTCGACCTGCTCGCGCTCGACGGCGCCGACCAGCCGGCCCTGCGGATCGCCCGCCTCCAGCGCCTGCGCCAGCACGAGCCGGCGCGCCTGCGGCTCGGTAACGTGGATCTTTTCCTGATGGGCGGCGAGGTCTTGCAAGCCTTCGATTCTAGGAAGGCTCAACACCGCGCACCGTCATTCCCGCGTAGGCGGAAATCCAGTGCTTCCGATTTCAGGGAGCCTTGAAAGCCCTGGATCCCGCCTTCGCGGGGATGACGGCATTCAGTGCTTGCCCTTTTCCTCGGCCAGCCGCCGTGCCTCGCGCATCACGACGACGCTGGGCTGCTTCTCGAACGGTGTGGGCGGCAGGCCGATCAGGGCCTGCAGGTAGGCATGGGCCCGGTTCATGTCCGCGCCGATCATCGCCAGCGCGACTTCATGGTCGGGCTGGGTCTGCGCGATCTCCAGGTAGGCGGCCCGAAAGCGCGCATAGTCCGCCTCGGCCCGCGCGACCCGGCGCTGCACCGCCTGCATGTTGGCGTACTCTTCACGGGTATAGCGCATGGAAACCATGCTAGGCAGCCCACGGCCGCGCAGGTGCAACTCGCCTGAAACATCACGCCACCGACTGCAACCGTGAAGCCCATCACGGAACTCACGCGGTGGCCGGTGTCGCTCTCGCCAGCGCCTGCCCCAGCATCGCCGGCGTGCAGGGCTTGGGAAGCACATCGAGGCCCGACCTCGAGATCGCGTCGATCTGCTCGGCGTAGCCGGTCATCAGCACCACCGGCAGCGCGGGCCAGCGTTCGCGCACCTCGCGCGCCAGCGCCGCGCCGTCGATCTCGCCCGGCATCACCACGTCGCTGAGCAGCACATCCGGCAGCTGCTCCTGCGCCGCCAGCCAGTCTCGTGCCGGCGCCGCGCGATCGAAGTGGGTGACGCGGCAGCCCATGTTCTCGAGCATGGGCACGAGCGCCGCCGCGACGGCGAGGTTGTCCTCGACCAGCAGCACGTGCAGCGACAGGCGCCATTCCGTCGAGGGCGCCGCCTCGTCGCGCACCGGCGGCGCCTCGTCGGGCGGGAAGAACATGCGCACGCGCGTGCCCTGGCCCGGTTCGCTGGCGATGGTGGCGGTACCGCCGGCGCGCTGGCACAGCGCGTAGACCTGGCTCAATCCCAGGCCGGTGCCCTCGCCCACCGGCTTGGTGGTGAAGAAGGGCTCGAACACGCGCGGCAGCACCTCCGGCGGGATGCCCGGGCCGTCGTCCGCCGCTTCGACCAGCACCATCGGCGCGGTCAACAACGGCGGCAGTTCACGCGGTTCGGCGTTCCGCGCGGTGATCGACAGCCGGCCGTGGCGGCTCGCGGCATCGCGCGCGTTGATCGCCAGGTTGAGCAAGGCCAGCTCGAACTCCGCCGCATCGACGCGGATCGGCCACGTGCCGGGCTCCACCTGGAGGACCAGGTCGATCCGGCTGCCCAGCACCGGGCTGAGCAGGTCGCGAACCATCGGCAGGCGCTGCTGCAGCGTCACGTGCTCGGGCACCAGGGCCTGCCGGCGCGAAAAGGCCAGCAGCTGGCGGGTGAGCTTGGTGGCGGAGTCCACCGCCCGGCCGATCGATTCGGTGTAGCGGCTGGACGCCTCCGGATGCTTCATCTGCAACAGCACCAGGTTGTTGCTGATCACCATCAGCGCGTTGTTGAAGTCGTGCGCCACGCCGCCCGTCAGCCGGCCCAGCGCCTCGAGCTTCTGCGCCTGCAGCAACGCTTCTTCCGCGTTGCGGCGCGTCTCGGTCTCCTGCCGCAGGCGGCGCGCGGTCTCCAGCGCCTCGCGGCTGCGGCGCAGCGCCAGGCGGACCGCCCAGAAGAGGCCCAGCACCGGCGGCACCCCGAACGCGGCGAGCACGCCCATCTCGCGCAGCCATCGCGCGCTCACCTGCGCCACGTCCATGCCGGTGCTCACGTAGATCGGGAACGCACCCACCTTGCGGAACGCCACCATGCGCTCGCGCCCGTCGACCGACGAGGCCACGCGCAGCGAACCCGCACCGTCGCCCAGGCGGATGCGGGCGAGCATGTCGCTTTCAGGCGCCAGGCGGTCGGGCGCGGCGGAGATGGTCGGCCAGCGCGTGAACACCCGGCCGTCGTTGCGCAGCATGGTGATCGCCATCCCCGGCTCGTCGGCCGCCAGGTCCTCGTGGAAGCGCAGGAAGTAGTCGGTGAGCAGGCTGATCGAGAGCACGCCGCCGAAGCGGCCGTCGGGCTCGCGCCGCGCCATGCTGACGTCGAAGAACGGCTCGCCGGTGGTGCGCGAGACCAGCGGTTCCGACACGTAGACGCCGCCGCGGCCGCTGCGGTGCCACTGGAAGTAGTCGCGGTCGGAAGCGTCCACCGCCGGTGCCGGGTAGAAGCGGCTGGTGACGCGCGGCCGGCCATCCGGACCGAACACCAGGATGTTCTGCAGCTGCGGCTTGTCCGTGCCCATCGCGCGCAGCAGCGCATGGATGGCCAGCGCGTCGCGCGAGAGCCGCTCGGTCGGGCCCTCCGCGATGTCGCTCACGCGCGCGAGCAGCGTCTCGGTGGTGTCCATCACCTTGAGCGCATGCTCGGTCGCGATGCGCAGCACGCGGTCGAGCCGCAGGTCGGCTTCCGCGCGCAGCTGCTGGTAGCGGAACACGCCCACCACGACATAGGCCAGCAGCGCCAGCAGCACGGACAGCCACGGCAGCCAGGCCAGCACGCGCAGCCTCGACGGCGCCCGCGGCCTGCGGGGCGCGCGCGGATTCGGTTCGGGGAGGTCGGGCAAGGAACGGCTCGGCGGGAAGCTCACCCATTGTGATGCCGCCGCGAGCCCGACTCAATGCAGCGAGCGGTGGCCGGGCGGCCGCGGTTCGCCGCGCGGCGGGTCGAGGTCGGCCGGCCTGGAGGAACCGGTGCCCGGCGCGGGATTGTTCGCTTGGCGGCGGAGCATTTCCTTCAGCGCGCTCGCCGCGCCTTCGCCCGCGTGGCCGGTCGGCCGGCTGCGGTCCGATGCTTTCGATTTACGCATGGCGAACGACTGTGGCGCCGCCACCGTCGCGTTGCTGTAGGCGACGCGAACAGGCCGCGGTAGGACTTGCCGTGCAGGATGCGTTCCCGCAAGAAGCGCCGCCGTGCGCCTACGCCCGCGCTTGCCGCCGTCGCACCGCTGCAGCGGGCGCCGGCCGATGGCTACGCGGCCATGCGGCCGCTACTTTCAAGCCACACGCAACCACGGGAGTTCAGCGATGTCCGAGGACAAGGGCCGCATGGCGACGCAGGAACAGCTCATCAGCCTGGAGCACGAGTGGGAACGCCGCAACTGGAGCCAGTGGCTCGGTTGCAGCGAGAAGGAGTTGCAGCACGCCGTCGAGTCGATCGGCGCGGATCCGGACAACGTGAGGCGCTTCTTGCGCCAGGCGCGCTGAGAAGCGTTCTAGGAGACGCGCTGGCCGCTGCGCGCGAGCACCGCTTCCAGCGCGGGCAGGTCCACCGGCTTCGTCAGGTGGGCGTCGAATCCCGCATCGGCGGTACGACGGCGGTCGCCGTCGGCGCCCCAGCCGGTGAGCGCCGCGATGAAGACGTCCTCGAAGCGGGAGTCCTGGCGCAGCGTGCGGGCGACCTCGAAGCCGTCCATCACGGGCAGGCCGAGGTCGAGCAGCACGACCTGCGGGCGGAACTCGGCGGCGCGTTGCACCGCCTGGCGGCCGTCGGCGGCGCCGGCGACTTCGTGGCCCAGCATCTCGAGCAGGGCCACCAGGGTCTCCAGGCCGTCCGGGTTGTCCTCGACCACGAGGACGCGTCGGGAGCCGCTCTCGTGGGCGGCGGGGGCGGCGGGAGCGAAGGAATCGTAGGAAAGCGACATGGGCAAAACGGCCGCGATGATGCCACGCGAGGAAGCTCAACAAGACCCGGAAAACACGTAAAGACGGACCCTCCGTAGGGAGCGCTCCCCACGCCGATGGGTTGCATGCCAACTACGTCACGGCCGCGTGCCTCGAGGCGCCGCCCCCATGGAAAAGGGCCGCCCGAAGGCGGCCCTTTCGTTGGCTTGCCACCGTTCAGGCGGCGGGTTGCAGGCCGACCTTGGAGTTGAAGGTGTAGCAGGCCGCCTCGAAGCTGCGGATCTCGTGCAGGGCTTCCCGCAGGCTCATCTCGCCGGCATCCATCAGCTTGCCGGCCAGGTGCTCGGTCAGCGGCTTCAAGCGGCCCAGCAGGGCCTTGGTTTCGCCGTACAGGCGCTCGCTCTGGGCTTCCATGATCGAGCGGGTCTCCTCGTCCAGCGACTTGCTGCCGTGGCCGTCGTTGGCCAGCGCGCCGAAGTTCAGGCGGGTCTTGCGGTACATGCCCATCTCGCCCACGGCGTGGTGCAGCAGCTTGGTCACGCGCGTGATGTCGTTGTGCGCGCCGTTGGTGGTGCCTTCCTCGCCGAAGAACAGCTCTTCGTTGGCCATGCCGCCCAGCAGCACGCGCACGTCGTGCTCGATGTCGGACTTGGTCTTGAGCAGGTTGGCGCCCTGCTTGTGGAACACGAAGCCCAGCGCGTTGTTGCGCGGATTGGCCTTGAGCGAGATCTTGATGGTCTTCATCTCGGCCAGGACCTGGTCCCAGTTGCCGCCGGCCTTCTTGCGCTCGGCCTCGAAGTCCACCAGGAAGTGGCCCCACTCGTGGATGGCGATGACGCGGCGGTCGCGCTCGCGCTCCTTGGTGGTGTTGGTGTTGACGTTGCCCACCATCACTCGCTCGGCGGCCTGCATCAGGGTGTCGGCACCGATCATGATGCCGGCCTGCACCGCGGTGATGCCCGCCTGGTTCACGATGGTCTCCAGGTCGGCCGGGCTGCGGCCCTCGGTGATCTCCACCAGGTGGCGCAGGTCCAGGTCGGGCAGCACCTTCTCGGCGCGCTGAGACAGGTAGTGCTGGACGATCGCCAGGCGCTCCTCGCGGTTGGGCAGTCGGAAGTCCACCTTCATCTGGAAGCGGCGCAGCATGGCTTCGTCCATCTGCATCTGCTCGCTGTTGAAGTTGGAGGCCACGATCCAGATGATCTCGGCGTCGCTCTTGGTGCGCACGCCGTCCAGCACGGCCAGCAGCATGTTCTGCGTGTCGTCGTCGAACTTGCGGTGGCCGCCGCGCTTCATGAACAGGTCCTGCGCCTCGTCCAGGAACACGATGCAGCGCTTGCGGCGCTTGGCCATCGCGACGATGCGGCTCAGGGTGTTGGCGCCGCCGCCCACGTACCCGGTCTCCAGGTTCACGGCGGAGTGGAACAGGATCGGCAGGTTCAGCTCCTTGGCCAGGTAGCTGGCGAGCTTGGTCTTGCCGGTGCCCGCCGGGCCGCTGAACATCACGTTGAACGGCTTGTTGATGCCGTACTCCGCGTATTCGGCGCGCCGCATGTACTGGTCCTTGATCTGCGCGACTTCGCCCTTGATGTCGTCCATGCCGACCAGGTCGGTCAGCGAGCCGCTGACCTGCGCCGGCTCGATGAACTTGAGCGACTTGAACTGGCCCTTGAGCTGGAACGCCAGGAAGCCCAGCAGGCCCAGCGTGAGCGCGGCCGACAGCACGCCGGACACGCCGGCCTTCCACGCGTCCTTCTCGGACTGCGGGCGGGCGCCGGCGAAGCCCTGGTCGAGCTTCTCGATCAGCTCCAGGCTGGACGCGTTGAGGTCGGCGCGCGGCACGAAGCTGAGCTTGCCGCTCCAGGGGGCCGAAACCGCCTTGTCCGCGAAGATCTTGCTCTCCATGTCGGCCGGGTAGTAGGCGTACTGCTTGCCGCCCGAGGCGATCAGGACGAAACGCTCCGAGACGTTCCACATCAGCGGCTTGTAGATCACCGTGACGCGGTCGACCGGGTTGTTCTGCAGGAAGCTCAGCACCGAGCCGGTGCCGAACACGACCGGCTGGTTGGGGTCGACGGCCGCGACGCCGTCGGCGGACGCCATGGCGCGCACCTGCTCGGCGACGGTGGCCTGCTTCTGCCACAGCACGGCGGAATAGATTCCGGTGGCCGGAATCATCAGCGCGACGGCGATCAGCAGGAACTTGACCGCGTTGCTCTGGATGACGAACCAGTCGGAAAAACGGGAGACGGCTTTCTTGATCGACAGCCAGAGGCTGCCGTTCGGCTGCTCGTCCTTGCTGCCGAATTCAGGGGTGGGAGTAGAACTGACGGATAAATCAGACATGCGTGTCCTCTCGTGTCAGTGAAATCCTACAGACGACGCGATTTGCATGCGAGCGAAAAGGACATGAAGGGGCGATCACGCGGCCCTGTCGTGACATATCTGACGAGCGCGACAACGCGTGTGGCTCTGCCGTATTGACGGCATCGCGGAAAACCCTGCTCGAGCCCACTCCGGAGCTCTGCGGGAGGAACCGGACGGTGTGGCTCCGCTCCAAGCAGTTGGCCGGGTTTTTTTTCAAGTTTCTTCCCCCGGCTGTTTCCGTCCCCCCTCCGCGAGGAGTGGGGGACTTTTTCTTTGCTGCCGCGTTATCAGCCGTGACCGTCGTTACAGGCAGTAGGCAGCGTCCTACGATGCAAAAGCATCTCCTCCCAACCGCAGCGCTTGCCGCTCTTCCTACGATCGCCGTCTTGCCGCCGCGGGGTGCGGTGGGCATGGGAGGAAAACAATGTCTCAAGCGGGTCTGTTGTCGGGATTGGCGCAGGGCCAGGCGACGCTGGATGCGCTGCGGCAACCGCTGCGCCAGCTCTTCAGCGCGCCGAAGATGCGGAGCACCACGCATGGCCGCGTCTATGAAGGCCAGGGCCAGCCGGCCCTCGTCTTTCCCCGCCAGGGCACGGGTTCCGAGAGCACGGCGCCGCTGCGGCGCACGCTGGAGGAAGCCGGCTTCCGTCCGTTCGATTGGGGCCAGGGACGCAACGACGGCCCGCGCGGCGTGAGCCTGCATCTCTGGCTGCGCAAGCTCGAGGAGAGCGTGATCGACGCCTTCGAGGTCACCCAGGCGCCCGTCACGCTGATCGGCTGGGGCCTCGCCGGCATCTACGCGCGCGAGCTGGCCAAGCGCGCCAATCCGCTGGTGCGCCAGGTGATCACGCTGGGCGCGCCGTTCAACACCGGGGCCGATCCGCAGCGCCGCTGCCGGGTGGTCGGCCTGCTGGACGCCGGCCCCGAGCGGATGCCGCTGGCCCTTCGCAACGCGCTGCGCCAGCGGCCCCCGGTGCCCTGCA
>JAEWBU010000211.1 GCA_023390985.1 Pseudomonadota bacterium
CTTTTCCAGCGCGGCCCGCGCCGCCGCCACCTCCCGCTGCAACAGGCGGAACTGCAGCTGTTCGAGCAGGACATAGGCGTGCATGCGATCGAGCCCCATGCGCGCAGCCCGCTCCTCCGCCTGCTCCAGGCCCTCGAATGCATCCAGCGGCCGCTGCGCCAGCCAGCGGCTGCGCGCCAGGGCCAGCATCACCCGCACGGCGGTGTCGGGAATGGACACCTGCTCCAGCACGTCCAGCCGCGGCTCCAGCAGGGCCAGTGCGCCGGCAGCGTCGTTCAGTTCGTACAGCACTTCGCCGAGGAGGCCGGTGGCCAGCGTGCCGGCATCCGCGCATGCAGCCCCGCGCTTCTCGGCCTCGTAGAGGACGTCGCGGTAGGTCCGCTCCGCCTGGATGATCTGGCCCTCCACCGCATGCGCCAGGCCCGCCAGGCAGCGGCCGGCCAGCACGCCCAGGGGCGTGCCATGCAGCGGCTGGCCGTCCACCAGCGGCGGCGCATCGAGCTGCACCCGGCGCGCGCGCTCGTACTCCCCGCGATAGAGGTAGATCCACGTCAGCAGGTTGCGCCGCCCGCTCAGCGCGATGCCGTCGGCGTCTGCGGGCGCATCCAGCAGTGCGGGCAGCAGGATCGCGGCGCCGGCCGAGTCGTCGCGCTGCACCGCCACCAGCGCGCGCAGCAACGTGAGGCGATAGCGTTCGGCCGGCGCGGCATCGCGCAGCTCGACGTGCAGCTGCGCGATGCTGCGCTCGCAGTCGTCCAGCCGCAGCGCGTAGAGCTGCGCATAGGCGAGCCACAGCCGCAGGCCGCTGCGCTCGCGCACCGCATGTTCGGGCAGTTGCCGCACCAGGGCGACCAGCTGGCGCAGTTCGCCGTGCGTGAACAGGCCGACCGCACTCGCTTGCGCCAGGTCGGCCGCCTCGTCCACCCAGCCGGCGCGCACTGCGTGGTGCACGGCGTCATAGGCCAGGCCGTGCGCGGCGAAGAAGCGGAACGCCGTGGTGTGCAGCGCGGTGCGCTCCGTGGCCGGCAGCGCCTCCAGCCGCGCCAGCAGCACGTCGCGCAGCAGCGGGTGCATGCGCCACCAGCCATCCGGGTAGCGCGGGCCCGCAGGCAGCAGGAACAGGCCCTGTTGTGCGAGCTGCGCGAGCTGCGCGCCCGCATCACCCCCCAGCGCCGCGGCCAGTGCGGCGTCGAAATGTTCCGGCAGCGCGCAGCGCACCAGCAGGTCGAGGTCTGCGGGCGGAATGCGCCCCAGGACCTCCTGCTCGACGTACTGCCCGAACGCGCGCGCATCGCGAACTCCTTCGCCGGCCGGCCGCCGCGCCGGCCGCGAGCGCAGGTCCAGGCACAGCAGCTTCAGGCCCGCGGCCCAGCCGTCGGTGCGCTCCTGCAAGGCCGCCGCCTCCCGCTCGCCCGCTTCCCCGAGCAAGCGCATGGCGAGTTGCGTCGATTCCTCCGGCGTGAAGCGCAGGTCTTCGGTGCCGAGTTCCAGCAGTTGCCCCTGCCCGCGCAGGCGGCCCAGGGCCAGAACGGGTTCGGTGCGCGAAGCGAGCGCGCACAGCAACGACGCAGGGCCGTAGTCCAGCAGCAGTTGCAGCGCACCGGTGGCCCGGGCGTCGCGGAGGTGGTGGACGTCGTCGAGCACCAGGACCAGCGGCCGGCCGCGCGCCGCCAGCGCGCGCACCAATGCGATCACGCAGGCTTCAGCGCCTTCCACGCCGTTGCTGCGGCTCGCCAGCACCTCGGCCTCGCGGACCAGCGCCGGGTCGACCGCGCGCAAGCCCGCCAGCAGCGCGTCGAAGAAGCGCGCGGGCTCGTCGTCGGCGGCGCCCAGCGCCACCCAGGCGACATCGGTGCCAGCCACCAACAGTTGCCGCCGCCAGGCAAGCAACAGGCTGGTCTTGCCGCAGCCGGCCGGCGCCCGCAGCAGCACGCAGCGCAGCTGCCGCGCCTGCATCAGCCGCTCGACCAGGCGCGGCCGCTCCATGCCAGGCCCGTCGGGCTGCCAGGGAGCGGCGGGATCGGAATGCTCCATGCCCGGATTGTGCGGCAGGCGCCAAGGCCTCCTGCGCGGGCCTGCGCCCGAGCAGGAAAACGCGCGCTCAGGCCGGTTGCGGCTCCCCGAGCACGCGGCCGGCCGGCTGCCGCACCTCGCGCAGGAGGAAGTGCGACAGCGCCGGGATCAGCACCAGCGCGCCCAGCATGTTCCAGGCGAACATGAAGGTCAGCAGAATGCCCATGTCGGCCTGGAACTTGATCGGCGACCAGGCCCAGGTGATGACGCCCGCCGCCAGCGTGATGCCCACCAGCGCAACCACCTTGCCGGTGAAGCGCAGCGCGTGCGCGTAGGCCTGCGCCAGCGAAGCGCCGGCGCGCTGCTGCGCCAGCTGCACGCTCAGGAGGTACAGCGCATAGTCGACGCCAATGCCCACGCCCAGCGCGATCACGGGCAGCGTCGCCACCTTCACCCCCATGCCCAGTGCCACCATCAGTGCCTCGCACAGGACCGAGGTCAGCACCAGCGGCAGCACGGCCACCAGCACGGCGCGCCAGTTGCGGAAGGTGAGGAAGCACAGCAGGATGACCGCCGCGTACACGTACAGGAGCATCGCGCGGTTCGCATCGCGCACCACGATATTGGTGGCCGCCTCGATGCCGGCGCTGCCCGCCGCCAGCAGGAACTGCCGCTGCGGCGTGCTGTGCTCCGCCGCGAAGGCGGCCGCCACGTTGACGACCTGCTCCAGCGTCTGTGCCTTGTGGTCGGTGAGGTAGGCAATCACCGGCATGACCGAGCAGTCGGCGTTGAACAGGTCGCGGTTGTTGGTATTGGCGGCCAGCCCGGCCGCGTTCAGGATCGCCTGGTTGGGCGAGATCGCCAGCCACTTCGGGTTGCCCTCGAACGAGCCGGCCGTGGCCTTGCGCACGGCATCGGCCAGCGACGCCGTGGTCTGCACCGTCGGCAGCTGCTGCAGCCGCCAGCCCAGGCGGTCGGCCTCGGTGAGCGCCTGGTAGGAAAGGCAGCCATCGGGCGGCGTCTTCACGATCACCGCGAACTGGTCGCTGGCCAGGGCGTAGTGCGCGGTGACGTACGCGTTGTCGCGGTTGTAGCGCGAGTCGGCCCGCAGCTCCGGCGCGCCGGCATCGAGGTCGCCGATCTTCAGCTTGGTGCTGGCGTAGAAGGCGGGCACCGCCAATGCCAGGGCCACCGCCACCGCGGCGCTCGCCCAGCGCCGCTCGGTGAAGCGCGCCAGCCATTGCCATGCGCGGCCCGGCTCGCGCTGTTCGGCGCGCAGGCTGCGCGCGGCAGCGGCCGCGCTCACGCCGGTGAACGACAGCAGCACCGGAAGCAGCACGAGGTTGGTGAAGATCAGGACGGCGACGCCGATGCTGGCGGTGACCGCAAGGTCCTGGATCACCGGGATATCGATGACCATCAGCACCGCGAAGCCCACCGCGTCGGCTAGCAGCGCGGTCAGGCCCGCCAGGAACAGCCGCCGGAACGTGTAGCGCGCCGCCACCAGCTTGTGGGTGCCACGGCCCACGTCCTGCATGATGCCGTTCATCTTCTGCGCGCCATGCGATACGCCGATGGCGAACACCAGGAAGGGCACCAGCATCGAGTACGGGTCGAGCGGGTAACCCAGTGCCGCGACCAGGCCCAGTTGCCAGAGCACGGCCGCCAGCGAGCAGCCCAGCACCAGCGCCGTGCTGCGCAGGCAGCGCGTCCAGGCCAGGAGGATCGCTGCGGCCACCGCCGCGGCGACGGCGAAGTACGCCATCACCTGGGCCAGGCCGTCCAGCAGGTCGCCCGCTACCTTGGCGAAGCCGACGATGTGCAGCTTCAGGCGGCCCCCGCCCTCGGCCCCTTCGAAGCGGGTGCGCAGCGCTTCCAGCCGCGCCGACAAGGCACGGTAGTCCAGCGCCTCGCCGCTGCGCGCATCGCGCTCGAGCAGCGGGACGACGATCACGCTGGACTGGAAGTCCGAGCCCACCAGGCTGCCCACGAGCTGGGCGCGGGCGATGTTGTGGCGCAGCTTCTCCCGCGCGGCGGGCGAGCCGTCGTAGCCGTCCGGCATCACCGGCCCGCCCTGGAAACCCTCCTCCGTCACCTCGGCCCAGCGCACGCCCGGCGTCCACAGCGACTTGACCCAGGCGCGGTCGGCGCCCGGCATCAGGAACAGTTCGTCGTTAAGCTTCTTCAGCGCCTGCAGGTAGGCCGGGTCATAGAGCGTCCCCTCGCGCGCCTCGACCACCACGCGCAGCGTGTTGCCCAGGCCGCGCAGGTCTTCGCGGTGCGCCAGGTAGTTCTGCACGTAGGGGTGGTTGCGCGGGATGGTCTTCTCGAACGCCGCGTTCAGCGTGAGCCCGAAAGCCTGCCAGCCCAGCGCCAGCGTCGCGAGCAGGCAGGCCGCGACCACCCAGACGCGGTGATTGAAGATCATCCGCTCGAGGCGGCTGCCGCCCTTGCGGTCGAAGTGCGCGAGGTCGCGCACGACGGGCATGTCGCCCGGGGATTCCGTCATCATGGCTTTCTTGTTCTCGTCTGCGTTCAGCGCGTCTCGACGACGCGCACGCCGCGAGCGCCGGCGATGGCCAGCCGCCCTGGCCCGGCCGCGGCCGCGGCGAATGCCGGCAGCGGCTGCGCCAGCTTCAGCTTGTGCAGCGTCGCGCCCTGGTCGGTGCTTTGCAGCACGTCCCCGGCCTGGCTCACGACCACCAGCGCGCCGTCGGCCCGCACCGCGCCACCGGTCAGGCCCGTGGCCACGCCGGTCTCCACCTTCCGCCAGCTGTGGCCGCCATCGGCGCTGCGCCACGCGTTGCCGCGCAGGCCGAAGGCCAGCACCAGCTCGGGCGTCCCCACCAGGCCGAAGAAGCTGCCGGCATAGGGCGTGGGCACGGCGCGGAAGCGCTGCTCCCGCGCGTCCAGGCGCAGGACCAGCCCCTGCTCGCCCACCATGAACAGCGTGCCGGCCGCAGGCCGGATGCCGTACAGGTGCAGGGCCTTGGGGTTGTCCACGCGATCCAGCCAAGGCGTCCAGCTGCGGCCGCCGTCCTCCGTCCGCAGGATCAGGTTGAAGGCGCCGACGACGAAGCCGCGCCGTTCGTCCTCGAACCACAGGTCGAGGAAGGGCTTGTCGGCACCCTGCGCGACGAGGGCTTCGCCCTCCTTCAGCCAGGCGTCGGCGCCGGGCACGCCGGCTTGCACCTGCCGGCGATAGTGGTCGCGCACGAGCGCGGCGGCACGCTGGCCATCGAGCTGCACCGCCCATGTGGCGCCGGCGTCGGCGCTGTGCAGCACCACGCCGTCATGGCCGACGGCCCAGCCCAGGCGCGGCGTCGGGAACTGCACGGCGAGCAGGGCCGAACTCACCGGCACGACGGCCTGTGTCCAGCTCTGGCCGTCGTCGGAATGGAGGATGTGGCCGCGCGGGCCCACCGCCAC
>JAEWBU010000215.1 GCA_023390985.1 Pseudomonadota bacterium
GGTCCACCGCACGCGTGATCGCGGCCAGCGCGCTTTCATGCTGGCCGGACTCGGCCAGCGCGGCCGCCAGGTGGCCCAGGGCCTCGGCGTTGTCGGGCTCCTGGCGCAGCGCCTCCTGCAGCAGCGACGTGGCTTCGTCCACGCGGCCGAGTTTCAGGCGGGTGGCGCCCAGGTTGGTGAGCGTGGACGGGCGGCCCGGCACCAGCGCCAGCGACGCGGTGAAGTCGCGCTCGGCCGACGCGTAACGGCCGGCGCGGTAGTGCGCGAGCCCCTCGAGGAAGAAGGTCTTGGCCTGTTCGAAGCGCGCGTCCATGGGGCCGGATCATAGGAGCGGCCCTGCGACAATCGCGCGATGCCTTTCGCTCCCCTGAAGAACGACACCTTCCTGCGCGCCTGCCGCCGCCTGGCCACGCCGTACACGCCGGTGTGGCTGATGCGCCAGGCGGGCCGCTACCTGCCCGAGTACCGCGCCAGCCGCGAGCGCGCCGGCAGCTTCATGGGCCTGGCGACGAATCCCGACTTCGCCACCGAGGTGACGCTGCAGCCGCTGGAGCGCTACGCGCTGGACGCGGCCATCCTGTTCTCCGACATCCTCACGGTGCCCGACGCGATGGGCCTGGGCCTGTCGTTCGCGACGGGCGAAGGCCCGCGCTTCGCCACGCCGGTGCGCGACGAGGCGGCCGTTCGCAAGCTGGCCGTGCCCGACATGGAGAAGCTGCGCTACGTGTTCGACGCCGTGACCTCGATCCGCCGCGCGCTCGACGGGCGCGTGCCCCTGATCGGTTTTTCCGGCAGCCCCTGGACGCTGGCCTGCTACATGGTGGAAGGCCAGGGCTCGGACGACTACCGGCTGGTGAAGTCCATGCTGTATTCGCGGCCGGACCTGATGCAGCACATGCTGCGCATCAACGCCGACGCGGTGGCGGCCTACCTCAATGCGCAGATCGAGGCCGGCGCGCAGGCCGTGATGGTGTTCGACAGCTGGGGCGGCGTGCTGGCCGACGGCACCTTCCAGGAATTCAGCCTGGCGGCCACCCGGCGCGTGCTGTCGCAGCTCAAGCGCGAGCACGACGGGCAGGTCATCCCCCGCATCGTCTTCACCAAGGGCGGCGGCCTCTGGCTGCCGGAGATGGCCGGCCTCGACTGCGAGGTGCTGGGCGTGGACTGGACGGTGAACCTGGGCCGCGCCCGCGAGCAGGTGGGCGACCGCAAGGCGCTGCAGGGCAACCTGGACCCGAACGTGCTGTTCGCGCCGCCGGAGCGCATCGAGGAACAGGTGCGGGCCGCGCTGCGAAGCTTCGGCGCGCCGCACACCGGTCCGGGCACCGGGCCCACGCAGGTCTTCAACCTGGGCCACGGCATCAGCCAGCACACGCCGCCGGACCATGTGCAGGTGCTGGTGGAGGCGGTGCATCGCCATTCCGCGCGGCAGGTCACGGTCTGAGCGCCTGGCATCGGGAAATTCCCCAGTGGACGCACCGGTCCGGCCGGTCCTGACACTTGACTTATGCACAAAACCCGTGTTGCGGCACAACGTGGGCGCGCACACAGCGGGTGGGTTGCTACCAAACCTGTAGCTGCGCTAAGTTGTTGATTTCATTAGGATCGCGAAACTGCCGTTTTTCGAGGCAGCGCAGCCAAACCCTTGATTTTCCGGGGCCTGTGGACGGACCGCGACGGCCTATCAACAAAGTTATCCACAGAAACTCTGGACAGTGTCAAAACGCTTGGAAATCAATCACTTGGGTTACGTTTTGCAGGCGGAATTGAGGAGTCGTCCGTAAAGATGAGTTCCTGGCCGCATCGCCTGGCCGTGGTGGTACCGACCCCGGCCCACAGTTCGATCGCCGCCTCGCTGACGTATGGAAGTGAGCTCCCGCTTGCGGCCGGAACGCTGGTGCGCGTGCCCCTGGGCAAACGCGAAGTCCTGGGCATCGTGTGGGGCGACGCTTCAGGCGAGCCGGTGCCGCCCGGCGGCGAGAAACCGGTCGCCGGCGTGCTGGAAGGATTGCCGCCGCTGGCCGACAGCTGGCGCCGGCTGGTGGCGTTCGCAGCCGGTTACTACCAGCGCGGCGTGGGCGAGGTAGCGCTCGCGGCCGTTCCGCCGCAGCTGCGTGAACTCAGTCCGGAGCAGTGGCAGCGCCGGTTGCGCCGGGCGGCCGGCGCGGGCGCCGAGGGCGCCGCCGGCGATCCGCCGGCCCTCACCGAGGAACAGGCGGCCGCGCTGGAGCAGCTGCGGTCGCAGCCCGGGCCCTTCCTGCTGTTCGGCGCGACGGGCAGCGGCAAGACCGAGGTCTACCTGCGCGCGGTGGCCGACGCGCTGGCCGCCGACCCGGCGGCGCAGGCGCTGGTGATGGTGCCGGAGATCAATCTCACGCCGCAGCTGCAGGCGCGCTTCGAAGAGCGCTTCGGCGCCGGCGCCGTGGTGTCGCTGCACAGCGGCATGACGAACCCGCAGCGGCTCAAGGCCTGGCTGGCGGCCCACACGGGCGCCGCGCGCATCGTGCTGGGCACGCGGATGGCGGTGTTCGCCTCGATGCCGAAACTGGCGCTGGTCGTGGTCGACGAGGAACACGACCCCAGCTACAAGCAGCAGGAAGGCGCGCGCTATTCGGCGCGCGACCTGGCCCTGTACCGCGGCAAGCTGGAAGGCGCCAAGGTGGTCCTGGGCTCGGCCACGCCCTCGCTGGAGAGCTGGCATGCCGGCGAGAAGGGACGCTACCTGCGGCTGGCGATGCCCTCGCGCGTGGGCCAGGGTCGATTGCCCGAGGTGCGATTGGTCGACATGAACCACCAGCCCAAGGGCGCGGTGGTCTCGCCCCAGCTGCTGCTGGCGATCCAGGAGCGCATCGCGCGCGGCGAGCAGTCGCTCCTCTTCCTCAACCGCCGCGGCTACGCGCCGGTGCTGGCCTGCACCTCCTGCGACTGGAAGAGCGAGTGCCCGCACTGCAGCGCGTACCGCGTCTTCCACAAGATCGACCGCACGCTGCGCTGCCACCACTGCGGCTTCACCGAGCGGGTGCCGCGCGCCTGCCCGCTGTGCGGCAACCTGGACATCGCGCCGGTCGGGCGCGGCACCGAGCGGCTGGAGGAGCACCTGGCGCAGCTCTTCGCCGGCATCACGCGGCCCGACGGCCGGCCGGTGCGCATCGCGCGGATGGATGCCGACACCACGCGGGCCAAGGGCGCGCTGGAGGAGCAGCTGTCCGAGGTGCATTCGGGGGCGGTGGACGTGCTGGTGGGCACGCAGATGGTCACCAAGGGCCACGACTTCCGCCGCATCACGCTGGTGGCGGCGCTCAACGCCGACTCGGCCCTCTTCTCCAGCGACTTCCGCGCGCCCGAGCGGCTGTTCGCGCTGCTGATGCAGGCCGCGGGACGCGCGGGCCGCGACGCGATCCGCGCGGGCCACAGCCAGATGTGGGTGCAGACCTTCGTGCCCGACCACCCGCTGTTCGCCGCGCTGCGCAAGCACGACTACCCGGCGTTCGCGCGCCAGCAGCTGGACGAGCGCGAAGCCGCGGCGATGCCGCCGTTCTCGTACCAGGCGCTGGTGCGGGCGGACGCGCGCACGCAGGAGGTGGCGCAGGAGTTCCTGCGCGCCGCCGCGGAAGCGGCGCAGGAGTTGCCCGAGGCGCCGCAGGTGACGGTGTTCCCGCCGGTGCCGATGGCGGTGCAGCGCGTCGCGAACGTGGAGCGCGCGCAGATGGTGGTGGAGAGTTCTTCGCGGCCGGCGCTGCAGAGGTTCCTGGCGGGATGGCAGCCGGTGCTGCAGGAGCAGCGGGTGAAGGGGCTGATCCGCTGGGCGGTGGATGTGGATCCGCTGGCGATTTGAGAATGCACTTCGGAGTACTTGTCATGCGCTTGTGCGAGGGATCGAGCGCGATGACGTAGGTCCTTCGGGGTGAAGGTGGGTGTGAGGACCATCGGCGAGCCACTTTCGGCTTTCCTCAGCATCGTCCATGACTCTTCCTCGAAAACCCCTCTCAGTCGCAGTCCGCACATTCCTGGCACTCGCACTGCCCCTGGCCATCGCTGCCTGTGGCGGTGGCGGAGGCGGAGGCGGTGATCCGACACCCCTGCCGCCAGCCCCGCCTGCCCCCCCGGGCCCGCCGGTGGTTCGCGGCCTCACGAATTTCCAGCGCGCCAGCGTTGCCATCGGGCAGGCCAATCTCGAAAGCGGGGCGCCCAATCAGGGATCGGGCGCCAGTGCGCAAAGTTTCGTGGGCCCGACTGGACTCGCCTTGACGCCCGACGGCGCGCTGCTTGTCGCCGATCCGGGGAACAACCGCATTCTCTTCTTCCCTGCGACGCCCACGGCATCAGGCCAAAGTGCGACGGACGTCATGGGTCAGGCGAGTCCGCAAAGTACTGCTCCCTCCAACTCGCAGAACGGCCTGAACAGGCCCTTCGGCATGGCCATCGGCGCCGGGAAGCTCGCGGTCGCCGATAGAGCCAACCATCGCGTGCTCATCTACAACGAGCTCCCTCGCCAAGGCGCAATGCCCACCCCTGCAGTCGTGATCGGCCAGAGCGATTTCGGGTTGTCCGAAGCGGGATGTGGCGGACTGGCCCTGCGCGAGCCGGAATCGGTGGCCATCACCCCCCTCGGCAAGCTGATCATCGCCGACACTGGGAACAACCGCGTGCTCATCTGGGACTCGATTCCGCAGACGCAGGCTGCCGTCGGCGCGCCCAATGTGGTCCTGGGCCAGGGCGATGTCGATCACTGCACGCCCAACGACGACTTACCTCAAGATGGCCTCGAGGACTTCGATCCCGGCTCTGGCAGGCCACTGCCCTCAGATCAGACGCTCTCGGGTCCCGCAGATGTCTGGAGCAACGACGACATGCTGATCGTGGCTGATCGCCAGAACCACCGCGTTCTGATTTGGACCAGCTTCCCCCAAGAGAACTTCGAGTCAGCCTCAAGAGTCCTCGGGCATTCCACTTTCACGGACGGCGACCAGAATAGTGAGCAGGATGGTGAAGAGTCGGTTATTGGCCCCAAGGCTGGCACGCTGAGCGGTCCTTCAGGGGTCCACTTCGACGGCATCAGCCTCGCTGTCGCGGACTCGGGAAATCATCGTGTCCTGGTTTGGAAGACGTTCCCGCTCGCCGACTTCCAGTCCGCCGACATCGTGCTTGGACATGCCGACTTCAATCGAGGAATCACCAATGATCAAGACGGCGATGAAGCCACCGATACGCCGACATCACAGGTCTTCTACGGCCCCGCGCGCGTGCTGCTCACGCCGGACGCGCTGTTCGTCTCCGATCGCTTCCACAACCGGGTTCTGGTGTTCCGCAGGTAGCGGCTGAAGATCGTCCCCAGCATGAAGAGCCGCCAACAGCGGCTCTTTTCATTCTCGCGATCCGCTTCGCAGCGTGACCCGCAGCCCCGCGAGGGCGGAAGGAGCACCGCGCACGCCAGCGCAGTTGTCACTCCGGCCGCTCTGCTCCCTTGAGCCTTAGCGCCGTTGAATAGAGCGAATTGCGTGAAGCGCCCGTAATTTCCGCGGCCAGCTTCACAGCGGTCTTGACCGGCAACTCCACAAGCAGCAGCCGCAGCACCCGCTCGCCGTCGTCCGCAGGCGCGGCTTCGGCAGCACCATGCAGCACCAGCGCGAACTCGCCGCGCGAGCGCTGGGCGTCGGCGGCAAGCCATCCCGCCAGCGCCGAGCATGGCATCGTGGCGATCTCCTCGAACTGCTTGGTGAGCTCGCGTCCCACGGTCGCCAGCCGGCCGCCGAGCACGGCCATCGCGCGGGCCAGCGCTTCGATCCGATGAGGTGCTTCGAGCAGCACCACAGCCCGGGTCTCGGCGGCGAGCGCGGCGACCGCCGCGTCCCGCTCGCCCGCCTTCGCGGGCAGGAATCCGGCGAACACGAATCCGCCTTCCTGCAGGTTTCCCGCGGCGCTCAATAAAGCCGTGATGCTGCTTGCCCCCGGCAGCGGCACGACGCGGTGCCCGGCCGTACGCACCGCAGCCACCAGCCGCGCCCCCGGATCGCTCAGGGCCGGCGTGCCCGCATCGCTGGCATACGCGACCCGTTCGCCCGCGGCGAGCCACGCGATCACGCGCTGCGCCGCTTCCGCTTCGTTGTGCTGGTGCACG
>JAEWBU010000019.1 GCA_023390985.1 Pseudomonadota bacterium
CTTCACGCCGTTGATGCCGCCGTCGCGGGCCATGATCATCTTCAGGTAGTCCTGCTTGCCGTTGGCCCAGGGCGTGCCGTTGGGCGCGTACGGGCCGGTGCGGTACGACAGCAGCGGGAAGAACTGCTCCTTGGCCTGCGCCAGCACCGCGGACGAGCCCAGCGCGGCGACGGCCGTGAGGCCCGCCAGGACGAGGGAACGAAGCTTCATGGTTTGTCTCCTGTTGAAGGTGTTTGCAGCGGACGGGAAAGGGTCAATGCGGGAAGGGCCACAGGCGCAGCTTCTGCTTGCCGGTGGACCACAGGCGGGCGAGGCCGTGCGGCTCCACCACCAGGAACCACACGATCAGCGCGCCGAAGATCATCAGCTCCGCGTGCGAGACGCCGGCGGTGGAGATCTCCAGCCCGAACGTCGAGGCGAGCGCGGGCAGGAACTGGTTGAGGAAGATGGGCAGCACCACGATGAAGGCGGCGCCGTAGAACGCGCCCATGATCGATCCCAGCCCGCCGATGATCACCATGAACAGCAGGCGGAACGAGACGTCCACCGAGAACGCCGCCGGCTCCCACGTGCCCAGGTAGACGAAGGCCCACAGCGCGCCGGCCACGCCGACGATGAACGAGCTGACCGCGAAGGCGCTGAGCTTGGCGTACATCGGCCGGATGCCGATGACGGCGGCGGCGACGTCCATGTCGCGGATGGCCATCCATTCGCGGCCGATGGCGCTGCGCACCAGGTTCTTGGCCAGCAGCGCGATGATGGTGAGGAAGGCCAGGCAGAACCAGTACTTGCTGACCGCGCTGTCGATCGGCTGGCCGAACACCTGCAGCGCCGACACGCCGACCGAGCCCGAGGGCGAATCGTTGGTGAGCCACTTCACGCGCAGGAACATCCAGTCGGAGAAGAACTGCGCGGCCAGCGTGGCCACGGCCAGGTACAGGCCCTTCACGCGCAGGCTGGGCAGGCCGAACAGGATGCCGAACGCGGTGGCGCACAGGCCGCCCAGCAGGATCGCCGGCACCAGCGGCATCTCGGGCACGCGCACGAAGAAGTTGTAGGCCCCGTACGCGCCCACGGCCATGAAGGCGCCCGACCCCAGCGAGATCTGGCCGCAGTAGCCCACCAGGATGTTCACGCCCAGGGCGGCGAGCGACATGATCAGGAACGGGATCAGGATGGCCCGGAAGAAGTAGTCGCTGGCCAGGGCCGGCACCACGGCGTAGGTCGCGACCAGCAGCAGCACGATGGCGACGCGGTCCTGCCGGATCGGGAAAATCTGCTGGTCGGCCCGATAGCTGGTCTTGAACTGGCCGTTCTCGCGGTAAAGCATTCTTCTCTTCCCTCTAGACGCGGTCGATGATCTTCTCGCCGAACAGGCCCTGCGGCCGGAACAGCAGGAAGCCCAGCGCCAGCACGTACGCGAACCAGATCTCGATGCCGCCGCCCACCAGCGGACCGATGTAGACCTCGGACAGCTTCTCGCCCACGCCGATGATCAGCCCGCCGATGATGGCGCCGGGCACCGAGGTGAGCCCGCCCAGGATCACCACCGGCAGCGCCCGCAGCGCCACCGTGGCCAGCGAGAACTGCACGCCCAGCTTGCTGCCCCAGATCATCCCGGCCACCAGCGCCACGACGCCGGCGACGCACCAGACGATCACCCAGATGCGCGCCAGCGGGATGCCGATGGACTGCGCGGCCTGGTGGTCGTCCGCCACCGCGCGCAGCGCGCGGCCGGTGGAGGTCTTCTGGAAGAACACGGTCAGCACCGCCACCATCGCCGCCGCGATGATGGCGGCGTACAGGTCTTCCTTGTTGATCAGGATGCCGCCCTGGAACACGTTCTCGAACGCGATCACCGGGTCCTTGGGCATGCCGATGTCGATCTTGTAGATGCTGCTGCCGAAGAAGGTCTGGCCCACGCCTTCCAGGAAGTAGGTGATGCCCAGCGTGGCCATCAGCAGCGTGGCGCCTTCCTGGTTGACCAGGTGGCGCAGCACCAGGTACTCGACCAGCCAGGCCACCGCGAACATGATGGCCCCGGCGATCAGGAAGGCCGCCACGTTGGCGAACGCCTTGCTCTCGATGCCGGTCCAGCCGGGGATCCATTCGGAAAAGCGCGCCATGGCCAGCGCGCCGAACAGCACCATGGCGCCCTGCGCGAAGTTGAAGACGCCCGACGCCTTGAAGATCAGCACGAAGCCGAGCGCCACCAGCGAATACAGCATGCCGGCCATCAGGCCGCCCAGCAGGGTCTCGAGGAAGAATCCCATCGTCCTGTTCCGTCCTAGTGCGAGGTGCCCAGGTAGGCCTTGATCACCTCGGGATTGCTGCGCACCTCGTCGGGCGGGCCGTCGCCGATCTTCTTGCCGTAGTCCAGCACCACCACGCGGTCGCTGATGTCCATCACCACGCCCATGTCGTGCTCGATCAGGACCACCGTGGTGCCGAACTCGTCGTTGACGTCCAGCACGAAGCGGCACATGTCCTGCTTTTCCTCCAGGTTCATGCCGGCCATGGGTTCGTCGAGCAGCAGCACCTGCGGCTCCATCGCCAGCGCGCGGCCCAGGTCCACGCGCTTCTGCAGGCCGTAGGGCAGCTGGCCGACCGGCGTCTTGCGGTAGGCCTGGATCTCCAGGAAATCGATGATCCGTTCCACGTACTCGCGGTGGCGGATCTCCTCGCGTTCGGCCGGGCCGATGCGCAGCGCCTGCAGCAGCAGGTTGCTTCTGATCCGCAGGTTGCGGCCGGTCATGATGTTGTCCAGCACGCTCATGCCCTTGAACAGGGCCAGGTTCTGGAAGGTGCGCGCGATGCCCATCTGCGCCACCTGCCGGCTCTTCATGTGGCTGAACGTCTTGCCGCGGAAGGTGATGCTGCCCTGCTGCGGCTGGTACACGCCGTTGATGCAGTTGAGCATGGAGCTCTTGCCGGCGCCGTTCGGGCCGATGATGGCGCGGATCTCGTGCTCGCGGACGTCGAACGAGATGTCGGTGAGCGCTTTCACGCCGCCGAACGCCAGCGAGATGTTGCGCACGTCGAGGACCACTTCGCCGAGCCGGCGGCCCGTCGTCGCGGGCCGTTCCTGCGCGTCCTGGCGCTGCTGCTCCAGCACCATCGCATCGGTCATCATGTTCATGCCGCCGCCTTCACGGGCGCGAAGGTCTTCGCGTCCTGGATCTGCAGGGTGGCGCTCACCTTGCCGGTGCGCCCGTCCTCGAACTTGACCTGCGTTTCGACGTACTGCTCGGACTTGCCACCGTAGAGCGCGTCCACCAGCACCTGGTACTTGTCGGCGATGAAGCCGCGGCGGACCTTGTTGGTGCGCGTGAGTTCGCCGTCGTCCGCGTCCAGCTCCTTGTGCAGCACGAGGAAGCGGCTGATCTGCGAGCCGGCCAGCTTCTCGTCCGCCGCGAGGTCGGCGTTGACCTTCTCCACGCAGTCGCGGATCAGCTCGTAGACCTCGCGCTTCTGCGCCAGGTCGGTGTAGCCGGCGTAGGGCAGGTTGCGCCGCTCCGCCCAGTTGCCCACGGCCTCGAAGTCGATGTTCACCATCACGCAGACCCTCTCGCGGCCGTCGCCGTAGGCCACGGCTTCCTTGATGTGCGGGAAGAACTTCAGCTTGTTCTCCACGTACTTGGGCGCGAACATCGCGCCGTCGTTGGGGCCGCCCTGGATGCGGCCGACGTCCTTGACGCGGTCGATGATCTTCAGGTGGCCGGCCGCGTCGATGAACCCGGCGTCGCTGGTGCGGTACCAGCCGTCCGCGGTGAGCACCTCGGCCGTCGCCTGCTCGTTCTTGTAGTAGCCCTTCAGCAGCCCGGGCGAGCGCACCAGGATCTCGCCGTTGTCGGCCAGCCGGATCTCCACGCCCTGGATCGGCACGCCGACGGTGTCGGGCTTGACTTGGTCGTCGGGCTGGAGGCAGACGAACACCGCGGTCTCGGTGGAGCCGTACAGCTGCTTGAGGTTGATGCCGATCGAGCGGTAGAAGCTGAACAGGTCCGGCCCGATCGCCTCGCCGGCGGTGTAGGCCACGCGCACGCGCGAGAAGCCGAGGTTGTTGCGCAAGGGCCCGAACACGAACAGGTCGCCCAGGCGGTACAGCAGGCGGTCCGCGAAGCCCACCGGCCGGCGGTCCATCAAGGCGGGACCGACGCGCCGCGCCAGCTTCATGAAGCGGTGGAACATGCCGCGCTTGATCGCGCCGGCGTCTTCCATGCGGATCATCACCGTGGTGAGCAGGCCCTCGAACACGCGCGGCGGCGCGAAGTAGTACGTCGGCCCGATCTCCTTGAGGTCGATCATCACCGTGGTCGGCGACTCGGGGCAGTTCACCACGTAGCCGCAGGCCAGCCACTGCGCGTAGCTGAAGATGTTCTGGCCGATCCATGCCGGCGGCAGGTAGGCCAGCACTTCCTCGCGCTCGGTCAGCTTGTCGAACTGCGCCCCCGCGTTCGCACGGTCCAGCAGCGTGCGGTGGGTGTGCACCACGCCCTTGGGCTGGCCGGTGGTGCCGGAGGTGAAGAACATCGACGCCACGTCGTCGGGCGTGCCCTTGTGGACCTCGGCCGTGTAGAACTGCGGGTTGGACGAAGCGAACGCCTGGCCTTCCTGGATCAGGCTGTCGAGCGAGGCCAGGCCCGGCTCGCTGTAGTTGCGAAGGCCGCGCGGATCGTCGAACCAGATGCGGGAGAGCCGGGCGCACTGCGGGCGGATCTCCAGCAGCTTGTCGACCTGCTCCTGGTCCTCGGCGAGCGCGAAGCGCACTTCGGCGTTGGTGATCGGGAACACGCACTCGCCCGCCCCCGCGTCCTGGTACAGCGGCACGGGGATGGCGCCCAGCGATTGGGCGGCCAGCATGGTGGCGTACAGGCGCGGGCGGTTGGTGCCGACGACGACCATATGCTCGCCACGCTGCAGGCCGGCCTGGTGCAGGCCGCAGGCCAGATGCTCGACCAGCTGGGCCAGCCCGGACCAGGTCAGCGTCTGCCAGATGCCGTACTCCTTTTCGCGCATGGCGGCGGCCTGGGGGCGTCGCTCGGCGTGCTGGAGCAGAAGGCGGGGGAACGTGGAGTCCATCCGAATCCTTGGCGTCCCTCTCGTGGACGCGAATGCGAGCGGATGGTAGGCGCCACTTTGACGTCAAGTTGTCTTTGCAACGACAATCCCCGGGATATCCCTCCCACGGACTTACCCGCACCCGCATGCAAGCCGTCGCGCCCGAGCTGCCGCTGCACCAGCGCCGTCGTCGCCCCACGCCGCAGGAGCTCGAGGGCATCCCGTGGTTGAGGCAGCTGCAGCCGGCCGAGTACGAACGCGCGGCCAGCCACATCACGGTGGGCGACGCGAAGCCGGGTGACTTCGTCTGCCGCGTGGGGCGGCCCGCCACCTACTGGTTCGGCGTGGTCGAGGGCCTGCTCAAGATGAGCAGCGACACCGCGATGGGCCAGACCGTCACCTTCACCGGCGTGCCGCCGGGCGGCTGGTTCGGCGAGGGCACGGTGCTCAAGCGCGAGGCCTACCGCTACAACATCCAGCCACTGCGCAGGAGCGTGGTGGCGGGCCTTCCGGTCGACACCTTCCACTGGCTGCTGGACCACTCGATCGGCTTCAACCGTTTCATCATGAACCAGCTCAACGAGCGCCTCGGTCAGTTCATCGCCGCGCGCGAGATCGATCGCCTCAACGATCCCGACATGCGCGTGGCCCGCAGCCTGGCCGCGCTGTTCAACCCCGTGCTCTATCCCGGCGTGGGCGAGGTGCTGCGCATCACGCAGCAGGAACTCGCCTACCTGGTCGGCCTGTCGCGCCAGCGGGTGAACGAGGCCCTGGCCGTGCTGGAGGCGCAGGGCGCGATCCGCGTCGAGTACGGCGGCCTGCGCATCCTGGACCTCGGCGCGCTGCGCACCAGCAGCACCGGCGAGAAGGCGGCCGCGCGATGAACGACACGGTGCGACTGAACAAGCGCATGGCCGACCTCGGCCTGTGCTCGCGCCGCGAGGCGGATGACTGGATCGGCCGCGGCTGGGTCCGCGTGGACGGCGCGACGGCCACCATGGGCATGCAGGTGGGTCCGCAGGCGCGCATCGAGGTGGACAAGCGCGCGCAGGGGCAGCAGCAACAGCAGGTCACCATCCTCCTGCACAAGCCCGTCGGCTACGTCAGCGGCCAGGCGGAAGACGGCTACCAGCCGGCCGTGACGCTGGTGCAGGACCGGACCCACTGGAACGGCGATGCGTCGCGCAACCGCTTCTCGCCGGCGCAACTGCGCGGCCTCGCGCCGGCCGGCCGGCTGGACATCGATTCGACCGGCCTGCTGGTGCTCACGCAGGACGGCCGCGTCGCGCGGCAGCTGATCGGCGAGGACTCCGGCATCGAGAAGGAGTACCTCGTGCGCGTGCAGTTCGGCGAGGTCGCGCGCGACGTGCAGGCCGCCTTCCCGCCGGCGCAGCTGGCGCGGCTTCGGCATGGCCTCACGCTCGATGGCCGCGCGCTCAAGCCCGCGCGGGTCGACTGGCAGAACCCGGAGCAACTGCGCTTCGTGCTGACCGAGGGGCGCAAGCGGCAGATCCGAAGGATGTGCGAGCTGGTGGGGCTGAAGGTCGTGGGCCTCAAGCGCGTGCGCATCGGGCGCGTGGCGCTGGGGCAGTTGCCGCTGGGGAGTTGGCGGTATCTGGGGGCGCAGGAGCGGTTCTGACCCGCGATCAGTAGGTGATGGTGAGCGTTCGAGCTTGCGTGGCCGAGCACGAAGCCGACGCACAGACACCCCCCTGGCCGGGGGCGATCGAGCCGCTGATGGTGTAGGTCTGTTCGACGCCGCTGCCGCTGCCGCCGGCGCTGCTCAGGCCCAGCGTGTAGTTCAGTCCCAGCGCGTTGCCGGAAGTGGCGTCCACCGCGAGCGTGTAGGCGGTGGACCGCAGGCACTGCACGCCGAAGGTGGTGCTGGCGTTGGCGGCCGTGCCGCTGAACGAGGTGTAGTTCAGCGCCATGTTGCCCGGCGGCGTGGACAGCCTGCAGAAATCGGGCACGCGGACGGCGGGCACGAAGCTCGCGGTTCCCACCAGTGCGCCAGTGGCGGAATCGAGCCGCGCGGTCAGCGTGACCGCGTTGTCCGAGTAGTTCCCTGCCATCACGTAGTTGTTCGCGAGGACCTGAAGGTAGTAGCTGACGGTGGTGGAGAAGTTGTTGCTTCCATTGAAGTCCAGGGGCACGAGTGTGCCGCCCGCCGCCGCGCTGCCGAACGGCTGGCCGGCGCCGGTGGTCCACGAACCCGTGTTGGCCGCGTTCCGGTAGAGGCCATACGGCAGGGTGGTACCCCCGCCGATGCGGTCGAGTGCTCGTGCCGGCGTCCCCGGTCCGTCATCCATGCCCAGCCACAGCGACCGGTCCTTGGGCCCCGCATTGCGGGTGCAGGTGAGGCTGATGCTGCCGGTGAGGTTCAAGGCGGTCGTGGGCGTGTAGGTCCCCGTCACCGACGACGGTGCGATCGTTCCGCACTGCACCTGCTGGGCGGCTACGCCCTGGGTGGCGAGGGCGAAGAGAAGGAAGAACGCCAGGCGAAGCATCTTCATCGCGCGACTCCGGCGCAGACGACCGGGCCGACGCGCGCGATCTCGTCCTTGGTGCCTGGGGGCAGGGGAATGTCCATGGTGCAGGTCTTGTTCTTCCAATGCAGCCGGACCCGGTTGGCCGGCTGCATGCCGGTGAGGAAGACTTCGCCGCGGCGGGCGACGTAGAACACCTTCGGATCGCCGGCGATCTCCATCTCGGCACCGGCGGGTGCCGGCTGGCCGTCGTCGAGGACCAAGCGCACGAGCGCGCCGCGGCCGGTGCGGACGGGGAACGTGATCTTCACGGCGCTGCGCAGGGCGGGCACCACGTCCATCTCGATCGAGTCGAGTTCCGCGCTGATCGGCAGCTGGCTCGGGTCCAGCCGGATCGAGTTGCGCTGAAACGGCAGCAGCCGCGGCAGCAGGGCGCGCCCGCTGGCGTCGGTGCTCGTGAGGTTGCCGCTCTGGAAGCCGACGCCGACGTCCGCGTAGCCAGGGACTTCGACGATGGCGAAGCTGTCCTGCACGCGACGGGTGGCGAACACCATGCCGTCCGCCCAGACCGCGCCGCCGATCAGGCCCAGCCGCATCGCCGATTGCTGGGACGTCGTGCTGACGTCCGCCGAGGCGAAGAACTTGTCGGCCTGGTACAGGACGCCGCCTTCGGCGTACTTGCCTCCCGTGCGCTGGCCCGCGTTGCCCCGATAGCCCCAGCCGGTTTCGGCCGTGAGGCTGCGGCTGAAACCGGCGAAGTACTCCTGCTCGCCGCCACGCACGCCGGCGCCGGCGGTCACCAGCACGCGGTTGTCCAGCGGGACGTTGAGCGTGAGGCCCACCGCGGAACCGGTGCTGGCCCCCGTCACGCGCGAGGCCGAGACGCTGAGGCTGGAGCGCAGCCCGACCCGGACCGAGTAGATCAGGTTCACGGTCTGGGTCCGGCCGGACAGGTCGCTGTCCACCACGCCGTAGCTGAGGCCGATCTGGCCCATGTCGGCGTGGGTGTACGAATAGCTGATGACGCCGCGAAGGCTGGGTTCTCCGAGCGGCACGCCCACCTGGCGGAAGTCGCGCGAAGCGCCGACGATGCTGGCCGCGATGCCGTGCTCCAGGCCGCTGCGCTCGACGCCGAGCTGCCAGTTGTGCCCCGTTCGGCCGGCATCGTCCTGGCTGACCGAGAAGCCGGCCTGTCCGACGCTGGCGAACGGCAGCGCGTACAGGACGCCGCCCCCGAGTCGCCGCACGTCGCGCGACAGTTCCACATTGCCTTCCAGCGTGAGGGACTTGCTCAGGCCCTGCTTGTAGTAGCCGGACGTGAACAGGCGCCCATAGTCGGCGTTGGCCGTGCCCAGGCCTTCGCGTGGCCAGCCGAGTTCGAAGCTCCAGTCGTTCAGGCCGGCCTCGAGCATGCGTGCATTCCCGATCAGCGCCTGGGTGATCACGGTCTCGCGCCCGAGGATGTCGCGCACCACCAGCCTTGCCTCGCCGGCGCCCGCCAGCGCGGGCACGTTGTCGATGCGGAAGGGGCCGGGCGGCACCTGGGTGACCTGGCGCAGGGAGTTGTTGATGAACAGTTCGACGGTGCTGGGCGCCGCCGACACGCCCGCCAGCACGGGCACGGGCTGGGTGATGAAGCCCGGCTGCAGGCTGTAGTCCTTGGCGTATTGCAGGCCGCCGAAATAGATCGGCTGGCTGCTCAGGCCACCGCGGCTGTAAGTGTCGCCCAGGCGCAGCGTGGAATTGCTCTCCAGGAAGTTGCGGGTGAACGTGGTCTCCAGCCGCTTGAACTCGCTGTGCGCCGAAGGATCGCTGCTGGCGAGGTTGCGCCCGACGAAGCTGCTGGTCAGCAGGCCGAACGGACCGGTCCATCCGGCTTCGAAGAGGCCGCCCAGGTCGCGGCTGGACGCGCTCAGCCCGGTGCCCGTGGTGCTCTGGAAGTTGAGGTCGTAGTTGAAGAACGCCGCGGGGATCGACTCGCTCAGCGCCGGCCGGGCCATCGCGCCTTCGGTGGCGACGCGCACGGCGTTGAAGGCGCTGGGCAGGAAGTCCAGCTCGATGGTCTGCTCGGCGAAGTTCAGGCGCGCCTGGAAACCCGCGATGTCCGACAGGGCGAACCAGCTCTCGCCGCGGTACTGGACGCTGGAGGAGCCGCGAATCAGGCGCCACTCCTCGAAGGCGTCGGGCGGCGCATAGAGCTTGCCGCCGCGTTCCAGCAGCGTCCAGGTGCCGCTGCGGACCCCGTTGACGATCACGTCCAGCGGCATCACGCGATCGCCGGACATGGAGGACGTCGCCGCTGGACTAGGCGCCTGGCCCCATGACGGCATGATGGTTGCGAGCGCCGCGAGCAACAGGATCTGCCGCGCTGGACCGCCCGGACGTCGCCTCGTCATGCAATGCGTCCATCAGGGCACCGCGACCGAGGTGGAACCGCCTTGCCCGTCGTCGAACGTCAGCGTGAGCCTGGCCGGACCGGCGGGAAGGGCGGCTTCCGTGCCGAGTGCGATCACCTTGGTCGCGCCCGGCAGGATGTAGGTGCCGCCCTCGAAGCGCGCAACCGGCCGGTCGTCCCGGATCAGCTGGGCTTCCCGCAGTTGCGCATAGGCATTGCCGTTGTTCTTGCAGCTCAGCGCCGGCTTGCCGGCGTCGATCCGCACGGGAGTGCAGTCCACCTGGCGTTTGGCGCCGGGGGGCGTGATGAAGACCGGCAGGCTCAAGGCCAGCGCGATGGGCGTGCGCAGCCCTTCGGTCGGAGGCGGTTGCGTAGCCTCCGGCACTTCGCGGATCACCACGCGGTAGGTGAGTTGCCGCGACAGGTCCGGAGGCGTGAGCAGCGCCAGGCGGACCACCTGCCTCGCCTTGGGCGCGATCTTGATGATCGGGGGGGCCAGTATCAGGTCTTCGGTCGAAGCGAGCTGGTCGGTTCCGTCGGGCGTCTGGGTCCAGCTGTTGAGATCGGCCTGCAGCAGCACTTCGCTGTCGCCGTCGTTCACGATCGTCACGGCGACGGCGCGTTCGCGTGCCGTCATGTAGATGCGTACGGGCGTCACCGAGAACATGCCGGCGGTCGCCGTGCCTGCGGCGATGACCGCCATGCCTGCAAGGACCGCTGCAGTTGCGCGCCGTACTGCTGAGTTCATCGTCAGAAGGTTACCAGCAACTCGACCGCGCGCGAGGCGGCATCGACCGTCTGCACGGCGACCAGGGTGCTCAGGCTGTCGCGGCGACGGATCTCGTACAGCGTGCCCGGGCCGGCCGGGATGCCGGGCTCCTCGAGGCGCAGGGCGGTATCGGCCGGGAGCAGGGAAACACCCTCGTTCGCGGATGGCTGGATGGCATGGCCGGTATACGAGACGCAGGTGAGGCCCGGCACCGCGGCGAGCTGGCCGCACGCGTCTTCCGATGAGCGCGACCCGCGAAAACTGCTCGCGATGGCGGCGCCGTCGCTGATCTGCACGAAGGTGGGGGTGCTGCAACTCACCTGGACCGAGGCGGCGCCGCTGGCGCTGGAGCAGGTGGTCGGGCCGCGGTCGCCGGCCTGGATCGGGGCGCCGCCCGGCGGAGACATCGACGGCGGAGGCGGCGGACTGGCGCCGGCAACCTGCAGCTGGATCTCAATCCCGAACGCGCCCGTCGCCGATCCACCAAAACCGCTGGGCGCGGCCAGCGCGAGAAGGATCGGGACGAGCCATCGGCCTGGCATTCGAGCGCCTTGTCGATCCGTGCGATCAGTAGGTGATGGTCAGCGTATGGCCGGCGGTGCTGCTGCAGGTCGTTCCGCTGCAGGTGCCGGCCTGGGCCGTCGTCACCGCGGGGGTGATCGTGTAGGCCTGGTTGTTGCCGGTGCCGGCGTTCGTGCCGGTGCCGGTCAGCCCGGTGGCGGCGAGCGTCAGCTGGTAGCCCAGGTTCAGGGTCGCATCGGTGAACGTGTAGACGTTCGTGGTGGTGCTGGTCGCGCCGTTCAGCGTCGCCGTGTAGGGCAGCGTGTTGGTGCAGCGCACGTTGATCGTCGCCGCGGTCGCGCTCGACTGGGAGCCGGCGAAGGAGGTGTAGGCCAGCGCGCCGTTGGTCGGCGTGTTGAGGCTGCAGGAAGAGGTGAGGGTGATGACGACGTTGAAGTTTCCGGTCGCCGTCTGGGCTTGGGCCGTCGCCGAGACCAGGGCCATCAAACTCATCAGCGCAGTCAGAAGAAGCTTTTTCATGAGAGCCGTCCTTTACGGAAATCCCGCCTTTAGGGTTAAGGAAAGTGCTTAAGGCGGCTGAACTGTAGAAGCGCCCGTAATGACTTGCAACAGAAATAAGTCCTGAAGATCAGGAACTTACAAACTGCCGAGCGCAAGTTGTGACAAAACGTTTCTATTTCGCCACGTTTCCGCCGTGTAGTACCCGATGGCCGGTCCGCGGGGGGGGACGGGCGGCACTTGAGGCCGTTCGTCGGGCCGCTCCGGCCGGCCGTCCGCTAAGGGCCGCCTAACACTCCGCCTGTAGCCTTCGATGGTCGGAAACCATCCTTCTCGAGGCCCGCGATGCACGAATCCCTCTCCCGCGCCGCGACCATGGCGCTTGCCGCCGCCGGCGCGGCGACGCTGCTTCTCGCGCTGATCGCTCCCATCGACCTCGACATGGCCGGCCGCAACCTGCAGTGGCTCACCGTGGCGTCCGGCCTCGCGCTGCTGATCGCGGTCGTCACCCCGTCGTGGCGGCTGCCGGCGGTCTGCGCCGCCGTGCTGGGCAAGGTCAGTTACCTGCTGGCCTGGCAAACGAGCGATGGCGCCACGGCCGCGCTCGAGGCTGCGCTGCTGCTGCTGCTGGCCTTCGCCGGGCTGGTCTTCCGGAGCGAGGCGCGCCGCGAAGCGCGCTGGAACGGCGGACAATTCCTCCGACTGGAGCCCTGAAGCTATGCGCGTCCTGCTGGTGGAAGACGACGAAATGATCGGCCAGAGCCTGCACAAGGCCTTGGAGGCCAACGGCTGGTCGGTCGATTGGGTGAAGGAAGGCATGCTCGCCCAGAGCGCCATGGACGAAGGCGGCTACGCCTGCGTGCTGCTGGACCTGGGCCTGCCGCGCCGCGACGGCATCGAGGTGCTGCGCACCGCGCGGGCCAAGGGCGACCGCACGCCGGTGCTGGTGCTCACCGCCCGCGACGGCCTGGACGACCGCATCACCGGCCTGGACGTCGGCGCCGACGATTACCTGGTCAAGCCCTACGAATTCCGCGAGCTGCTGGCGCGCATGCGGGCGGTGATCCGCCGCCGCGACGGCGCCGCCCATTCGGTGATCGGCAGCGACACCGTGCAACTGGACCTGACCACGCGCGAGGTGCTGGTGCAGGGTGAACGCCAGCAGCTGTCCGCGCGCGAGTTCGCGCTGCTGCACGCGCTGCTGGAGCGTCCCGGCGCCATCCTCTCGCGCGACCAGCTGGAAAGCCGCATCTACGGCTGGGGCGAGGAGGTCAGCAGCAACGCCGTGGACGTCCTGATCCACGGCATGCGGCGCAAGCTGGGCGCCGACGTCATCCGCAACGTGCGCGGGCTGGGCTGGCGCATCGCCGCCGGCCAGCCGGTGGCCGTGGCGTCGAAGGGAGCCGCGTGATGCACATCCTCTCCGCAGGCCCGATGTGCTCGCTGCGGCGGGCGCTCCTGTTCTGGCTGGTCCCGCTGTTCCTGCTGGTGGGGGCCGCTTCGGCCGCCTTCTCCTACTGGACCTACACCCGCATGGTGGCGTCCTTCATGGACGAGCAGATGCAGCAGCTGGGCGACTCGCTCGCCGCGCGCGAGGACCGCGTGGTGCTTCCGCAGGTAACGCCCGACCGCGTGCACAAGTGGGGCAGCTACGTCGGCCAGGTCTGGACCCCCGACGGCCGGCTGGAAGCGGTCTCGATGCCCGGCGTGGACGCGCCGAAGATGGCGCCCGGTTTCCACGACCTGACGCTGGCCGGCCACGACTGGCGCATGTACGTGGCCACGCCGGCCGCGAACCACGGGCACCAGGTCCAGGTCCTGCAAAGCGGCGAGTTCCGCCGGCACCTGGCGGTGGAGCGGGCGGGCGCGGCGCTGGCGCCGGTGCTCATCCTGCTGCCGCTGGCCATCCTGATCCTGTGGGGCGTGGCCGCCACGCTCTCGCGCGAGGTGCAGGCCATCGGCCGGCAGGCCGCGCAGCAGGACGAGAACAGCATCCACGAGTTGCCGCTGACGCGCGTGCCGGCCGAGATCGTGCCGCTGGTCGCTTCCTTCAACAGCCTGCTGGCGCGGCTGCGCGACGCCTTCAACACCCAGCGCCGCTTCGTGCAGGACGCGGCGCACGAGCTGCGCACGCCCATCACCGCCGTCGCGCTGCAGCTGGAGAACGTGCGCTGCGACCTGCCGCCCGGTGCCTGCCAGGAGAGCTTCTCCCAGCTGGCGGCGGGCGTGGAGCGCGCCCAGCGGCTGGTGGACCAGCTGCTCAAGCTCTCGCGCCACGAAGCCAAGGCGGCGCAGGAACCCATGGTGACGGTGGACCTGCAGGCGCAGATCCATCAGAGCATCGACGGCCTGATCGCGCTGGCCGACCAGCGGCACATCGACCTGGGCATGGTGGTGGAGTCGCGCGTGCCGGTCACGCTGGTGATGCGCTGCGCCTCGGGCGACCTTCGCAGCGCGCTGGACAACCTGATCGAGAACGCGCTGCGCTACACGCCCGAAGGCGGCGTGGTGGACGTGCGGCTGTCCAACACGCCGACCGGACCGGCCATCGAGGTGGTGGACACCGGCCCGGGCATCCCGCCGGACCAGCTGGGTCGCGTGTTCGATCGCTTCTTCCGCGTGCCGGGCAACGGCACGCGCGGCAGCGGCCTGGGCCTGTCGATCGCCCAGACCGCCGCGCAGCGCTGCGGCCTGCGCATCGTGCTGCGCAACCGGGACGACCGCAGCGGGCTGATCGCGCGGCTGGAGCCGGTGGGTGCGGTGCCGGCGTCGGCCGCCCAGTCGGCTGCCGCGCAGACCGTGCCGACCCCCGTGCTGGCGTCCTGAGCGCTGCCCGGGGCGTTCAGCCCTGGGTGAGCGTCAATTCGAAGCCCTGGCCCCCATCCACGCTGGCGTGCATCGGCCAGGTGCGTGCGTCGCGCGCCAGGGTCAGGCGGATGCGCGAGGCCGCTGCGGCTCCCTTGACGCGGGGCAGGTCGGCCGCGGTCAGGGTCTGGGGTTCGTCGAAGGCCGGGTCCAGATCGAGCGCGAGCTCTGCGGAACGGGTGAGGGCGTGGGGAAGCTCGATGAACATGGATGGGTCGTGAGACGCAGCGCACTGTAACCAGTCGTCAGCCCGGTCGGGGGCCGACTCGTCAGTCACCAGCAGGAACCCAACCACTTTTTTCACGAAATGACCTGCGAGGATGTAGCGCGGATGTCCCGAGCCACTGGCCGGGCGGCCCACCTTGAAATCCGGCGCGGCGCCCTCATGCTCCGTTCGCTCGTTTTTCCTGACGCAACGGCACCATGACCCAGAACAAGCAAACCCTTTCCTTCCAGGCCGAGGTCGCACAGCTGCTGCACCTGGTCACCCACTCGCTGTACTCCAACCAGGAGATCTTCCTGCGCGAGCTGGTCTCCAACGCTTCGGACGCCTGCGACAAGCTCCGCTTCGAAGCGCTGGCCGACAACGCGCTGTACGAGGACTCGCCCAACCTGGAAGTGCGCATCGACTTCGACAAGGAAGCCCGCACGCTGACGATCACCGACAACGGCATCGGCCTGTCGCAGCAGGAGGCCATCGACAACCTGGGCACCATCGCCAAGAGCGGCACGCGCGAGTTCATGAGCCGGCTGTCCGGCGACCAGAAGGCGGACGCCCAGCTCATCGGCCAGTTCGGCGTGGGGTTCTATTCCGGCTTCATCGTGGCCGACCGCATCACGGTGGAATCGCGGCGCGCCGGCCTGCCGGCCGACCAGGGCGTGCGCTGGACCAGCGGCGGCACCGGCGACTTCGAGGTCGAGGCCATCGACCGGCCGCGGCGCGGCACCAGCGTGATCCTGCACCTCAAGGACGACGCCACCGAGTACCTGTCCACCTGGAAGCTCAAGTCCATCGTCGGCAAGTACTCCGACCACATCTCCCTGCCGATCCTGATGCGCAAGGAAGAGTGGAAGGAAGGCGAGGACGACAAGGGCGGCGGCATGGTGCTCACCGACGAGTGGGAGACCGTCAACCAGGCCAGCGCGCTGTGGTCGCGCCCGAAGAAGGACGTCACCGAAGACCAGTACAAGGCGTTCTACCGCCAGATCAGCCACGACCACGAGGACCCGCTGGCGTGGAGCCACAACCGCGTGGAAGGCTCCACCGAGTACACGCAGCTGCTCTACATCCCGGCGCACGCGCCGATGGACCTGTGGAACCGCGAGAAGGCCGCGGGCGTGAAGCTGTACGTCAAGCGCGTCTTCATCATGGACGACGCCGAGGCGCTGATGCCGGTGTACCTGCGCTTCGTCAAGGGCGTCATCGACTCGGCCGACCTGCCGCTCAACGTGAGCCGCGAGCTGCTGCAGGAAAGCCGCGACGTGCGCGCCATCCGCGAGGGCAGCACCAAGCGCGTGCTGTCCATGCTGGAGGATCTGGCGCGCCACGAGAAGGACGAAGCCGCCTCCGAGGAGGACAAGGGCAAGTACGCGAAGTTCTACGCCGAGTTCGGCGCCGTGCTCAAGGAAGGCCTGGGCGAGGACTTCGGCAACCGCGACCGCATGGCGAAGCTGCTGCGGTTCGCGTCCACCCAGTCGGACGCGGCGAGCGTCTCGCTCGCCGACTACAAGGCACGGATGAAGGAAGGCCAGGAGGCCATCTACTACATCACGGCCGACACGCTGGCGGCCGCGAAGAACAGCCCGCAGCTGGAGGTGTTCCGCAAGAAGGGCATCGAGGTGCTGCTGATGACGGACCGCGTCGACGAGTGGGCGCTGAACTACCTGCAGGAGTTCGACGGCACGCCGATGCAGTCGGTGGCCAAGGGCGCGGTGGACCTGGGCAAGCTGCAGGACGAGGCCGAGAAGAAGGCGACCGAGGAAGCCGCCGAAGCCTTCAAGCCGGTGCTGGCGAAGCTGAAGGAAGCGCTGAAGGACCGCGCGCAGGACGTGCGCGTCACCTCGCGCCTGGTCGATTCACCGGCCTGCCTGGTGGTGGAGGGCGACGCCATGAGCCTGCAGCTGGCGCGCATGCTCAAGCAGTCGGGGCAGAAGCTGCCGGAGATGAAGCCGGTGCTGGAAGTGAACCCTGAGCACGCCCTGGTGAAGAAGCTGGACGGCTCGGTGCACTTCAACGACCTGGCGCAGATCCTGTTCGACCAGGCGCTGCTGGCCGAAGGCGGCATGCCGGAGGACCCGGCCGCCTACGTCAAGCGCGTGAACGCGCTGCTGGCCTGAGTGCTTATTCGACCTTGCCCATCTTCTTGACCACTTCGGTCATGCGCTTGACGTCGGACTGCACGTACTTCTCGAACTCGGGCGTGTCCTGGTAGAGCACGGGGGTGCCGGCGCCGCCGATCACCTCCTTCACGCGGGCATCGTTGCCCGCGGCCTTGGCGGCGGCGCGAAGGCGCTGCGCCACCGGCTCGGGCACGCCCGCGGGGATGAACAGGCCGGACCACTGCGCGTACTCGGCGTTGTAGCCCGAGTCCTTCAGGGAAGGCACGTCGGGCAGCGCCTGCAGCTTGCCGGTGCCCCAGTGGCCCAGCACCTTCAGCTTGCCGCTCTTGACGTGCTGCACCACGGTCGCGGGACCGGTGGACACGGCATCGATCTGGCCGCCCAGCAGCACCACGATGGCCGGCGCCGCGCCGGTGAACGGCACGTGGGTCATCTTGATGCCGGCGTTCTGCGCCAGGATCTCCATCGGAACGTGCATCGTGCCGTAGTTGCCCGACGAGCCGTAGTTGATGGCGCCCGGGCGCTTCTTCGCATCCTCGACGAAGTCCTTCACCGTCTTCCAGGGCGCCTCGGCGCGCACGGCCAGCACCGTGGGGTCGGCGGTGAAGCGGGCGATCGGGCGCAGCGACTGGTAGCTGTACATCGGCGCGCGTCCGAGAATGGTGTCCGCCTCGGGCAGCACGCTGTAGGAGGCCAGGGCCAGCAGCACGGTGTAGCCGTCCGGCGCGGCCTTGGCGACCGTGCCCATGCCGATGCCGCCGCCGGCACCGCCGCGGTTCTCGATCACCACCGGCTGGCCCAGGTCGCGCGACATCGCCTCGGCCACCGGGCGCGCCACCGTGTCCGCCACGCCGCCGGGCGGGAACGGAACGATCATGGTGATGGGCTTGGAGGGGAAGGGCGCCTGGGCGAAGGCCAGGGTCCCGGCGGTCGCCAGCGCGGCCGCGATGAGGGTTCTGCGTTGCATGGTTCAGTCTCCTTTGTCGCGTTAGCATGCTACTCTTTCGGCATCAAGTACCGAGAGGGTTTTTCCCCATGAAGATCGCCGCTTACCTCGACCGCGGCCGCCCCGGAGTGGGCATCGTTTCATCCGACCTGCTGAGCGTGCTGCCGCTCGCGCTGCCCGAGGCCGAACTGGCACGCGGCGCGCTGCCCGTGGTGGAACTGCTGGCCGCCGGCGCCCCGCTTCCGGCCACCGGCGCACCCGTGGCGCTGGATGCCGTGCAGCTGCGCGCGCCGATCCCGCGGCCGCGCCGCAACATCTTCTGCGTCGGCAAGAACTACCACGCGCATGCGAAGGAATTCGCCGGCAGCGGTTTCGACAGCAGCGCCAAGTCGGGCGGCGAGATCCCCACCGCGCCGATCATCTTCACCAAGGTGCCCGAGTGCGTGATCGCCAACGGCGACTCGGTCGTGGTGCCCACCGAGGTCTCGACCGCCATCGACTACGAAGCCGAACTGGCCGTGGTCATCGGCCGCGGCGGCCGCCGCATCCGCAAGGAAGATGCGATGAGCCACGTGTGGGGCTACACCGTGGTCAACGACGTCACCGCGCGCGACTGGCAGAGCCGCCACCAGCAGTGGGACATGGGCAAGTCGTTCGACACCTTCTGCCCGATGGGCCCCTGGCTGGTCAGCGCCGACGAGCTGGACGGCACCGACACCCGCGTGCGCTGCTGGGTCAACGACGAGCTGCGGCAGGACGCGACCACAAAGGACTTCATCTTCGACATCCCGACGCTCATCGAGACGCTCTCGGCCGGCATCACGCTGTTCCCCGGCGACATCATCGCCACCGGCACCCCGGTCGGCGTGGGCATCGGCTTCAAGCCGCCCAGGTACATGAAGCCGGGCGACGTGGTGCGCGTCGAGATCGACGGCATCGGCACGCTCGAGAACCCGGTCCGCTGAAGCATCCGGACACAGCGGCGGCCTGCCGCCGTGTTGACAGGTCCACAATGAAGGACATGAGAACCGCGCTCGCCCTGATCCCCACGCTGCTCGCCGGCCTGCTGGCCGGTTGCGGTTCGCTGGGCGCGGGCGTCGGCCTCAGCGTCCCCGTGGGGCCCGTGAGCGTCGGCGTGGGCGCCGGCAGCGGAGGCCTCAATGTCGGCGTGGGCACCGGCGTCGGGCCGGTCGGCGTCGGCGTGGGCGT
This sequence comes from Pseudomonadota bacterium, assembly GCA_023390985.1. Lineage (GTDB taxonomy): Bacteria > Pseudomonadota > Gammaproteobacteria > Burkholderiales > Burkholderiaceae_C > Ramlibacter. The sequence continues at coordinate 19,092 of JAEWBU010000019.1, forward strand.
CAACCAGCGCGGGCAGGTCTACACCGGCGCCGGCGTGGGCGCCAGCGTGCCGATCGGCGATGGACCGGTGCGAGCGGGGGTCGGCGTGGGCACGGGCACCGTGATCTACGACCCGGCCAATCGCGCGGTACCGCCGAACGCCTCGCAGCAGGTCGCCCCCTGAGCGCGCCTCAGGCGACCAAAGGCGGCTCCGCCATCGCCTCGAGCTGCTCCTCCAGCATCTGCACCTGGCCCTTCCAGTAATCGCTGCTGCCGAACCACGGGAAGGCGGCGGGGAAGGCCGGATCGTCCCAGCGGCGCGCGAGCCAGGCGCTGTAGTGGATCAGGCGCAGCGTGCGCAGCGGCTCAACGAGCGCGAGCTCTCGCCGGTCGAAATCGCGCACCTGTTCATAGCCGTCGAGCAGCGCGCCCAGCTGGCGGGTGCGCTGCGCGCGTTCGCCCGAGAGCAGCATCCACAGGTCCTGCACGGCGGGGCCGGTGCGCGCGTCGTCCAGGTCCACGAAGTGCGGGCCTTCGTCGGGCGTCCAGAGGATGTTGCCGGGATGGCAGTCGCCGTGCAGGCGCAGCAGCTTGAACTCGGGGCCGTAGCCGCCGGCTTCGCCGCCCAGCGCCTGCGCCACCGCCGCGAGCGCCGCATCGCAGGTCTTGCGCCAGTCGCCTTCCACGTCCATCGGCACCATGTGGTGTCCGAGCAGCCAGTCCCGCGGTTCGGTGCCGAATCCGCGCAGGTCCAGCATCGGCCGATGCGCGAAGGGCGCCTTGGCGCCCACGGTGTGGATGCGTGCGAGGAAGCGGCCGATCCATTCGAGCACTTCGTCGTCGTCGAGCTCCGGCGCGCGCCCGCCGCGGCGGGGACTCACGCTGAAGGGGAAGCCGCCGTGGTGGTGCAGCGTGCCGCCCGCGAGCGCGAGCGGTGCGACGGCCGGGACTTCCTCGGCGGCCAGCGCCTGCGCGAACGCGTGCTCCTCGCGGATCGCAGCGTCGCTCCAGCGGCCGGGTCGATAGAACTTCACGACCACCTGCGAGTGGCCTTCGACGGCCTCTTCAAGCGCGACCTGGTACACGCGGTTCTCGTAAGAGCTCAGCGCCATCAGGCGGCCATCGCCGTACAGGCCGACGCTGGCGAGCGCGTCCAGCACCACGTCCGGCGTGAGCGCCTCGTAGGGATGCGAGTTCGTCATGCGCGCGAGCCCGGGGCCAGCACATGGCCCTGCGCCGGATCGACGCGGCCGGACAGCAGCTGCGCATAGGCGGTTTGCGCCGCGGGCAGGCCCTGGTGCCGCTGGACACGCAGCCAGGGAGGATCGCTCTCGAGCGCGGGGGCGAGGAAGTCGTTCCACGCGGCCACCAGGCGGCGCTGCAGCTCCTCGCTGCTCCGTTCCGTCCGCCGCTTCTTCGCCTGTGCAGGCGCGGAGAACAGCGTGGGGCGCGGACCCGGCAGGCCCCCACCGCCGCCCACCTGGTCGACGTGCGAGGCGCCCACCGCGCAGCTGTAGGCGAGGCGATCGCCGAAGCGTACATGCACGCGGCGCTGGTCCTTTCGGATGAGGAGCGTGGCCGTCATGGGCGGTGCGCGTTCAGACCAGGTTGATCTGCACGTCGATGTTGCCGCGCGTGGCGTTCGAATACGGGCACACCTGGTGCGCGGCGTCCACCAGCTGGCGAGCGGCGGCCGGGTCCATGCCGGGCAGCTTGACGTTCAGGCGCGCGGCGATGCCGTAGACCTGGCCCACGGGGCCCAGGTCGACTTCGGCGTCGATCGACAGGTCCTGCGGCAGCGTGATCTTCTGCTTGCCCGCGACGGCCTTCATCGCGCCGATGAAGCAGGCCGAGTAGCCGGCCGCGAACAGCTGCTCGGGGTTGGTCCCCTGGCCGCTGCCGCCGGGCGAGGTCAGCTTGATGTCGAGCCGCCCGTCGTCGGTCCGCGATTCGCCTTCGCGGCCGCCGGTGGTGTGGGCGCGGGCGGTGTAGAGCACTTTGTCGAGCTTGGTGGTCATGGCTTTGCCTTTCTGGGTTGGGAAGGGAGGGGAACGAAAGGAGGTGCGGTCAGCGCGACAGCCGGTCGCGCAAGGACTGCACCTGGCGGGTGAGCTGCCCCAGCTCGGACAGCGAGCACTGGCTGGCCTCGAGGATGCAGCCCGGGACCTTCTCGGCGCGGGCGCGCAGCTTGCGGCCGGCCGCGGTGAGCATGAGTTGGACGCGGCGCTCGTCCTCGACGGCGCGAAGGCGCGACACCAGGCCTTGCGCTTCCAGGCGCTTGAGCAGCGGCGTCAGCGTGCCGGAGTCGAGCCGCAGGCGCTCGCCCAGCTGGGACACCGAGAGGCCGTCCTCCTCCCACAGCGCGAGCATGGCCAGGTACTGCGGATAGGTCAGGCCCAGCTCGTCGAGCAGCGGCTTGTACAGCTTGGTCATCGCCAGGGAGGCGGAGTACAAAGCGAAGCAAAGCTGGTTGTCCAGGCGCAAGGCCTGATCCTTGAACGCGGCGTTCGGCTTCGTCATGGCGGGAACTGTAGCACTCAATTGGATTGTGTGCAATTGATATGCCCGTAACGCCGCGCAGCCCGGCCGTACCGCTTTTTAAGGTTTGCTGAGGGATCGCTTAAGCAATTCTTCAGAACGCTTCCCGGGGCGAATTCCTAGAGTTCGGGCACCCCAACCCGAAGGAATTTCCCCATGAAGATCGACGCCCAGGAACTCGAACGACTCGCCGCTGCGCAACCGCGCATGGACATGTACGGCGGCATCCACAAGGCCATGCGCGCCTGCATGGCCGACGCGCTGCTGGCGCTGGGCCGCACGGACCCCGACGACGCCGCGGAAGTCGCCACCGCCACCACGCGCGTGATGGACCTGCTGGACCTGTGCGAGTCGCACCTGCAGCACGAGAACGACTTCGTGCACCGCGCCATCGAGGCCCGCGCGGCCGGGGCTTCCGACGCGATCGCGCACGACCACGAGGAGCACCTCGAGCACATCGGCCAGCTGCGGGCGTTGACGCAGGCGCTCCGCACGGCCCGTGCCGGCGCTGCATCGGTCGTTTCGCAGCAGCTGTATGGCCAGCTCGCCTTGTTCGTGGCCGAGAACTTCCGCCACATGCACGTCGAGGAGACGGCGCACAACGCGGTGCTGTGGGCGCGCTACACGGATGCGGAGCTGGTCGACATCCACGACGAACTGGTGGCCTCGATTCCGCCCGAACAGATGATGCGCATCGCTCGCTGGCTCGTGCCGGCGATGAGTCCGGCCGAGCGGCTGGGACTGCTCGCCGACCTGCGCGCCAAGGCGCCGGCGCCGGCTTTCGAGGCGGTGCTCGAGGTGGCCCGTCCGCATCTGACCGCCGGCGAATGGGCCAAGCTCGCCCGCGGCCTGGGCATCCCGCCGGTGCCCGGGCTGGTCGTGGTCTAGGCCTGTTCGAGCCGCAGCGGCCGGCCGACCACCAGGCGGAAGCGTCCGCGCCCGGTCTTCTCGATGCGCAGGTGCGGCCCGTGCTCCTGCAGCCGCCGCTGCAGGAGCAGCAGGCGGGCCTCCAGGTTGTCGCTGATGTCGGGCAGGCCCAGCGACGGATCGAGCCGCAGCTCGCGGTTGGAGAACTCGGTGCGGCCTTGCTGCACGTGGTCGCGCGCCAGCTTCCAGAGGATGGCGCCGGCCACGCCCTTGATCAGGTACTCGCCGTCCAGGAACACGCTGTCGTTGGCCGGGTAGTGACGCAGCTGCAGGTCCGCGCCGCGCGAAGGCGTCGAGTCCTTCCCGGGCGGCGCGGCCGCATCGCCCTCGGCGGTCTCCGCGCCCGACTGCAGCAGGTCGATCGCCGCGCCCAGGTGGCCGGCCAGCACCACCAGCGCGTCCTCGTCCTCATAGCTGAATCGCAGGTCCTGCGGGCTCTCGACGAACACCACGCCCAGCAGCCGTCCGGCCGAGAGGATGGGCACGGCCAGCTGGCTGTGCGGCTCGGCCAGGCCGGGGTAGGGGATCTCGGTCGCCGGCGCGACGTCGGGCACTTCACGCTCGAAGCTGCTGCGCATCGCCAGGCTGTAGAGCGCCGCGTTCGTCATGTGCGAGATGCGCACCGGCGTGCGCTCGCGCGCGGCGACGCCGATCACGCCCTGGCCCACGCGGACCTCCGAGCCCACGCCCGAGACCGCGTAGCCGGTGCTCGCCACCGTGTACAGGCGCTGCGCCGGCTGGTCGAGCATCAGCACCATCGCATGGCGCATGTCCAGCGCGTCGCTGAGCACGGCCATCACCGCATTGAGCGCTTCGTCGAGCGCGCAGCAGCGCGCCAGCTTCTCGCTCAGCGAGCGCAGCGCGGCCAATCGACCCGCCGGCTGCGGCGGCGCGGGCAGCGGATCGCCCGGCACCTGCTCCAGCTTCTCGACCTCGTAGATGTCCGAGCCGAGCAGGCGGAACACGTTCTCCATGCCACTGTGCGAGGCGATGCCGGCCAGCTGCGCCTTCATGCTCTCGAACACCGCGCCTTCGGATTCGGTGCGCAGGTAGCGGATGTGCAGGCGCCAGAAGGCGGCGGTGCGCGGATCCAGCAGCAGCGCGGTGGCGCGCGGATTGGCCAGGATGTTCTGGCGCGTCTTGTTGAAGAACTGGAACGACAACGCCACGTGCCGCTCGTCGACGTGGAACACCTGCGAGATGTAGGCGACGTTGGGCACGCCGTCGGCGCCGCAGGTGGCCAGAACGGCGGGGATGGCGCCTTCCAGGCAGGCGCGGATCCCGGCGAGCGGCGTGCTCATGGGCGTGACCCCAGCGCGCTGCCAGCGCGAGGCCCCGGGGTCTGGTCGAACGCCATTTCGGGCACGAAGGTGAGGGCCACCAGGTCGTCGAGCCGGTACGCGAGCATCGCGCGCGCCATGGGCACCGGGTAGCCGACCCGGCCGATCTCGTGCTCCATCGAAGCGAGATAGCGGTCCAGCGCGGAACGATCCGCTTCGGTGGCGGCCCGGATGGACGCCGTGCGCGCCTTGAGCTGCACCGTGCGGTGCGACGCCGGCTCGCTGAACACCACGGCCAGGTGGCCTGTGCTGGCGATGTCCTGCAGCAGCTGGCGCGACTGGCTGCGCGACAGGTAGACGGTGATGCCCGCGCCGTCGGCGTCCACCTGGCTGCCGACGGCCCGCATGATGCTGGGCCGCAGCGCCTCGTCGCGCGAGCCCACGATGCAGGACACGCCGCGGGCGATCATGGCCAGCAGCTCGTCGGGCAGGTGCACGGTCGCTCCCATGGCTACTGCCCGAAGCGGCGCCGCGTGAGCGCCAGCGCCGCCCAGTACGACACCACCGCGTACACCGCCAGCACCAGCGCGTGGCGCATCGGATGCGCCGGCCACTGGTCGATGAAGAGCGGCCGCACCAGCTCCACCGCGTTGGTCAGCGGCAGCCAGTCGGACACGTGGCGCAGCGCCACGGGCAACTGGTCGCGCGGGAAGAACACGCCCGAGAGGAACATCATGGGCGTGAGGAACAGGGTGAAGTAGTAGGTGAAGAAGTCGTAGCCCTTGGCCAGGGCGTTGAAGATCAGGGCGATGCAGGAGAAGGTGATGCCGGCGCCGAGCAGGATCGGCCAGGCCGCCAGCAGCTTGGGGCTGTGGCTGATGCCCAGGGCCAGCATCACGCCCAGGATGGCCGTCACGGTGAAGATGGACTTGAAGGCGGCCCACAGCATCTCGGCCAGCACCACGCTGTCCAGGCTGACGGGCGCGTTCATGATGCCGTCCCAGGTCTTCTGCACGTGCATGCGCGAGAAGGCCGAATACAGCGCTTCGAACGACGCGGCGTTCATCGCGCTCATGCAGATCGAGCCACTGGCCAGGAACACGATGTACGGCACCGTCCCGCCTTGGAAGTTCACCTGGCCGACCAGCGCACCCATCCCGTAGCCGAAGGCGACCAGCCACATCAGGGGCTCGGCGATGTTGCCGATCAGGCTGGGCACGGCCAGCTTGCGCCACACCAGCAGGTTGCGCTGGAACACCGGCCACCACCGCCGCGAGAGATCGGGCGGGCGCCAGAAGGTGCGGGTCGTGATCATCTTCAGCCGTCCTCGCGGATCTGCCGGCCGGTGAGCTTGAGGAACAGGTCCTCCAGGTTCGCGGGCCGGTGCAGGGTGCGCAGGCCGTGCTGCGCGGAAAGCCCATCGAGCAGCGGGCGCGCATCCTGCGTGTAGAAGAACACCGTCTCGCCGCTGACCTCCACGCGGGCGGCCAGGGCCCGCAGTGGCGCATCGACCAGCGACAGCGCGCCGTTGCCGTAGGCCTCGACCACGTCCGGCTCCAGGTGCCTGGCGATCAGCTCGCGCGGCGTGCCCTCGGCGATCTTGCGGCCGTGGTCCAGCACCAGCAGGCGCGAGCACAGGCGCTCGGCCTCGTCCATGAAGTGGGTGGTCAGCAGGATCGACTTGCCCTGTTGCAGCAGCAGTTGCAGCCGCTCCCACATCAGGTGGCGTGCCTGCGGGTCCAGGCCGGTGGTGGGCTCGTCGAGCATCAGCAGGCGCGGGTCGTTCACCAGCGCGCGGGCCAGCGACAGGCGCCGGCGCATGCCGCCGGAGAGCTCCACCGGCCGCGCCTGCGCCTTGTGGGACAGCGCCGCGAACTCCAGCAGGCGCGGGATGCGCGCGCGGATGAGCCCGTCGGCCAGGCCGAAGTAGCGCCCGTACACCAGCAGGTTCTCGGCGCAGCTGAAGTCCGGGTCCAGTGAATCGAACTGGCTGACCACGCCCACCTGCGCCTTGATCGCCAGCGCGTCGCGCGGCATGGCCAGCCCCAGCGCGGAGATCGAGCCTTCATCGGGCGTGGTCAGGCCCAGGCACATGCGGATGGTGGTGGTCTTGCCGGCGCCGTTGGGGCCGATGACGCCCAGGCATTCGCCGGGCGCGATGTGGAAGGAGAGCCCATCCACGACGACGGTCTCGCCGTAGCGTTTGCGCAGGTCGTGGGCTTGGAACAGGGGCGCGGTCATGGAGGTCGGCCCATTGTGTCGCAGCCCCGCTTAGAATTTTTGGCCCAGCTCCCCCAGGTCTTCCCGCTTGTTCCCACCTCTTTCCATCCAGCAGCAGTACCTGCTGCCCAAGAAGCTGCTCACCGTGTTGATGGGCAAGCTGGCCGGCTTTCGCGGCGGCGCGTTCACCCATGCGCTGGTGCGTCGCTTCGTCGCGCACTACAAGGTGGACATGCAGGAGGCGGCTGATCCCCGCATCGAGTCGTACGCCAGCTTCAACGACTTCTTCACCCGGCCGCTGCGGGAGGGCGCGCGGCCGATCGCCGATTCGCCGCTGGTCTGCCCGGTCGACGCGGCCATCAGCCAGTTCGGCCCGATCGAGCACGACCAGATCTTCCAGGCCAAGGGCCACAGCTATTCCACCACCGCGCTGCTGGCCGGCGACGCGGAGCTGGCGCGCCGCTTCGACCACGGGCACTTCGCCACGCTGTACCTGGCGCCCAAGGACTACCACCGCATCCACATGCCCTGCGACGGCCGCCTGGTCTCGATGACGTATGTGCCGGGCGACCTGTTCTCGGTGAACCCGATGACGGCGCGCCACGTGCCGGGCCTGTTCGCCCGCAACGAGCGCGTGGTGTGCGTGTTCGACACCTCGTTCGGCCCGTTCGTCAACGTGCTGGTGGGCGCCACCATCGTCGGCAGCATGGCCACCGTGTGGCACGGCGTGGTGAACCCGCCGCGGCCGGGGCGGGTGGTGAACTGGGACTACCGCGGCAGCGACATCGTGCTGCGCAAGGGCCAGGAGATGGGCCGGTTCCTGCTCGGCTCCACCGTCGTCATGCTGTTCCCCAAGGACGTGGTCGCCTTCCACCCGGACTGGGCGCCGACCCGGCCGGTGCGGCTGGGGGAGGCGATGGGCACGATCGCGGGCGCTTCCAGCCCGCTCTAGCCACTTCTACTGGAAAGCCACTTCGTCGAAAGCCCGCAGCTTGCGGCTGTGCAGCCGCTGGCTGCCGCCCGCGCGCAGGATCTCGATGGCGCGCATGCCGATGCGCAGGTGCTGGTCGACCCGCTCGCGGTAGAACTGGTTGGCCATGCCGGGCAGCTTGATCTCGCCGTGCAGCGGCTTGTCGCTGACGCACAGCAAGGTGCCGTAGGGAACGCGGAAGCGGAAGCCGTTGGCGGCGATGGTGGCGCTTTCCATGTCCAGGGCCACCGCGCGGCTCTGGCTGAAACGCCGCTGCGGCTCGTTGCCCGGCAGCAGTTCCCAGTTGCGGTTGTCGGTGCTGGCCACGGTGCCCGTGCGCATGATCCGCTTGAGGGCCGCGCCTTCGCAGCGAGTCACGTCCGCCACGCCTTTCTCCAGTGCCAACTGGATTTCCGCCAGCGCCGGGATCGGCACCCACACCGGCAGCTCCTCGTCGAGCACGTGGTCCTCGCGCACGTAGGCATGGGCCAGCACGTAGTCGCCCAGCTGCTGGCTGCTGCGCAGGCCCGCGCAGTGCCCCAGCATCAGCCAGGCGTGCGGTCGAAGCACGGCGATGTGGTCGGTGATGGTCTTGGCGTTGGCAGGCCCCACGCCGATGTTCACCATGGTGATGCCGGTGTGGTTGGGCCGCATCAAGTGGTAGGCCGGCATCTGCGGCAGGCGCGGCGGCGCTGCGCCCCACACGGACTCGGGCGGGGTGCCCGGCGCGCCGGAGTCCAGGCCCTGGCGCCGCGTGACCACGTTGCCCGGCTCGACGAAGGCGGTGTAGTCGCTGTCCGCCCGCGCCATTTCCTCATGACCGAGCCGCACGAACTCGTCGATGTAGAACTGGTAGTTGGTGAACAGCACGAAGTTCTGGAACCAGTCGGGTGCGGTGCCGGTGTAGTGGCGCAGCCGGTGCAATGAATAGTCGACCCGCGAGGCGGTGAAGAGGGACAGCGGCTTGGCCTCGCCCGGCCGGGCACGCCACGTGCCATTGGCGATGCCGTCGTCCATCGAGCCCAGATCGGGCAGGTCGAACAGGTCGCGCAGCATGCCGCGCCGCTCGGGAGTGAGCGTGCCTTCGATGTGGTCGTTCTCGGCGAAGGAGAAGTGCACCGGGATCGGCTCGGTGCTGGTGCCCACCTCTATCTCGACGCCGTGGCTTTGGCGCAGCAGGCGGAACTGCTCGAGGTAGTAGTTGCCGTAAAGGTCGGGGCGCGTCAGCGTGGTCTCGAAACGGCCCGCGCCCGAGACGAAGCCGTAGGACAGGCCGAGGTTCTCCAGCACGTCCTGCGGCACCGCGGTCTCGGTGGCAATGCGCACGTACGGATAGCACGCACGCACATGGCCCGGCAGCGTTTCGCCCTGCACGAATCGCTGCATCGCATCACGCAAATGATGGATCTGCTGCGCGTAGATGGTCCTCACCTGGGACAGCGCGCTCTCGGGTTGGTCGTGGCGAGTGGGCGCGATGAAGGGCGGCATGTAGGGCATGCGGCCTATTGTGCAGCGCCCCTCGTGAAGGCTTTTCAAGGCCCTTCCGGGCCGTGCGCCTGCTCCTACAAGGTGTAACGAACGAACCTGACGTTACAACTCTGGCCCAGCTGCGACAGTCTCTTCACCCGAGAAACGACTCTCAGAACTTGAACAAGGAGTGCCCATGACGACAGCCTCGTTGGCGAATCCGTTCGCACTGATGATGGACCCTGCCGCCGTGCGGGAGATGATCGACAAGTCCGAGCAGCTCTCCAGACTCAGTCAACGGCAATGCCATCCGCTGGACCGCGCCGTGATCCGCAGCGCCAGCGCCGAGCTCGCCGCCTACGACGCCAAGATCGACCGCACCACGATCTACCTGCCGCCGGAAGAAGAGAACAAGCCCGCTTCGCTCACGCGCAGCTACGGCCGTCCCTACAACTGACCGGCTCTCCGCTTTCGTGCAACGCCGCCGCGCCTTCGGGTGCGGCGGCGTTTTTTCTTTGCCGTCAGCGCACGGGTTCGCGCAGGGTGACGAACTCCTCGGCCAGGGTGGGATGGATGCCGATGGTGGCGTCGAACACCGCCTTGGTCGCGCCGGCCTTCATCGCCACCGCGAAGCCCTGCACCACCTCGCCGGCGTCCGGGCCGACCATGTGCAGGCCGACCACCCGATCGCTGGCGGTGTCCACCAGCAGCTTGATCAGGCAACGCTCGCTGCTGCCGCTCAGGGTATGGCGCAGCGGCTTGAATTCACTGCGGAACACCGTGACGTGCGCGTACTTCTCGCGCGCCTGCGCCTCGGTCAGGCCGACGGTGCCGATGTTGGGATGGGTGAACACCGCGGTCGGCACGCCTTCGTAGTCCATCTTCCGCCGGCGGTCGCCGAACAGCTGGTCCACCACCGCCATCGCTTCGGCCAGGGCCACCGGCGTGAGCTGGATCCGCGCCGTGACGTCGCCCACGGCGTAGATCGAAGGCACGGACGTGCGGTGGTGCGCATCGACCTCGATCGCCCCGTGCCGGCCCTGGCGCACGCCCACCTGCTCCAGGCCGAGGCCCGCGACGTTGGGCACGCGGCCGGTGGCGAACAGCACGTTGTCCGCTTCGAGCCGGCTGCCGTCTTGCAGCTCCACGCTCAGGCCGTCGGGGGTGCGGGTGAGCGACTCCGCTTCGGTGCCCAGGCGCAGGTCGATGCCGGTCTTGAGCAGTTCCGCGGCAATGAAGTGGCGCACGTCCTCGTCGAAGCCGCGCAGCACCTGCTCGCCACGGTAGAGCAGGCTCACCTGCGAGCCCAGCCCGCGGAAGATGGAAGCGAACTCGCACGCGATGTAGCCTCCGCCGACGACCACCAGGCGGCGCGGGAACGGGTCCAGGTCGAACATGCTGTCCGATGTCACGCCCATCGCGGCGCCCCGGGTCTCGGGCGTGTAGGCCGTGCCGCCGGTCGCGATCAGCACGTGGCGGGACGTGTGCGTGCGCGGCCCGGCCAGGGTCTGGACCTTGACCGTGTGGGGATCCACCAGCTGGGCCCACCCGCGCAGGATCTGCACGCCGGCGCCGGTGAGCAGCTGCTCGTACACGCCGTTCAGTCGCGTGATCTCGCGCGCGCGGTTGGCCTTCAGGCGCGGCCAGTCGAGGCGCGGCTCGCCCACGTCCCAGCCGAAGCCGGCGGCATCGGCGAAGTCGTGCGAGTAGTGGGCCGCGTAGCTGTAGAGCTTCTTCGGGATGCAGCCGACGTTGACGCAGGTGCCGCCCAGCGCCGCGGCCTCGGCCAGCGCCACGCGCGCGCCGCGCTGCGCCGC
>JAEWBU010000249.1 GCA_023390985.1 Pseudomonadota bacterium
AGGATGACCTCGCGGCCGCGCTTGTCGGAGGTGACGACGCGCACCCGGCCGGTGAGGATGATGAAGAGCGTGTTGGATTTCTCGCCCTGCTCCACCACGATCTCGCCGCGCTTGAAGCGGCGCTTGACGACCGCGTCGGCGACGGATTCGGCTTGGTTGGATGTGAGCAATGCGAACAACGGGACCCGGCGGATCAGTTCCAGGTTGGACAGCATCGACATCCAGTTCCCTCCAGCGTGGCCGTGCGCAATCGGTTCTTACAATCAACGGGATTGAGACGCCCAGGCATCGCAGCGCTTCTACGCGCTTGATACTTGCAACGTTCACCCCGAAATGTACAACGACCTGTGGTGTTTCCCACACAGGTTTTCCAACCAATGAACACCCGACACGCCAAAGTCCTGATCCTCGGCTCCGGTCCGGCCGGCTATACCGCCGCCGTCTACGCGGCTCGAGCCAATCTCAACCCCCTCCTGATCACCGGCATCGCGCAGGGCGGCCAGCTCATGACCACGACCGACGTGGACAACTGGCCGGCCGACGTGCAGGGCGTGCAGGGCCCCGAGCTGATGCAGCGGTTCCTGGAGCACGCCGAGCGCTTCAAGACCGAGATCGTTTTCGACCACATCAACAAGGTCGACTTCAGCAAGCGGCCGTTCACGCTCACCGGCGACAGCGGCACCTACACCGCCGATGCGCTGATCATCGCCACGGGCGCCTCGGCCAAGTACCTGGGCCTGCCCTCCGAGCAGCATTTCATGGGCAAGGGCGTGAGCGCCTGCGCCACCTGCGACGGCTTCTTCTACCGGGACCAGGTCACCTGCGTCATCGGCGGCGGCAACACCGCGGTGGAAGAGGCGCTGTACCTCTCGAACATCGCGAGCAAGGTCTACCTGATCCACCGCCGCGACAAGTTCCGCGCCGAGCCGATCCTGATCGACAAGGTCATGGACAAGGTCAAGAGCGGCAAGATCGAACTCAAGCTGTTCAAGACGGTGGATGAAGTGCTGGGCGACGACAGCGGCGTCACGGCGCTGCGACTGAAGGACGCCCGCACCGGCGAGACCGAGGATCTGAAGACGCAGGGCTTCTTCGTCGCGATCGGCCACCAGCCCAACACTGAGATCTTCCAGGGCCAGCTGGAGATGAAGGACGGCTACATCCTGACCAAGTCGGGCCTGAACGGGTTCGCCACCATGACCAGCGTGCCGGGCGTGTTCGCGGCCGGCGACGTTCAGGACCACGTCTACCGGCAGGCGATCACCAGCGCGGGCACGGGCTGCATGGCGGCCCTGGATGCCCAGCGGTTCCTCGAGCAGGAGCAGTAAACGCACTGGAACTGGATCCCCGCCTGCGCGGGGACGACGGGGCACTCGCCCCGTCGGCTATAATCGCGGGCTTTGCCGGCTGCACCTGGGAAGGTGCGCTTGCCGGCAGATGGGTTACCGCCACCCTTTCTGGCGAGGTGAGGCAGTTGCGAGGCTGCGGCGCTTTCCAAGCGCGACAGCCGCGAGTGACTGCCGTTTTGATGCGAATGGAGTGCTCATGGCACGCGTCTGCGAAGTGACGGGCAAGGGCCCGATGGTGGGGAACAACGTTTCCCACGCCAACAACAAGACCAAGCGCCGGTTCGAAGTGAACCTGCAATACCGCCGTTTCTGGGTTGAGAGCGAGAACCGCTGGGTGCGCCTGCGCATTTCCAATGCCGGCCTTCGCCTCATCGACAAGAAGGGCATCGACAGCGTGCTGGCGGACCTGCGGGCCCGCGGCCAGGCTTAATTCGCAAGGAGCACGATCATGGCAAGCAAAGGCGGCCGCGAGAAGATCAAGCTGGAGTCCACCGCGGGCACCGGCCACTTCTACACCACGAGCAAGAACAAGAAGACGATGCCCGAGAAGATGTCGATCATGAAGTTCGACCCGAAGGCTCGCAAGCACGTCGAGTACAAGGAAACCAAGCTGAAATGATTCGGCTGGCTCCATGAAAAAAGCCCCGCACCGCGGGGCTTTTTGTTTTCCCGCCTTCGCAGCGGGAATGACGGAAATCAGGCGTGCGCCGCGCGCAGCCGCATCGAGAACTGGCGCAGCGCCTCGATGCCGCTTTCTTCCGCCCGGTGGCACCAGGCCTGCAGGTCGGCGGCGAGCTGCTCGCGCGAGTGGTTGGTGTTGAGCCACAACTGGCGCAGCTCCTCGCGCATCGTGACCATCTGGTCCAGCACCGGATGGTCGGCGCGGGCCTTGGCCAGGTGCGGACGGGCCGAGGCCGGCACCTTGTCGTCGTCGCGATGCAGCCAGCGCTTGGCGGCCTTCAGCGGCGACAGGTCGGCGCCCTTTTCCTTCAGCACGGCGATCTCGGACTTGCACGCGAGGCGCATCTCGCGTGCGTAACCGGCCATCACCTCGTAGCGGTGGGCGATCAGGGCCTCGAGCGTGTTCTCGTCCGCCACCGGCTTGATGGCGCCCAGGCGCAGTTTCGGCGGCACCTTCTTGACCTTGGCCCAGCCCAGCCGCTGCATCGCGCTGATGTAGACCCAGCCGATGTCGAACTCGTACGGCTTGACCGAGAACTTGGCCGAGGTCGGGTAGGTGTGGTGGTTGTTGTGCAGCTCCTCGCCGCCGATGATCAGGCCCCAGGGCGAGATGTTGGTGCTGGCGTCGGCCGCCTCGAAGTTGCGGTAGCCCCAGTAGTGGCCGATGCCGTTGATGATGCCCGCCGCGGTGATCGGGATCCACAGCATCTGCACCGCCCAGACGGTGAGGCCGAGGGCGCCGAACAGGGCCAGGTTCAGCAGGAGCATCAGGCCCACGCCCTGCCAGCTGTAGCGCGAGTACAGGTTGCGCTCGATCCAGTCGTCGGGAGTGCCGTGGCCGAACTTGGCCATCGTTTCCTTGTTCTTGGCTTCCGCACGGTAGAGCTCGGCACCCTTCCAGAACACGGTTTCGATCCCGCGGGTCTGCGGGCTGTGCGGGTCGTCCTCGGTCTCGCACTTGGCGTGGTGCTTGCGGTGGATGGCCACCCACTCCTTGGTGACCATGCCGGTGCCGATCCACAGCCAGAAGCGGAAGAAATGCGAGGGGATGGGCCCCAGGTCCATGGCGCGGTGCGCCTGGGTGCGGTGCAGGAAGATCGTGACCGACGCGATGGTGATGTGGGTGGTGACCAGCGTGTACAGCACGATCTGCCACCAAGTCAGGTCCCACAGGCCATGGCCCAGCCAGTCGATGGCCGCGTTCAGCACGGCCCAATCCGGAAGCAACATAAGGGTTCGGGTTCTTTCTCTCGAGAGGGCACGGCGAAGCTGCCGTCAACCCATCCGATCCATTCTAGGTCGAAGGGTTCAAAAACCCCTGATATTTGTCATTGCGGGCCGCTTTCGCGGCGGGACGTCAACTTTTGACCCAGGCCGCAGCGAAGAAACCGTCCGTTCGATGCCTGTGCGGCCAGAGCCGCAGGTAAAGCTGGTCGTCCGGACCCCCGGCGGTCAGCGCCGCGGGCGCGATCTTCTGCTGCTCCAGGATGCCGCCCACGGGCAGCGGCTGGAACTGCTGGGATTCGGCCGTGAACGCCTCGGCGATCTCCTCGTTCTCCCGCGGCAGCAGGCTGCAGGTGGCGTACACGAGCCGGCCGCCGGGCTTGAGCAGCCGGGCCGCGCTGCGCAGGATGGCGGCCTGCTTGACCGCCATCTCCTGCACGCCTTCCGGCGACTGGCGCCACTTCAGGTCCGGATTGCGGCGCAGCGTGCCCAGCCCGGTGCACGGCGCGTCCACGATCACCCGGTCGATCTTGCCGGCCAGCCGCTTGATGCGCTCGTCGCGCTCATGGGCGATGGCCGCCGGATGCACGTTGCTGAGCTTGCTGCGCGCCAGCCGCGGCTTGAGCGCCTCCAGCCGATGAGCCGACACGTCGAACGCGTACAGCCGCCCCGTGTTGCGCATGGCCGCGCCCAGCGCCAGCGTCTTGCCCCCGGCTCCGGCGCAGAAGTCCACCACCATCTCGCCGCGCCGCGCTTCCAGCAGCAGCGCCAGCAGCTGCGAGCCCTCGTCCTGCACCTCGATCGCGCCGCGGGCGAAAGCGTCGAGCTTGGTCAAGGCGGGCTTGTCGGCCAGCCGCAGGCCCCAGGGCGAATACGGCGTCGGGTCGGCGGCGATGCCGGCCAGTTGTAGTTCGTGCCGCACGTCGTCGCGCTTGTCGGTCAGTGCGTTCACGCGCAGGTCCAGCGGCGCGGACTGCAGCAGGCTGTCGGCCAGCGGCCAGAACTCGTCGCCCAGCTGAGCCTTCAGCGGCTGGGCCAGCCAGTCCGGAAGGTTGTGGCGGTGCCGCTCCAGCAGGTCGGCCGGAGCGATCCCGTCGCACTGGTCGAGCCAGCGCTTTTCCTGTTCATCCAGCGCGCTCTTGAGGAAGTCGCGCGGCCCCTGGAAGCCCAGGATCGCCAACCGGCGCGCCTTGGGCCCGCTGCCCGAAGGCGCGAAGTGGTCGAACAGGAGCTTCTTGCGGAGCACGGCGTACACCGTCTCGGCCAGCGTCGCCCGCTCGCGCGGGCCCAGCGAGCGGTGCTCGCGGAAATAGCGCGACACGACGGCGTCGGCGGGATGGTCGAAACGCAGCACCTGCTGCAGCAGGTCGGCGCAAGCGTCGAGCAAAGCCTTGGGATGCATGGATTCAGCTCCCCGGCCGCAGCAGCGTTTCGATGGCGCGCGGATACAGCAGGTGCTCCTGCGTCAGCACGCGCGCGGCCAGCGTCTGCTCGGAGTCGCCCGGCAGCACCGGCACCACCGCCTGGTCGAGGATCGGGCCATGGTCGAGCTCGGCCGTGACCTGGTGGACCGTGGCGCCGGCGAAGCGGCAGCCCTCTTCCAGCGCGCGGCGATGCGTATGCAGCCCCGGGAACGCCGGCAGCAGCGAGGGATGGATGTTGAGCAGCCGGCCCGCGTAGCGCGACACGAACCCGGGGGTGAGGATGCGCATGAAGCCGGCCAGCACCACCAGCGACGGCTGGTGGCGGTCGACCACGGCGGCCAGCTCGGCATCGAAGGCCTCGCGCGAGTCGAAGCGCTTGTGGTCGACCACCTCGGTGGCGATGCCATTCTCGCGGGCGAAGGCCAGCCCGCCGGCGTCGGCGCGGTTGCTGACCACGGCCGCGACCTGCGCGCCGCAGCGCCCGCGCCAGTCGCGCGATTGCGCCGCGCGGACGATGGCCGCCATGTTCGAGCCGCCGCCCGAGATCAGGATCACGATGTTCTTCATGGGAGGGCGGGATTATCCGGTTTGTCGCGGCGCGGACAGACCGGTCCCGCGCGATTGGCAGAGAATCCGCGGTTGCGAATCACGCCGGAGACAACCATGGATTTGGCCTTCACGCCCGAGGAACAGAAGTTCCGGGAAGACATCCGCGCCTGGGTGCGCGACAACCTGCCGCAGGACATCGCGCACAAGGTCCACAACAGCCTTCACCTCACGCGCGACGACATGCAGCGCTGGGCGAAGATCCTGGGCAAGAAGGGCTGGCTGGGCTACGGCTGGCCCAGCCAGTTCGGCGGCCCGGGCTGGAACGCGGTGCAGAAGCACCTGTTCGAGGAAGAGTGCGCGCTGGCCGGCGCGCCGCGCATCGTGCCGTTCGGGCCGGTGATGGTGGCGCCGGTGATCATGGCCTTCGGCAGCCCCGAGCAGCAGAAGCGCTTTTTGCCCGGCATCGCCAGCGGCGAAGTGTGGTGGAGCCAGGGCTACAGCGAACCGGGATCGGGCTCCGACCTCGCCTCGCTCAAGACCCGCGCCGAGCGCCGGGGCGACAAGTACATCCTCAACGGCCAGAAGACCTGGACCACCCTCGCCCAGTACGGCGACTGGATGTTCAACCTGGTTCGCACCAGCACCGAAGGCAAGCCGCAGACCGGCATCTCGTTCCTGCTGGTGGACATGAAGTCGCCCGGCGTCAGCGTGCGGCCGATCATCATGCTGGACGGCGGCCACGAGGTGAACGAGGTGTTCTTCGACAACGTCGAAGTCCCCGCCGAGAACCTGATCGGCGAGGAGAACAAGGGCTGGACCTACGCCAAGCACCTGCTCTCGCACGAGCGCACCAACATCGCGGACGTCAACCGCGCCAAGCGGGAGCTGGAGCGCCTGAAGCGCATCGCCAAGTCCGAGGGCGTGTGGGACGACATGCGTTTCCGCGACGAGATCGCCAAGCTCGAAGTCGACGTGGTGGCGCTGGAGATGCTGGTGCTGCGCGTGCTCTCCGCCGAGAAGTCGGGCAAGAACTCGCTGGACATCGCCGGCCTGCTCAAGATCAAGGGCAGCGAGATCCAGCAGCGCTACAGCGAGCTGATGATGCTGGCGGGCGGGCCCTACAGCGTGCCCTTCATCAAGGAAGCGATGGAAGCCGGCTGGCAAGGCGACTTCCCCGGCGGCGCCGCGGGCCTGGCGCCGCTGGCCGCCACCTACCTCAACCTGCGCAAGACCACCATCTACGGCGGCAGCAACGAGGTGCAGCGCAACATCGTCGCCCAGACGGTCCTGGGCTGAGGAGGCAAGACATGGATTTCGATTTCTCCGAAGAGCAGGAACAGCTGCGCGACGCCGTGCGCAAGTGGGTCGATCGCGGCTACGACTTCGAGCGCCGCCGCGCCGCGGTTCGTGCGGGCGGCTTCGAGCGCAAGACCTACGGCGAACTGGCCGACCTGGGCCTGGCCGGCCTCTACATCCCCGAGGAGCACGGCGGCATGGGCATGGGCCCGGTCGAGGGCATGGTGGTGATGGAAGAGCTGGGCCGCGGCATCGTGCTGGAGCCGCTCGGCCAGGCGCTGGTGTCGGGCGCGACACTGGCCGGCTTCGCGCCGGATGCGGTCAAGGGCGAGTGGCTGCCGAAGATCGCCTCCGGTGAGGCGCTGGTCGTGCTGGCGCACCAGGAACGCAAGGCGCGTTGGCGCCTGGACCGCTGCGAGACGCAGGCCAGGCAGCAGGGCGACGGCTGGACGGTCAGCGGCACCAAGAGCGTCGTGCCGGCGGGCGATCAGGCCGATGCTTATCTCGTGCCCGCCACCGCGGGCGGCAAGATGGTGATGCTGGTGGTCGCGCGTTCGGCCGGCGGCGTGAAGGCCTCCGGCTACACCACGCTCGACGGCAGCCGCGCGGCCGAAGTGTCGTTCCAGGACGCGCCCGCCACGCTGGTGTCGCAGGACGGCTTGGCGGCGCTGGAATACGCGGTGGACATCGCGATCGCCAACACCTGCGCCGAAGGCGTGGGCGCCATCGACAAGACCATGCTGCTGACGGCCGAGTACATGAACACGCGCAAGCAGTTCGGCGTGCCCATCGCCAGCTTCCAGGCCCTGCGGCACCGCATGGCCGACATGAAGATGCAGCAGGAACTGGCCCGCTCGATGAGCTACTACGCCAGCCTCAAGGTCAACGCGCCGGCGGATGAGCGCCGCCGCGCGCTCGCCCGCGCCAAGTACCAGCTGGGCGTGGCCATGCGATTCATCGGCCAGAACTCGGTGCAGCTGCACGGCGGCATCGGCGTGACCGACGAATACGTCGGCAGCCACTACTTCAAGAAGCTGACGCAGCTCGAGCTGAGCTACGGGGACACGCTGCACCACCTGGGCGAAGTGTCCGCGCGCATGCAGGACATGGCCGGCGTGTTCGCATGAGCACCCGCCGGGACCTGCTGGCCGCCGGCGTCGCCGCTCTTCTGCTCGCGGCTTGCGCGGTCCCGACCGCCGGCCCGGGGAGCGAGCGGCCGCCCATCGTGTTCGTGCACGGCAACGGCGACAGCGCCTCGGTCTGGCAGACCACGCTGTGGCGGTTCGAGTCCAACGGCTGGCCGCGCGATCGCCTGCACGCGATCGACCTGCCCTACCCGCTGGCGCGCGACGATGACACCCGTGCGCAGCCGGGCCGCACGTCCACCGCCGAGCACATGGCCTTCCTGAAGAGCGAGGTCGACAAGGTCCTGCGGGCGACCGGCGCCCGGCAGGTGGTGCTGGTGGGCAACTCGCGTGGCGGCTACGCGATCCGCAACCTCGTCCAGAACGGCGACGGCGCCCCGCTGGTGAGCTACGCCATCCTGGGCGGCACGCCCAACCATGGCGTGTGGTCGCTGCGCGACTTCTCGCCCAACAGCGAGTTCAACGGCACGGGCGCGTTCCTCTCGGGCCTGAACGCGCCGAAGAACGGCGCCGGTGACGAGGTGGTCGGCCCCGTGAAGTGGATGACGATCCGCTCGGATTCCAACGACAAGTTCGCCCAGCCCGACGGCCTCTGGATCGGCCGGCGCGGCCAGCCCACGAACGTCACGTTCGCGGGACCGGAGCTCAAGGGCGCCACCAATGTCGTCCTGCCTGGCGTCGACCACCGCGAGACTTCGTTCTCGCCGGCGGCGTTCGCGGCCATGCACCAGTTCATGACCGGGCGCGCGCCTGCAGCGATGGACATCGCGCCCGAATCGCGCGTGGTGCTGTCCGGCAAGGTCAGCGGGCTGGGCGTGTCGTCCACGGATCCGGCTTCGGGCAGCTTCGCCAACAACCTGCCGCTGCCCGGCGCTCGCCTCACGATCCACGCGATCGACGAAGCCACGGGCGAGCGCCGCGGGCCGGCGGTGCACGAGCAGGTCGTGGGACCCGACGGCGCCTGGGGGCCGTTCAACGCCGATCCGCGGACGCGCTACGAATTCGTGGTGGCCGCCGCGGGTTACGCCACGACCCACATCTATCGCAGCCCGTTCCCGCGTTCCAGCGCGCTGGTGAACCTGCGCCCCGAGCGCGTGCCCGAAGCGGATCGCGCGGCGCCGGCGCTGGCCATCCTGAACCGGCCGCGCGGCTACTTCGATCCCAACCGCGACCGCATGGCCTTCGACGGCCAGAGCCCGCCGCCCGGGGCGGTTCCGGGCGCGGGCGTGTCCAGCTCGCGCATCCGGCCGGCGGGGCCACCGCGCACGGTGGTGGGGGAGTTCAACGGGGAGAGGGTCGTCGGGCGCACCTGGCCGTTGAGCGACAGCCAGGTCTCGGTGCTCGAACTGACCTACTGAGGGAAGCTCTGGGTCCCCGCCTCCGCGGGGACGACGGCTACGAGTGCAGCCGCGACGACTTCGGCAGGTGCGCCATCAGGAACTCCATCTGGTCCGCCAGGATGCGGCGGTTGCGCAGGATGAAGTCCTCCCACAGGCTGGGCACGTAGGGCGCGTACAGCAGCGGCATGTGCGCCTGCTCCGGCGTGCGGCTGCTCTTGCGGTGGTTGCAGGCGCGGCAGGCCGTCACCACGTTCATCCAGTGGTCCTTGCCGTTCTGGGCGAACGGGATGATGTGCTCGCGCGTGAGTTCTTCCTCGCGGTGGTGCGTGCCGCAGTAGGCGCAGACGTTGCGGTCGCGGGCGAACAGCTTGGCGTTGGTCAGGCCCGGCTTGAGGTCGAAGGGGTTGATGTTCGGCACGCCCTTGGTGCCGATGATGCTGCTGACGGTGATGACCGACTGCTCGCCCGTGACGGCGTTGTGGCCGCCGCGGAACACCGCCACCTGCGCGCCCACCTCCCAGCGCACCTCGTCGGCCGCGTAGTGCAGCACGGCCTGCTCGAGCGAGATCCAGGACTGGGGCAGACCCTGGGCGGACAGCTTCAAGACCTTCAAGACGAACGCTCCTTCCTCAACAC
>JAEWBU010000024.1 GCA_023390985.1 Pseudomonadota bacterium
GGCGGGCCGCGACCTCGGTGCCGAGCGCGGCGGCTTCTTCCAGGCTGCCGACGGTGCCGCTGGTCTGGGCCCGCACCAGCACGCCCGCCCGGTCGGGGTCGCCCCACGCCGCCTGCAACTGCAGCACTTCGCCTTGCAGCGTGGCGTGCGCGGCCAGGGGCATGGAGCAGCTGCCGCCGAGCGCGCGGCTCACCGCGCGTTCGGCCGCGACGGCCAACCAGGTGGTGCGATGCACGAGCGGCAGGAGTGCCTGCACCACTTCGGGCCGGCCCGCGCGCACCTCGATGCCGAGCGCGCCCTGCCCGGCCGCGGGCAGCATCTGGGACGGCTCGAACACGCGGCGGATGCGGTGCTCCAGGCCCAGGCGCTTGAGGCCGGCGGCCGCGAGCACGATGGCGTCGTAGCCGCCCTCGTCCAGCTTGCGCAGGCGCGTGTCGAGGTTGCCGCGCAGGGGCTCGATGCGCAGGTCGGGCCGCAGCGCGCGCAGCAGCACCACGCGGCGCAGGCTGGAGGTGCCCACCACCGCGCCCTGCGGCAGCGCCTCGATGCTTTCGTGGTTCGGCGAGACCAGCGCGTCGCGCGGGTCCTCGCGCTCCATGACGCAGGCGAGCTCGAAGCCCGGCGGCAGGTCCATGGGCACGTCCTTGAGCGAGTGCACGGCCAGGTCGGCCCGGCCTTCCTCGAGCGCCGTCTCCAGCTCCTTCACGAAGAGGCCCTTGCCGCCGACCTTGCTGAGGCTGCGGTCCAGGATCTGGTCGCCGCGCGTGGTCATGCCCAGCAGTTCGACCTGGTGGCCCTGGTCTCCCAGGAGACCCTTCACGTGCTCGGCCTGCCAGAGCGCGAGCCGGCTTTCACGGGTGGCGATGGTGAAGCGGCTCAACGTCGTAACCTGCCTGTCAATGTTCACGAGGGAGGCCGATGCTAGCATCCGCGCTGCCCAAAATTTCAGCAGCGCGGAGATCACCATGGCCCCATCAGCGCCGCCGGCCACGCCGGCCCGGCGAGCACGCGACAACGAGCGACCGCTGGTGGAGGACATCCGGCTGCTGGGCCGCATCCTCGGCGACGTGATCCGCGAGCAGGAAGGCGTCGCCGCCTTCGAGCTGGTCGAGCGCATCCGCAAGCTGTCGGTGGCGTTCCGGCGCGATGCCGACCACGAGGCCGACCAGGCGCTCAAGTCGCTGCTCAAGACGCTCAGCGGCGACCAGGCCGTCAGCGTGATCCGCGCCTTCACCTATTTCAGCCACCTGGCCAACCTGGCCGAGGACCGCCATCACATCCGCCGCCGCGCGGTGCACGAGCGAGCCGGCGACACGCAGGAAGGCAGCATCGAAGTCGCCCTCGCCCGCCTGCGCTGGGCCGGCATCGCGCCGCGGGCCATCTCGCAGATGCTCGCGCACAGCTACGTCTCGCCGGTGCTCACCGCGCACCCGACCGAAGTGCAGCGCAAGAGCATCCTGGACGCCGAGCGCGAGATCGCGCAGCTGCTGGCCGAGCGCGACGAGATCAAGTCCCGCGCCCTGCCCAAGGACGCGCTCGCGCCGCGCGAGCTGGCGGCCAACGAGGCGCAGATCCGCGCCAGGGTGATGCAGCTGTGGCAGACGCGCCTGCTGCGCTTCACCAAGCTCACGGTGGCCGACGAGATCGAGAACGCGCTGTCGTACTACGAGGCGACCTTCCTGCGCGAGATCCCGCGCATCTACGCCGACCTGGAGCGCGAGCTGGGCACGCAGCCGGTGGCGAGCTTCCTGCGCATGGGCATGTGGATCGGCGGCGACCGCGACGGCAATCCCAACGTGAGCGCGCAGACGCTGGAGCAGGCGCTGCGCCGCCAGTGCGAGGTGGCGCTGCGCCACTACCTCACCGAGGTGCACTTCCTCGGTCGCGAGCTGTCGATCTCCGCGATGCTGGTGGACATGACGCCCGAGATGCGCGCGCTGGCCGAGTCCTCGCCCGACCACAACGAGCATCGTCAGGACGAGCCCTATCGCCGCGCGCTGGCGGGCATGTACGCGCGCCTGGCCGGCACGCTGAAGGAGTTCACCGGCGGCGACGCCGCGCGCCACCTGCTGCCGCCGCAGAACCCGTACCGCACCGCCGCGGAGTTCCATGCCGACCTGTGCACCATCCGCGCCTCGCTGCGCGCCGGCCGCTCGGGTGCGCTGATCGGGCACCGGCTGCAGCCGCTGATCCGCGCGGTCGAGGTGTTCGGCTTCCACCTGGCCACCATGGACCTGCGCCAGAGCTCCGACCAGCACGAGGCCGTGATCGCCGAGCTGCTGTCGGTGGCGCGCATCGAGCGCGACTACGCCAGGCTGCCGGAGTCCGCGCGGCGCGAGCTGCTGATGCGGCTGCTGAACGACGCGCGGCCGCTGCGGGTGATGGGCGCCGCCTACTCCGGGCATGCGCTGGGCGAAATCGCCATCTTCGAGACCGCGCTGCGGATGCGCGCGCAGTACGGCACGGATGCGATCCGCCACTACATCATCAGCCACACCGAGGCGGTGAGCGACCTGCTCGAGGTGCTCTTGCTGCAGAAGGAAGTCGGCCTGCTGCACGGCACGCTGGATGCGGACGCCCGCGCCGACCTGATCGTGGTGCCGCTCTTCGAGACCATCGAGGACCTGCGCCAGGCCGCGCCGATCATGCGCGAGTTCTACGCGCTGCCCGGCGTGGCGCGCATGGTGCAGCGCTCGGGCGCCGAGCAGGACGTGATGCTGGGCTACAGCGACAGCAACAAGGACGGCGGCATCTTCACCAGCAACTGGGAGCTGTACCGCGCCGAGATCGTGCTGGTGGAACTGTTCGACGAACTGGCGGCCAGCCACCGCATCCAGCTTCGCATGTTCCACGGCCGCGGCGGCACCGTGGGCCGCGGCGGCGGTCCGAGCTACCAGGCCATCCTGGCGCAGCCGCCCGGCACCGTGCGCGGGCAGATCCGCCTCACCGAGCAGGGCGAGGTGATCGGCTCCAAGTACGCCAACCCCGAGATCGGCCGGCGCAACCTGGAGACGCTGGTGGCCGCCACGCTGGAGGCCACGCTGCTGCAGCCGACCAAGCCGGCGCCCAAGGCCTTCCTGGAAGCGGCCGAGCAGTTGTCGGCCGCGAGCATGAAGGCCTACCGCTCGCTGGTGTACGAGACGCCGGGCTTCACCGACTATTTCTTCGGGTCCACGCCGATCCGCGAGATCGCCGAGCTCAACATCGGCTCGCGCCCTGCGTCACGCAAGCCGAGCCAGCGCATCGAGGACCTGCGCGCCATCCCCTGGAGCTTCAGCTGGGGCCAGTGCCGCGCGACGCTGAACGGCTGGTACGGCTTCGGTTCGGCGGTGGAGGCCTTCCTGCAGTCGAACCGCAAGGAACAGCTCGCGCTCTTGCAGAAGATGTACCGCCAGTGGCCGTTCTTCCGGGCGCTGCTGTCCAACATGGACATGGTGCTGGCCAAGAGCGACCTGGCGCTGGCCTCGCGCTACTCCGGCCTGGTGGCGGACGCGCGGCTGCGCAAGCGCATCTTCGCGGCCATCGAGGCCGAGTGGCATCGCACGGTGGATGCGCTCGCGCTGATTACCGGCGAGCGACAGCGGCTGGCGAGCAACCCGGCCCTGCAGCGTTCGATTCGCCACCGGTTCCCGTACATCGATCCGCTGCACCACCTGCAGGTGGAACTGGTGCGCCGCTACCGCGCCGGCCAGGCCGACGAGCGGGTGCAGCGCGGCATCCACATCTCGATCAACGGCATCGCGGCGGGGCTGCGCAACACCGGCTAGGGCCGCGGCACGTCGGAGCCGCCCCGGGAGTGCCGCTCGTACTCCTCGCGGCGCCCGATCGGCACGGTGGCGCGGCGGCGCACCCTCAGGTTGAGCATCTCCACCGCCACCGAGAACGCCATCGCGAAGTACACGTAGCCCTTGGGCACGTGGAACTCGAAGCCGTCGGCCACCAGCACCATGCCGACCATGATCAGGAACGACAGCGCCAGCATCTTGATCGTGGGATTGGCCGAGACGAACCGGCCGATCGGGCCGGCCGCCACCATCATCATCCCGACCGACAGCACCACCGCGGCCATCATCACCGCGAGCTCGTCGACCATGCCGACGGCCGTGATGATGGAGTCGAGCGAGAACACCATGTCCACGATCATGATCTGCACGATCACGGCGCCGAAGGTGGAATGCGCCTTGGACACGCCCTCGTGGTGCTCCTCGCCCGTGAGTGACGCGTGGATCTCGCCGGTGCTCTTCCAGATCAGGAACAGGCCGCCCGCGATCAGGATCAGGTCGCGCCCGGAGACCTCCTGCCCCACCAGCGGCAGCGTGAAGAGCGGCGCCGTCAGGCCGATGATCCAGGCCAGCAGCACCAGCAGGCCGAGCCGCATGAACATCGCCATGAACAGGCCGATGCGCCGGGCCCGCTCGCGCTGGTGCGGCGGCAGCTTGTCCACCAGGATCGAGATGAACACGATGTTGTCGATGCCCAGCACCAGCTCCAGCGCCGTCAGCGTCAGCAGGGCGATCCACGCCTGCGGGTCGGTCAGCAGTTCGAGCATTCTTCTTTTCTCCGTTCAGGTGCCGAGCAGTTCGCCCACGGGCTTGAGGTGATCGACGCGGTCGCACACCGCCTTGATCACCATCATGATCGGGATGCCCAGCAGCAGTCCCCACACCCCCCACAGCCAGCCCCAGAACAGCACGCCGATGAACACCGACACGGCGTTCATCCGGCTGGCCTTGCTGGTCAGCCAGGGCACCAGCAGGTTGCCCTCGACGGTGTTGATCAGCAGCGAACCGCCCACGACCAGCAGCGGCAGGTTGACATCGCCCGACTGCATGAAGGCCACCACGCCGGCGGCGATGGTGACGAGGATGGAGCCGACGTACGGCACCAGGTTCAGGATGCCCGCGGCCACGCCCCAGACCGCCGCATGCTTCAGCCCGAGGAAGGCGAACAGCATCCCGGTGGCGATGCCCACGCCCACGCTGGCGAGCAGCTGCACCAGCAGGTAGCGCTGGATCTGCACGTTGATCTCGTCCAGCGCCTGCACGGTGAGCTTCTTCTCCGTGAGGCCGGGGCCGGTGATCTTGACCAGCTTCCGGCGGAAGGTGTCGCCCGACAGCAGCAGGAAGTACGTCAGGAAGGTGACCAGCACGACCTGCCCGATCAGGCTGACCAGGCCGACCGTGCCGGTCCACAGGTGCTCGCGGATGTCGAAGCGGGGTTTTTCCACCACCACGCGCTGCACCCCGCGCGGCACCGGCGAGCCGGCCTGGCCGTTGTGGTTGGCGGCTTCCGCCGCCTTCTCCAGTTCGGCGGCGGCCTTCTGCACCGGCTCCAGCGGCGTCTTCTTTCCGCCGGTGGCGCGCTCGCGCACCTTCTCGCCCAGGCGCTCGGCGGCGGCGGGCAGCGACTCGATGAGCTCGTTGGCGTCGTCGGCCAGCGACCAGAGGGCCGCGCCGGTGCCGTACAGGATGCCCAGGATCAGCACCCCGGCGCTCAGCGAGCGCGGGATGCGGGCCTTCGCCAGAGTTTCCACCACGGGCGAGAGCGCGTAATAGAAGACGAAGCCGAGCATCAGCGGGATGAAGAAGGCGCTGCCCCAGCGCAGGACCGCCAGCACCGCGATGGTGGCCAGCACCACCAGCGAGAGATTGCGCACGTCGGCCGCGCCGTGCAGCACGACGCGCGGTGGGGCCTGGGGATCGATCTCCTCGCGCGGCGGCACCGCCGAAAGGACGGTCTGCACCTGCTGCTCTTCGTTCATGGGGACGCCTGCCTCGCCTTTTTCCGAGTCCCCACTCCTCTCCTATCGCGCCAGCGCCTCCCGCACCGCCGTGAGCTGCCGCCGCGACACCGCCAGCAGCTCATCGATGCCGTTGAGCCGCACCGCCCAGCCTTCACCCTCTTCGGGGTCGTCGTGTTTCTCCAGGGCCCGCACCGCGCGCCGGGCGACCAGCGCATTGCGGTGGACGCGCAGGAACTGCGGCGAGTGGCGCTCCTCGAGATCGCTGAGCGATGCATCGAGGATATAGCTTCTGGCCGCGGTACGGACGGTGATGTACTTCAGTTCGGCCTTGAAATAGAGAACCTCCGACAGCGGAACGCGCTCCGTCCTACCCCGATCCTGGATCACCAGCGTCTGCTCGGCGTCGCCGGCGTTCGCGCGGCGCGTCGCCAGCGCCCGCTCCACCTTCTGCAACGCCAGCTGCAGGCGGTCCAGGCGCACCGGCTTGGTCAGGTAGTCCACCGCTTCCAGGTCGAAGGCCGCCACCGCGTGCTCGGCGTGCGCGGTGACGAACACCACCGCGGGCTCGTGCGGCGTGCCACGCAGGGCCTGCGCCAGCGCCAACCCATCCGCGCCGGGCATGCGCACGTCCAGCAGCAGGGCGTCGAAGGTGTCGCGGCGCAACGCCTCCATCGCCTCGGTGGCGTTGCCCGCCTCGCCCGCCACCACGGCAGCCGGCGAGCGGCAGTCCGACAGCAGGGTGCGCAGCCGCGATCGCGCCAGCGATTCGTCGTCCACCACCAGAACGCGCAGTCCTTCGCTCATGCCGGTACCTCCATCCTGACCTGGTAGATGCCGTCCTTGAGGACGGTGCGGAACTGCGCCTCGACGTCGTGCAGCAGGCGCAGGCGATCGCGCACGTTGTCCTGCGCCACGCCGTGCCCGGGCCGGCCCTGGCCCGCGGGGACGGTGTTGGTGACCTTGATGACCACGCTGCCGCCGCGCAGCTGCGTGCTCACCTTCACCTCGGCGCCCGTGGCGCTGGGTTCCACCCCGTGCTTGACCGCGTTCTCGACCAGCGGCTGCAGGAAGAGCGGCGGCACCTTGGCGCCGCCGGCGGCCGGGTCGATGGCCCATTCCACCCGCAGGCGCTCGCCGAAGCGCACCTCCTCGATGGCCAGGTAGCGGCGCGCCAGTGCCACCTCCTCGGCCAGCGTCACGGATTCGCCCTGCTCGGTGAGGGCGTGGCGGAACAGGTCGCTCAGGTCCTCGAGGATCGCCTCGGCGCGCGCCGGGTCCTCGCGCACCAGCGCGATCGCGCTGTTGAGCGTGTTGAACAGGAAGTGCGGCTGGATGCGCGCCTGCAGCTCCGACAGGCGGGCCGCCGTCTGCGCGGGCATCCGGCCCTTGGCGCGCAGCACCAGCGCCACCATCAGCGCCCCGGCCAGCAGCGCGCCGGTGAAGGCCGAAGCCACCCACGGGATGTTGCCCTGCAGCGTCACCAGCGCGAGCTGCCCGCAGCCGTAGACGCCCGCCAGCGCGCCCAGCGCGACGCCGGCCATGTGCTGGCCCCAGGCCGGCAGCCGGGCCAGCATCCGCTTGAAGCTGCAGCCCACCACCAGCCAGGCCAGCGTCGCGGGCAGGGCGGCCCCGGAGAGGAGCGACAGGCGGGCGATCCACTCGCGCAGGTCGGCCGCGCCGAACATGGCGCCCACGCCCACCGCGGCCTCCACGAACAGCACCGCGCGCAGCACCACCCCGACCTTGCAGGCATCGAACAGCAGCACCTGCGGCCGGCGGCCGCGCACCCGCGCCGATTCGGGCAGGTCCGTGAAGGCCGATAAAATTTGTGAGTCTTTCATCCTGAGGCGGGCGGCAGCCCAAATTATTGGTGAATCGCCGAGCTGGTCCCACCTTTCGGCGCGCCCATCACCCCGCCCGTCCCCTTCATGTCGCAACTCGATCACAAATCCCAGGCCTGGTCCGCGCTTTTCTCCGAGCCCATGAGCGACCTGGTCAAGCGCTACACGGCCAGCGTGGGCTTCGACAAGCGCCTCTGGCGCGCCGACATCCAGGGCTCGCTGGCCCATGCCTCCATGCTGGCCGGCCAGGGGATCATCCCCGCCAAGGACCTGGAAGAGATCCGCCGTGGCATGGCGCAGATCACCCAGGAGATCGAATCCGGCGCCTTCGACTGGAAGCTGGACCTCGAGGACGTGCACCTGAACATCGAGGCGCGGCTCACCCAGCTGGTGGGCGACGCCGGCAAGCGGCTGCACACCGGCCGCAGCCGCAACGACCAGGTCGCCACCGACGTGCGCCTGTGGCTGCGCGAGGAGATCGACCTCATCGCCGGCCTGCTGGCGGAACTGCAGAAATCGCTGCTGGCGCTGGCCGAGCAGAACGCCGAGGTGATCCTCCCCGGCTTCACCCACCTGCAGGTGGCCCAGCCCGTGAGCTTCGGCCACCACATGCTGGCCTACGTGGAAATGTTCTCGCGCGATGCCGAGCGCATGGCCGACGTGCGCAAGCGCGTCAACCGCCTGCCCCTGGGCGCCGCCGCGCTGGCGGGCACCAGCTACCCGCTGGACCGCCCGGCGGTCGCAAAGGCGCTGGGCATGGACGGCGTCTGCGAGAACTCGCTGGACGCCGTGAGCGACCGCGACTTCGCCATCGAGTTCACCGCCGCTGCCACGCTGGCCATGGTCCACGTCAGCCGCCTGTCCGAGGAGCTGGTGCTGTGGATGAGCCAGAACTTCGGTTTCATCCGCATCGCCGACCGCTTCACCACCGGCTCGTCGATCATGCCGCAGAAGAAGAACCCGGACGTGCCGGAACTGGCGCGCGGCAAGACCGGCCGCGTGGCCGGCCACCTGGTGGCGCTGGTAACCCTGATGAAGGGCCAGCCCCTGGCCTACAACAAGGACAACCAGGAGGACAAGGAGCCGCTGTTCGACACCGTCGACACGCTCAAGGACACGCTGCGCATCTTCGTGGAGATGATGGGCGGCATCACGGTGAACCCGGAAGCGATGGAACAGGCCGCCCGCCGCGGCTTCGCCACCGCCACCGACCTGGCCGACTACCTGGTGAAGAAGGGCCTGCCGTTCCGCGACGCGCACGAGACCGTGGCGCATGCGGTCAAGGCGGCGCAGCAGGCGGGCGTGGACCTGTCGGAGCTGCCGCTGGCCACGCTGAAGGGTTTCCACGCCTCGATCGAGCAGGACGTGTTCGAGGTGCTGTCGCTGCGCGGCTCACTGGACGCGCGCAAGGTGCTGGGCGGCACCGCGCCGCAGCAGGTGCGGGCGCAGATCGCGCGGCATCGCCAGCGGCTGGGCTGAATCGCAGCGCGGCTGCTGCTGAGGAAAATTGCAGCGGCCGCCAAGAATCTTCAAAGCAGAAAGGCGGGCCGAGCCTTAGCATCGTCGCGCCCCGGAGGAGCCACCCCTTGCCCGTCATCACCAACATCGAAGACCTGCGCCGGCTCGCGCAGCGCCGCGTGCCCCGCATGTTCTACGACTACGCGGATTCCGGTTCCTGGACCGAGAGCACCTACCGCGCGAACGAGGACGACTTCAACCGCATCCTGTTCCGCCAGCGGGTGGCGGTGAACCTGGAAGGCCGCAGCACGCGCGCTGCGATGGTGGGCCAGCCCGTCGCGATGCCCGTGGCCATCGCGCCGACGGGCCTGACCGGCATGCAGCATGCCGACGGCGAGATCCTGGCCGCGCGGGCGGCCAGGAAGTTCGGCATCCCGTTCACGTTGTCGACCATGAGCATCTGCTCCATCGAGGACGTGGCCAAGGGGACGGACAACCATCCCTTCTGGTTCCAGCTGTACGTGATGCGCGACCGCGGCTTCATCGAGCGGTTGATCGACCGCGCCAAGGCCGCCAACTGCTCGGCCCTGGTGCTCACGCTGGACCTGCAGATCATGGGACAGCGGCACAAGGACATCAAGAACGGCCTCTCCGCGCCGCCCAAGCTCACGCCCGCCAACTTCCTGAACCTCATGACGAAGCCGCGGTGGTGCCTGGGGATGCTGGGCACCCAGCGCCGGCAGTTCGGCAACATCGTGGGCCACGTCCAGGGCGTGGACGACATGAGCCGCCTGTCCGAGTGGACCGCCAAGCAGTTCGACCCGAGCCTGTCCTGGGCCGACGTCGAGTGGATCAAGAAGCGCTGGGGCGGCAAGCTGATCCTCAAGGGGATCCAGGACGTGGAGGACGCGCAACTCGCCGTGGACTCCGGCGCCGACGCGATCGTCGTTTCCAACCACGGCGGCCGCCAGCTCGATGGCGCGCCCTCCTCCATCTCGGCCCTGCCCGAGATCGTGCAGGCCGTGGGCGACCGCATCGAGGTGCACATGGACGGCGGCATCCGCTCCGGCCAGCACGTGCTCAAGGCCATCGCGCTGGGCGCCAAGGGCGTCTACATCGGCCGCGCCATGCTGTATGGCCTGGGCGCGATGGGCGAAGCGGGCGTCACGCGCGCGCTGGAGATCATCCACCGCGAACTGGACCTCTCGATGGCGTTCTGCGGCCGCACCGACATCAATGCCGTGGACACCGGCATCCTGCTGCCGGGCAGCTATCCCACGGGCAAGGCCGCGGGGCTGTGAGCATGCTCGCGGCCGACCGGCTCGATGCGCTGGCCGAAGAGGTCCGCGCGGCGCGCGACCAGGTGCGCTCGATCGCGCCTATCAGCGCGCGCGAGCCCGGTTTCGACATCGGTGCCGGCTACGCCGTGGCCGCCCGCCTGCACCGCGCCCGCCTGGCGGCCGGCGCCGTCCCGCGCGGCCGCAAGATCGGCTTCACCAACGCCGCCATCTGGCCCTAGTACGACGTGCACCACCCGATCTGGGGCTGGGTGTACGAGCACACGGTGCACGCGAGCGGAGCCCGCCTGCCGCTGGGGAAGCTGGCCGAACCGAAGATCGAACCCGAGATCGCGTTCGGCCTTGCCGCCACGCCGGCGGCAGGCGCGGACACCGCGGGCCTGCTGGCCTGCATCGAATGGGTGGCGCCCGCGTTCGAGATCGTGCAATCGCACTTCCCTGGCTGGAAGTTCCAGGCGGCGGACACCATCGCCGACGGCGGCCTCCATGGCGCGCTGGTGCTGGGGCGCAAGGTCCCTGTCGCCTCGCTGGGCGACGACGCGGCCGCGCAGCTCGCCGGACTGACGGTGCGCCTCACCTGCGACGGCAAGGAGGTCGAGACCGGCCGCGGCAGCAACGTGCTGGGCAGCCCGCTGGCCGCGCTGGCGCACCTGGTGGCGTTGCTGGCCGACCAGGATGCCGACGTGCAGCTCCAGCCCGGCGAGGTGGTGACCACTGGAACCGTGACCGCGGCCTACCCGGTGCGCGCGGGCCAGGCCTGGCGGGCCGAGTCGGCCGGCATCGCGCTGGACCCCGTCGAGGTCGCCTTCGCGCCCTGAGCGGCGCCGCTACTTCGATCGGCCGTCGAAATGGGTGACGGGCACCTTCTCCAGGGCGATGTTCTCGATGCAGCGGATGTTGACCGCCACCATGTCGTTGCCCTTGGGGTCCTTGCCTTCGCCGAAGGGATGGATGCCGCAGTTCGGGCAGAACCGGTGCCGGATCACGTGCTTGTTGAACAGGTAGGTGGCGACGTCGCCCTCGGGCGTCAGCAGCCGGAAGTTGTCGCGCGCCGTGAACCACAGCAGCGATCCCTTGCGCTGGCACATCGAACAATTGCACGCCATCGCGCTGTCGATCGTGCCTTCCACTTCGAACGCCACCTTGCCGCAGTGGCAGCTGCCCTGGTGCTTCATGTGCATCTCCTTCGGACCTGGACGGGAAGCGCCGATTGTGCGGCGGCGCACGCTCGTCGCGGCGAAAATCCTGGGCCGTGACCCCGCGCCGCCGCCGCATCGCCCACCTGGACATGGACGCGTTCTTCGCCTCCGTGGAGTTGCTGCGCTATCCGCAGCTCAAGGGCCTGCCCGTGGTGATCGGCGGCGGGCGCCGCAAGGTCGATGAGCTGCTGCGCGACCGCTACGCCGGCCTGCCGCAGTCGGAAATTCCGGCCGACGCCTTTCCGCTCCTGAAGGACTACGTCGGCCGCGGCGTCATCACCACCGCCACCTACCCGGCGCGCCAGTTCGGCGTGGGATCGGCCATGGGCATGATGAAGGCGGCGCGCCTGTGCCCGCAGGCCATCGTGCTGCCGGTGGACTTCGACGAGGTGCGGCGCTTCTCGCGCACGTTCAAGGCGGTGATCCGCGAGATCGCGCCGGTGGTGGAGGACCGCGGGGTGGACGAGGTCTACATCGACTTCACCGACGTGCCCGGCGGCCAGCGCGAAGGCGGCCGCGTGCTGGCCCGCCTGATCCAGAAATCGATCTTCCATGCCACCGGCCTGACCTGCTCGATCGGGGTCGCGCCCAATAAGCTGATCGCCAAGATGGCCAGCGAATTCGACAAGCCGAACGGCATCTCGATCGTGTCCGAGGAGGACGTGCAGACCCGCATCTGGCCGCTGGCGGTGCGCAAGATCAACGGCATCGGACCCAAGGCGGAAGAAAAGCTGCACCGGCTGCACATCCGGACCATCGGCGAACTCGCCGCCCAGGACGTGGAGTGGTTGATCGGCAATTTCGGCCGTTCGACCGGCGCCTGGATGCACGACGCCGCCTGGGGCCGCGACGACCGGCCGGTGGTGACCGAGAGCGAGCCGGTCTCCATGAGCCGCGAGACCACCTTCGATCGCGACCTGCACGCGGTGCGAGACCGGGCCGAGCTGGGCGCGATCTTCACCGACCTGTGCGAGCGGGTCGCGGACGACCTGCAGCGCAAGGGCTATGTCGGCAAGACCATCGGCATCAAGCTGCGCTACGACGACTTCCGCATCGCCACGCGCGACCAGACCATCGAGCACTTCACCGCCGACCCCAAGACGATCCGCCGCGTCGCGGGCCAATGCCTCAAACGGGTGCCGCTGCAGCAGCCTCTGCGGTTGCTCGGCGTGCGGGTCGGCAAGCTGGCGCGTGAGGATGAGGCGGCTGCTCCCCCGCCGCCGCCGGCGCACGTGGCGGAGCCGATCGCCGACCTGTTCGGCCAGGCGCCAGGCTGAGTCGTTTTCCCGGCGCGGCGCGCCTCGGCTTTCCTACCGCAGCCGCCGCGCAGGACCTACAGGCCGCTGTCGGGGTGCGTCCTAAGTTGAGAGCATGAAAGCCATGCTCCGCGCGCGCCGCCAGCTGCCGGCCGCCTTGATCTTCGCCCTGTGCAGCCTCCCCTTCCTCGGCCTGGGCCTGGTCGCGGCAGCGCACGCGCAGACGCAGGCGCAGTCACGGCTCGCGGCCGCGCCGGTCATCGAAGGCCTCGAGGTCAATGCCGACTCGGGCCTGTCGCCCGGCTCGACGCTGGAGTTCACCGTGAAGGGCACGCCCAACTCCATCGCCCGCGTGCAGGTGACCGGGAGCAGCGTGTCGCTGCCGCTCAAGGAGTTGCGGCCGGGCGTCTACACGGGCAACTACACCGTGCGCAAGAACGAAAAGGGCCTCAAGCCCAGCAGCCTGATCCGCGCGGACCTCACGCGCAACGGCCGCACCGTCAACTCGAACTTCAGCTTCCCGGCTTCGTTCGCGATGCTGGCGGCGAATACCGTCACGCCGGCTGCGGCGCCCAAGGTCGAGCGCTTCACGCTCGCGCCCGTGGACCGGCTGGAGCCGGGTACCGAACTGAAGTTCTCGCTGCAGGGCACGCCGCGCGCGCAGGTCTCGATCCAGGTGCCCGGCCTTCCGGTGACGCTGCCGATGCACGAGGAGCGGCCCGGCCAGTACATCGCCAATTACACGCTGCGCAGAGTCGACAACGTCGCGCCGGGCCCGGTGGTCGCGACGCTGCGCAGCGGCGAGCGGCTGACGACTTCGCAGCTCTCGATCGGGCAGCAGGCCACTTCCTCGGCGTCCGCATCCGCCTCCGCCAGTTCGACCCCGATGGGCGCCTCCGGCAGCGCGATGGCCGCGCCCGGTCCGCTGGTGCTGCAGGTGACGAGTCCCGGGCCGAATGCCGCGATCGACTCCAGCCAGATGGTGCTGCAGGGCCGCACTTCTCCCGGCGCCAACGTGCGCGTGAAGGTGGATGCCGTGTCGCCCGCGACGCCGGGACGCACGGCGGTGGCGCAGGCGGTCTCCGACCAGACCGTGACGGCCGACGCCAACGGCAACTTCAGCGCCAACTTCGGGCCGCAACGCTATGCGCCGGGCACCCGCTTCGAGGTGCAGCTGAGCGCGCGCCAGGGCAACCAGGCCGCGGTCGAGCAGCGACTCGTGTTGTTCCAGCGCCAGGGTTGAAAGCCGCCCGCCGCGGTCTAGATTGATGACGCGGGGGTGGAAGCCATGCAGCTCGCGGAAATCCAGCGCATCAAGCTTTGGCAGATCGAGCACCGGCGCACGCAGCCGCTGGAGTACCACGCCTGGGACATGGTGCTCACGGTGTGGCTGATGGGCTGGGTGGGCTGGCTGCCCGTGTTCGCGTTCGATGCCGTCTGGCTCATGCCGCTGTGCCTGGCGGGCATGGCCGCGCCGGGTGCGTACGCGAACTGGAGGGGCCGACTGCATCGCCAGGGACAGCTGCGCTGCGACTGGCTGGACCCGAAGGCCTCACTGGCGGGCGGTCCGGATGTTGGGCGGTAGCGCCAGTGGATGGCTGGTGCGGAACGGGTTGATGTCCAGCCCGCCGCGGCGCGTGTAGCGCGCGTAGACCGCCAGCTTGGCGGGCCGGCACTGCCGGCGGATGTCCATGAAAATGCGCTCCACGCACTGCTCGTGGAACTCGTTGTGGTTGCGAAAGCTCACCAGGTAGCGCAGCAGGCCGCCCTGGTCGATCTGGGGGCCTGAATAGCGGATCTGCACTGAACCCCAGTCGGGTTGTCCCGTCACGAGGCAGTTGCTCTTGAGCAGGCTGCTGACCAGCACCTCCTCGACCGGCTGCTCGTCGAACGAAGCCGTCAGCAGCTCGGGCCGGGGCGAGTAGTCGCTGCACTCGATGTCCAGCCGATCCAGGTTGACGCCGTCGAGCTCGTGCACCTGTTCCTGGTCGAACACCTCGGGCGCGAGCAGCCGCACGCCCACCGAGCCCGAGGAGCCGCTGCCGCGCCACACGGCCTCGGACAGGTCGGCGCGCAGGCGCGCCAGCACCTCGTCCGGCCCGCCGAAGCGCGAGTTCGTGAAGCTGTTGAGGTACAGCTTGAACGACTTGCTCTCGACGATGTTGGGCGTCTCGCAGGGCACGGTGACGTGCGCGATGGCGACCACCGGCTTGCCGCGCGGCGTGAGCCAGCTCAGCTCGTAGGCCGTCCAGAGGTCGGCGCCGAAGAACGGCGGCTGGCCCGCGATGCCCAGCTCCTGCCGCTTGTCCAGGCGCGGGATCGGGTACAGCAGTTCGGGGGCGTACTGGTCGCGGTAGGCGGTGGGCTTGCCCAGCAGCGATCCGTCCGGGGTGTTGTCTTGCATCAGGCGGCAGTCTGCCGCAGGTGCGGCATCAGGGATTGCAGGAGCCGATCGACCACGCCCGGCGGCAGGTCATGCCCCATGCCGGGAATGGCCACCATCTTCGCGCCGCGGATGCGGCGGGCCGTGTCGTGGCCGCAGGCGAACGGCACCAGCGGGTCGTCCTGGCCGTGCATCACCAGCGTGGGCGCCTGGATGCGCGGCAGTTCGTCGGCGCGATGGATGTCGGCCGCGACGGCCGTCATCTGGCGCATGGTGCCGGTGGGGTTGAAGGCCCGCCGGGTGGCCAGTCGCACGCGCTCGCGCGTCGCTTCCTCGTCGCTGGGGAAGGCGGGGCTGGCGATCACGTGCAGCAGCTTCATGGTGTGGTCGACGATCGCGTCCTCGGTGCGGCCGTGCGGCCGGCCGAAGAGCGCGCGCAGCACGTGCGGCCTGGGCCCGGGCAGGTAGCGCGCGCCGCTGGAACTCATGATGCTGGTGAGCGAGAGCACGCGCGACGGCGCGGCCAGCGCCACCCGCTGGGCGATCATGCCGCCCATGCTCACGCCGACCAGGTGCGCGGCGGGAACGTCCAGCGCGTCCAGCACGCCGAGCGTGTCGGCCGCCATGTCGTGCAGCGAGTAAGGCGCGTTCACGCGCAGGCCCAGTCGATGGCGCATCGAAGCCAGCACCAGGTTGGGCACGCCCAGGTGGGAGAAGGACTGCGACAGGCCGGCGTCGCGGTTGTCGAAGCGGATCACGCGAAAGCCCGCTTCCTGCAGCGCCGCCACGAAGGCGCCCGGCCAGGCGATCAGCTGCATGCCCAGCCCCATCACCAGCAGCAGCGCCGGCAGGTGGGACTCGCCGGTGTCCTCGACTTCGATGGCGATGCCGTTGGCCAGCACCCTCACTCGAAGCGCCGCTCCCGCAGCCACTTGGTGGCGATCCACTTCTCGCCCGCCAGAACCGGCGCGCCGCCGTGCAGCGTGCGGGTGGACGGATGCGGCCGGTCGTAGCTGAAGAACACGCCGTGGCCGCGCTTGGGGAAGACTTCCAGGTGCACGTCGGGGAACGTCGTGCCGCCGCCCTTCTCCGGCTCGCCCAGGTACATCACCAGCGTGGCCACGCGCTGGCCGCCGCGCTTGAGGATGGTGGGCGTGCCCGGCTCCTTGGGATCGAAATAGTCGTAGTGCGGCTTGTATTCGGCGCCCGGGCGGTAGTGCAGCACCTGCAGGCCCTCGCCGTTCTCCTCGGGCCAGTTCACCAGGCGCGCGATGCGCGCCTCGAGGCGCCGCACGACCTCGTGCTCGCCGCGCTGGAAGAACATGCCACTGCTGGTGCGGTCGTCGTTGACCTCCTCGCCGCCGGTCTTGGTGGCGACGGTGAGCGAACGCGCCAGGCGCGGCTTGGCCAGGGCGATCAGCTCGTCGCACTCCTCGTCGGAGAGCAGGTTGCCGAACACCACGACGCGCGGGTTGTACATGTTCTGCAGGATGTGCACCCGGCGGTCGCCGGCGTCCACGTAGAGCGGCGACTCGTCCAGCTGCGGGTCCGGCACCGGCACCCCGGGCGGCAGGCCGTCGGCGGCGGCCTTGGCTTCCAGGTGGCTGCGAAGGGTGGACTCCATCGCCTCGATGGCGACCTCCTCCTGCCAGCCGGACGCCAGCATGGACTGCAGCACCGATTCCGCGCTGTGGCCGGCCTGCGCCTGGTCCACGATCCAGCGGCGCAGTTCGGGCGTGATCTGCTGTTGCGTCTTCGTCGTCATGGCTGCATTTTCCTCCGGAAGACCAGCCGCTCGGGCTGGGAGGCGCTAGCTTCGAATCGATAGCCCTCGAAGTCAAAGCCTTCCAGCGTCCGCGGCGTCAGCACCCGCTGCTGGATGGCGTAGCGGGCCATCAGGCCGCGCGCCTTCTTGGCGAAGAAACTGATGACCTTGAAATCGCCGCCTTTCCAGTCCTCGAACACGCATTCGATCACCCGGGCCTTCAGGTGCTTGAGGTCGACCGCCCGGAAGTACTCCTGGGAGGCCAGGTTCACCACGACCGGCGTGGCGTCGGCCTGCAGGTCCTGGTTGAGCTGCCCGGCGATGTCGGAGCCCCAGAACTGGTAGAGGTTGCGGGCATCGCCCACCGGCAGCGACGTGCCCATCTCCAGGCGGTAGGGCTGCATGCGGTCGAGCGGCCGCAGCACGCCGTACAGGCCGCTGAGCATCCGCAGGTGGCGCTGGGCCCAGTCGAGGTCGGCGCGCGACAGGCTGCGGGCCTGCAGGCCGTCGTACACGTCGCCGTCGAAGGCCAGCACGGCCTGCCGGGAGTTGTGCTCATCGAAGCGCTCGGACCAGGACCGGTAGCGGCCCACGTTCAGCTCGGCCAGGGCCGGGCTGATGTCCATCAGCTCGGCGATCTGCCGCGGCGACTGGCGGCGCAGCACCTCGATCAGGCGGGCCGACTGCTTCGGAAAGCGCGGAAGGGTGTGGGGAACGTCCGGCGCGACCGGCGTTTCGTAGTCCAGCGTCTTGGCCGGCGACAACAGGAACAGCATGGGATCGTCTATTTCCAGGCGCGGGAGGCCAGCCACTGGGCGCTGGCCGCGGCCAGGACGACGGCCGCGTACGTGGCCATCTTGCCGTCGCGGCCGAACCACCAGAGGCCGACGGCCAGCGCGGCCGTGGCGGCCAGAAACACGGCGATGGCGGGCTTCCAGAAGCCCGGCGCCGTGCGCAACAGCAGCCTCGCCATCAATGGGAGCACCAGGGCGAGGAAGGCTGCCGGGGCCAGAAACGCCGCCAGGTGAAGGAGGAAATCGATCGGGCCCATCCGGCGAAGGTCTTGATGTGCGCTAAGTGCTTGATAACGGTGCGGATTTTATAATTCGCTCCATGGCAGTCTGGGCATTGGGCATCAACCACACGACCGCCCCGCTGGACATGCGGGGCAAGTTCGCGTTCGCCCTCGACCAGATCCAGCCCACGCTGGGCCAGTTGCGGCACAGCCTGCAGGGCCGGCTGCAGAAGCAGCCCGAGGCGGCCATCCTCTCCACCTGCAACCGCACCGAGATCTACTGTGCCGGACCGGAACACGGCCTGGAGCCCACGCTGGAGTGGCTGGCGCAGTCGGGCGGCGTCTCACCCAGCCTGCTGCGGTCGCACGCCTACACCCTGCAGGGGGGCATGGCCGCCCGCCACGCCTTCCGCGTCGCCAGCGGCCTCGACTCCATGGTGCTGGGCGAGGCCCAGATCCTGGGCCAGCTGAAGGACGCCGTGCGCATGGCCGAGGAAGCCGGCGCGCTGGGCACCACGCTCAACCAGCTGTTCCAGCGCTCCTTCGCCGTCGCCAAGGAAGTGCGCAGCGCCACCGAGATCGGCGCGCATTCCATCAGCATGGCCGCGGCCGCGGTGCGCCTGGCCGGCCAGCTGTTCGAAGACCTGGGCAAGATCCGCGTGCTGTTCGTCGGCGCGGGCGAGATGATCGAGCTCGCGGCCACGCACTTCGCGGCGAAGAATCCGCAGCGGATCGCGGTCGCCAACCGCACCCTGGAGCGCGGGGAGAAGCTCGCCACCCGCTTCGGCGGCGAGGTGATGCGCCTCGCGGACCTGCCCGAGCGCCTGCACGAATTCGATGCGGTGGTGAGTTCCACCGCCAGCACGCTGCCCATCATCGGCCTGGGTGCGGTGGAGCGCGCGCTCAAGCGGCGCAAGCACCGCCCGATGTTCATGGTCGACCTCGCCGTGCCGCGCGACATCGAACCCGAGGTCAAGGCGCTGGAGGACGTGTACCTGTACACGGTGGACGACCTGGCGCACGTGGTGCAGACCGGCCAGGCGAATCGCCAGGCCGCCGTGGCCCAGGCCGAAGCCATCATCGACGCCAGCGTCCAGAGCTTCCTGCACTGGATGGACCAGCGCGGCGCCGTGCCTCTGATCCGCCAGTTGAACGCGCAGGCGGACGAATGGCGCTCGCTGGAGATCGCCCGCGCCCGCAAGCTGCTGGCCAAGGGCGAGGACGTCGACGCGGTGCTGGAAGCGCTGTCGCGCGGCCTGACCCAGAAGATGCTGCACGGCGCGCTGGCCGAGCTGCACTCCGGCGACGCGGCCTCGCGCGAACGCGCGGGCACTGCCATCGAACACTTCTTCCTGCGCAAGGAGCGTTAGCTCCGCGCGACGCGCCCCGCGGGCGCGTGACCGCGCCACTCGCGCGGCCGTACTCCGTCTTCCCCCCAATGAAACCCTTCCTCCGCCAGCAACTCGAGCGCTACCCGGTCCGCCTGCAGGAACTCGATTTCTTCCTGCAGCAGCCCGAAGTCGCCAACGACATGGAGCGCTTCCGAGCGCTCACGCGCGAGCACGCCGAGGTGAGCGAGGTCGCCGGCCTGTTCCAGCGCTTCCGCCAGCGCGAGGGCGACCTGGCGCAGGCCCGCGAGATGCTGGACGACGCCGACATGGCGGACATGGCACGCGAGGAGATCGCCGCGATCGAGACCGAAATGCCGGCACTGGAGGACGAGCTGCAGAAGCTGCTGCTGCCCAAGGACCCGGACGACGTGCGCAACACCTTCCTGGAAATCCGCGCCGGCACCGGCGGCGACGAATCGGCGCTCTTCGCCGGCGACCTGCTGCGCATGTACACGAAGTACGCGGAGCGGCAGGGCTGGCGCTGCGAGGTGGTGAGCGAGAGCGAGGGCGAGGTCGGCGGTTTCAAGGAAGTGGTGGTGCGCGTGGTCGGCGACGGCGTGTACGGCAAGCTGAAGTTCGAGTCGGGCGGCCACCGCGTGCAGCGCGTGCCGGCCACCGAGACGCAGGGCCGCATCCACACCAGCGCGTGCACCGTGGCGGCGCTGCCCGAGCCCGACGAAGCGCAGGCGGTGCAGCTCAACCCGGCCGACCTGCGCATCGACACCTTCCGCGCCAGCGGCGCGGGCGGCCAACACATCAACAAGACCGATTCGGCGGTGCGCATCACGCACATCCCGACCGGCATCGTGGCCGAGTGCCAGGACGACCGCTCGCAGCACCGCAACAAGGCCAAGGCGCTGCAGGTGCTGGCCGCGCGGATCAAGGAGAAGGAGCGCAGCGAGCGCGCCGCCAAGGAAGCGGCGACGCGCAAGGGCCTGATCGGCAGCGGCGACCGCAGCGACCGCATCCGCACCTACAACTTTCCGCAGGGGCGCGTCACCGATCACCGGATCAACCTCACGCTCTACAAGCTGCAGTTCGTCATGGAAGGCGAGCTGGACGAGCTGGTCGAAGGCCTGCTGCTGGCGCGCAAGGCCGAGCAGCTCGAGGAGCTGGGGCTGACATGACACCCGCGCAGGCGCTGCGACAGGCGGCCGCCGCGGGCGTCGAGCGGCTCGATGCGCAGTTGCTGCTGCTGCATGCGCTGGCGCGGCCGGCGACGGATCGCGCGTGGTTGCTGGCGCACGACGACGAGGTGATGGCGCCGCAGGCCGTGCAGGCGTTCGAGTCGTGCTGCGAACGCCGCGCGGCCGGCGAGCCGCTCGCGTACATCGTGGGCACCAGGGAATTCTTCGGGCTCGAGCTGCACGTGGATGCGCGCGTGCTCGTGCCGCGGCCGGACACCGAGACGGTGGTCGAGTGGTCGCTGGAGGTGATCGCCGACATCTCCGCGCCGCGCGTGGTCGATCTCGGGACGGGCAGCGGCGCGATCGCGCTGGCGATCGCCCATCGCCGGGCCGATGCGCAGGTCGAAGCGGTGGATGCGAGTGCCGATGCGCTGGCCGTGGCGAGCGGGAACGCACGGCGCCTGTCGCTGCCGGTGCGATTCGCTCAGGGGCATTGGCTCGCCGGTTGCAGCGGGCCCTACGACCTGATCGTCTCCAACCCGCCCTACGTCGCCGAGGGCGACGAGCACCTGCCCGCGCTGCGGCACGAACCGCTGCAGGCGCTGGTGGCGGGCGCGGACGGACTGGACGACATCCGCGCCATCGTGGAGCAGGCGCCGCGTTGCCTCGCCGCGAACGGCTGGCTGTTGCTGGAGCATGGCTGGGACCAGGCCGCGGCCGTGCGCGAGTTGCTCCTGGCCACGGGC
This sequence comes from Pseudomonadota bacterium, assembly GCA_023390985.1. Lineage (GTDB taxonomy): Bacteria > Pseudomonadota > Gammaproteobacteria > Burkholderiales > Burkholderiaceae_C > Ramlibacter. Next base: position 21,223 of record JAEWBU010000024.1, read on the forward strand.
TTCGCGGACGTGGGCTCCCGCCGCGACCTTGCGGGCATCGAGCGCTGCACGGGCGGCCGCTGGCTTGAACGCGGATAATCCGGCCCAACGTCTCGGACATCCGTCCCACCCAGCATCCAGGAGAGTTACATGAGCGACGTGCAGAACCGCATCGACCAGCTGGTCAAGAACAACGCCGTGCTGCTCTTCATGAAGGGCAACGCGAGTTTTCCGATGTGCGGTTTCTCCGGCCGGGCCATCCAGATCCTGAAGGCGTGCGGCGTCGATCCCAAGGGCCTGACCACGGTGAACGTGCTGGAGGACGACGAGATCCGCCAGGCCATCAAGGAATACAGCAACTGGCCGACCATCCCGCAGCTCTACGTGCGCGGCGAATTCATCGGCGGCTCGGACATCATGATGGAGATGTACCAGAGCGGCGAGCTGCAGCAGGTGCTCGGCGCGACCGCGCCGCGCGGCTGACGGCGCATCAGCAGTCGCACTCGCTGGCTGCTGAACTCCTCGGCATTTTCCTGACAACGGTCGCGGCAGCGGCCCGACTCGGTTGAACTCGTGCGTCGCCTATGCTGGAATGAACCCAGCAGTTCAGCAGGAGGTGCGCATGGAAAACCGCAGTCTGGTCCCCCATCAACCGTCTTCGTTCAAGCTACCCATCGCGAACCTGCGCAGCGTGTTCCGGCCGCACGACGTCGAGCGCAAGCTGGCCAAGCTGCCCAACAAGGACCACGAGAACCTGCGCACGACGTACGAGCGCATGCTCGAGCGCGGCCCCGAGCGCTTCCAGGTCAAGCCCAGCGGCGTGCCCGACATGGCCGCGCTGTACGAGCAGCTTCCCAACTTCACCGACGCGCTGGATGACGTGCGTCGCCACGTCGCGCTGTCGCAGGACAGCCGCGACGGCCTGGAGGTGACGCCCATGCTGCTGCTGGGGCCGCCCGGCATCGGCAAGACGCACTTCGCCCGCAAGCTGGCCGACCTGCTGGGCACGGGCATGAGCCTGGTGCCCATGAGCTCGATGACGGCCGGCTGGCTGCTGTCGGGCGCATCGTCGCAATGGAAGGGCGCCAAGCCGGGCAAGGTGTTCGAGGCGATCGTGGACGGGCAGTACGCCAACCCGGTGATCGTGGTCGACGAGATCGACAAGGCCGCCGCGGACGCGCAGTACGACCCGCTCGGCGCGCTCTACGGCCTGCTGGAGCACGACACGGCGGGCAGCTTCATGGACGAGTTCGCGGAGATCGCCATCGACGCCAGCCAGGTCATCTGGATCATGACGGCCAACGACGAGCGCTGCATCCCCGAGCCCATCCTCAACCGCATGAACGTGTTCGAGATCGAGGCGCCGTCGTTCGAGGCGGCCCGGCAGATCGCGCGCAACCTCTACCTGTCGATCCGCAACGAGCACGGCTGGGGCGCGCGCTTCGATCCCGAGCCGTCCGACGACCTGCTCGACCTCCTGGCCGAGCTGGCGCCGCGCGAGATGCGCCGTGCGCTCATGACGGGGTTCGGCAACGCGCGCCTGGACCAGCGGGGAGAGATCGCGGTGGAGGACCTGCCCAAGCCGGGTTCGAGCAAGGGCAAGATCGGGTTCGTGCAGTAAGCGGAAGCGCCGAGCGTCAGGTCGGGCCGCCGGGCGGCACGTCCACGTACTTCCAGCCCTTGGCGGCCGCGAACACCGCGTTGGGGTACTGCGGCTTGCCGCGGCTGCCGTTGTAGCGGCCCAGCGCCATGAACAGGTCGCCGCGCTCGCGATCGATGTAGTGGCGCAGGATCACGCAGCCGAAGCGCAGGTTGGTCTGCATGTGGAACAGCTTGCCGGGATCGCCGTCGCCGATCAGGCGGCTCCAGAACGGCATCACCTGCATGTAGCCGCGCGCGCCGACGTGGCTGACCGCGTACTTGCGAAAGGCGCTCTCCACCTGGATCAGCCCGAGCACCAGGCCGGTGTCGAGGCCGGCGCGCCGGGTCTCGTACCAGACGGTCTGCAGGAATTCCTTGCGCTCCTGCCACTCGCCCTTCCGGCGAGCCAGCCTGGGGCTCATCGCGCCCAGCCAGCGCAGGTAGGCCAGGCGCGAATCGGTGTCGGGGAATTCGGGGACGGGCGGCGCGGAATTGGCGATGGCGGAACTGAGGGCGCTGCGCACCGAGTCGGCGAGCGGCTCCTCGATCTGCCCCCCGGCGCGGGCCGGCGATGCGGCGAACGGGCCCGCCGCCAGCAATGCCAGCGCGGCGCGCCGCGCGATCACTTCTGCAAGCGGCCGCGCAGGAAGTCCATGACCTCGCCTGCCGGCACCTTGGTGGCCGCCGCGTCGCGCCGATGCTGGTATTCCAGCTGGCCCTCCTTCAGGCCGCGGTCGGAGATCACCACGCGGTGCGGCACGCCGATCAGTTCCCAGTCGGCGAACATCGCGCCGGGGCGCTCGCCGCGGTCGTCGAGCATGACGTCCACGCCGGCGGCGGCGAGGTCGTCGTGCAGCTTCTCGGCGGCGGCTCGCACTTCCGCGCTGCGGTCCATGCCGATCGGGCAGATCACCACGGTGAACGGCGCGATGGCATCGGGCCAGATGATCCCGCGCGCGTCGTTGTTCTGTTCGATGGCCGCGGCCGGCAGGCGGGTGATGCCGATGCCGTAGCAGCCCATCTCCATCAGCTGCGGCTTGCCGCTCTCGTCGAGGAAGCTGGCGTTCATCGGCGCGCTGTACTTGGTGCCGAGGTAGAAGACGTGGCCCACCTCGATGCCGCGCTCGATGGCGAGGCGCCCCTTGCCATCGGGCGACAGGTCGCCTTCGACCACGTTGCGCAGGTCGGCCACCGCGTCGGGCTCGGGCAGGTCGCGAACCCAGTTCACGCCGGTGAGGTGGAAGCCTTCCTGGTTGGCGCCGCACACCCAGTCGGCCATCACGGCGACCTCGCGGTCGGCCACCACGCGCACCGGCTTCTTGGTGCCGATCGGGCCCAGGTAGCCGGGCGGCGTGCCGAAGTGCTCGACGATCTCGGTCGTGGTGGCGAAGCGGAATCCGGCGTCCAGGCCCGGAACCTTGGCGACCTTGATCTCGTTCATGTCGTGGTCGCCGCGCAGCAGCAGCAGCCAGACCTGCGACTTCACGATGTTGCCCTGCTCGTCCAGCTGGTCGGTGGCGAGCACCAGCGACTTCACGGTGCGCTGAAGCGGGATGCCGAGGAACTGCGCGACATCGGCGCAGGTGCTCTTGCCCGGCGTCGGCGTGTTCTCCATGCGCTGCGCGGCCGCGGGACGCGGACCGGCCGGGGCCAGCGCCTCGGCCTTCTCCATGTTGGCCGCGTACTCGCTGTCGGGGCAGTAGACGACGGCATCCTCGCCGGTCGCCGCGATGACCTGGAACTCCTCGGACAGGTCGCCGCCGATGGCGCCGCTGTCCGCCGCCACGGCGCGGTAGCGAAGGCCGAAGCGGTCGAAGATGGCGCGGTAGGCCTTGGCCATGCCCTGGTAGCTGGCCTTGGCGGACGTCGCGTCGCGGTCGAAGCTGTACGCGTCCTTCATGATGAACTCGCGACTGCGCATCACGCCGAAGCGCGGGCGGCGCTCATCACGGAACTTGGTCTGGATGTGATACAGGTTGCGCGGCAACTGCTTGTAGCTGCGCAGCTCCTGGCGCGCCACGTCGGTGACGACTTCCTCGCTGGTGGGCTGGATGATGAAGTCGCGCTCGTGGCGGTCCTGCACGCGCATCAGCTCCGGGCCCATCTTTTCCCAGCGGCCGGTCTCCTGCCAGTACTCGGCCGGCTGCACCACCGGCATCAGCAGTTCGACGGCGCCCGCGCGGTTCATCTCCTCGCGCACGATGCCCTCGATCTTCCGCACCACGCGCAGGCCCATCGGCATCCACGTGTAGATGCCCGCACCCAGCTTCTTGACCATGCCCGCGCGCATCATCAGCTGGTGGCTCACCACTTCGGCGTCGGCGGGCGCTTCCTTGAGCGTTGAAATCAGGAACTGGGAGGCTTTCATTCGGGAACCGGAGGGCGCGGGGGACGGCTGAGTTCTTGGCGCACGCGCAATGCGGCGTGCATAATGGACTCAGTTCAAAAGTTTGGGGTTTGATTATGCTTGACCGGGACGGCTTCAGGCCCAACGTCGGCATCATCCTGCTCAACCAGAAAAACCAGGTGTTCTGGGGCAAGCGAAT
>JAEWBU010000275.1 GCA_023390985.1 Pseudomonadota bacterium
GCTCCTCGCGCCTGGCCTACGCCGCGGTCTATCCGCTGATGGTGGGCTTCAACGCCGTGCCCAAGGCGGCCATCGTGCCGATCCTGGTGGTGTGGTTCGGCATCGGCATCGGCCCGGGCATCCTCACCGCGTTCCTGATCTCGTTCTTCCCGATCATGGTGAACATCGCCACCGGCCTGGCCACGCTGGAGCCGGAACTGGAGGACGTGCTGCGCGTGCTCGGCGCCCGGCGCTGGGACGTGCTGGTGAAGGTCGGCCTGCCGCGCGCCATGCCGTACTTCTACGGCTCGTTGAAGATCGCGATCACGCTGGCCTTCGTCGGCACGGTGCTGGCCGAGATGACGGCGGGCGACTCGGGCATCGGCAACCTGATCCAGAGCGCCGGCAGCCAGCAGCGCATGCCGCTGGCCTTCGCCGGCCTGGTGGCGATCAGCGTCATGGCGATGGCGATGTACGAGGCCTTCAGCTGGCTCGAGCGCCACACCACCGCGTGGGCGCATCGCGGCTCGCAGAACACCTGAGGAAGGCAAGCCATGAGCTGGCACGCGCGGCTGCGGCTGGACCTGCGGCGCGAAGGCGGGCGCTGCGTCGCGCGCCACGAGCACGAAGGTCCGCTGCGCCTGCTGCAGACGCTCTACCCCGAGGGCGATGCGATCAGCCACAACGTGCTGGTGCATCCGCCCAGCGGGCTGGTGGGCGGCGACGAGCTCGACGTGCGGATCCGCGTGGGCGCCGGCGCGCACGGCCTGGTCACCACGCCCGGCGCCGCGCGCTTCTACCGCAGCGAAGGCGCGCCCGCGATCCAGCGCACGCGCATCGAGGTCGAGGCCGGCGGCCGCTTCGAATGGCTGCCGCTGGAGGCGATCTGCTACAGCGGCTGCATCGCCGAGAACCACCTGGATCTCCAGCTCGCGCGCGGCGCGGAAGCGATGGGCTGGGACCTGTGCGCGCTGGGCCTGCCCGAAGCGGGCCAGCCCTTCATCGCGGGCAGCCTGCTGCAGAGCTTCTCGCTGGGCGACCAGTGGCTGGAGCGCGGGCGCATCGCCGCCGCCAACACCCGGCTCATGGACGGCCCGCTGGGCCTGGCGGGCCGGCGTTGCGTGGCCACGCTGTTCTTCGCAACCGGCGAGCCGCTTTCGCGCGAGCGCCGCGAACAGGCACTGGACCTGGCGCGGCAGGCGATCGCGGCGCATCCGTTGGCCGCATACGCGGGAGCGACGAGCCCGGCCGACGGCGTCGTGGTCGTGCGCGTGCTCGCCCCTCTCGTCGAGCCGGCGATGACGCTGCTGCGCTCCATCCGCGACGCCTGGCGGCCCGCGTTGTGGGATCTGTCGTCGAACGCCCCACGCCTCTGGGCGCTGTGAGCCTCGGCCTTTCGTAGGCTCCTGCCTGCAAGCAGGTTCCTACGGCCCGCGCCGGAGCACGCTGCCTTGGATCGCTGGCCTCCTCCGGCCCCGGCAACCCGACCGGACTCCTAGAGTGGTCGCAATCCGATTCGCAAGGAGTCCGCAATGAACAGGAAGCACACCATGCGTCCGCGCAAGAGCCTGCTGCCCTTCGGCGCCGCGGCCCTGCTGGCCATGACCGCCGCGACGGCCCAGGTCGCGGGCGGCGGGGTTGGCACGACGGGCATTGATGCCACCGGCAACTACCAGTCCGAGCTGCAGGCCTGCCGCAGCGGCCGCACCCAGCAGGACGTCGACACCTGCATGCGCGAGGCGCGAAACGCCCAGGCCGAGCGGCGCCACGGCGCACTGGCCCAGCCCTCGACCGACCTGCAGTCCAATGCGATGCAACGCTGCGATCCGCTGACCGGCGAGGACAAGGCCGCGTGCCAGGCGCGCGTGCTGGGTTACGGCAACACCAGCGGCAGCGTGGCCGGCGGCGGCGTGCTGCGCGAGGTCGAGACGGTGGTGCTGCCCCCCGGCGCCAGCGAAGTGAAGGTCGAACCCAAGACCAGCGATCCGGTGGTCCTGGTGCCGGTGCCGTCGGTGCAGGTGCAGCCGCAGCAGTGAGGTTTCACGCGGCGTTGTGACGCCGCGCCCACACGCCCCGATCCGCGCTCCGTAACAGAGCGCAGACAGGGCGTTGTCCTACAGGAACAAACCCTCCCGCCGCTAGGCTAGCGGAGCGCGACCGCCGTCGCGTCATGGCCCGCGAGGCCGCAGTACACAGAGGGTCCAAGCAGTGAAAGACCAGCAGAAGTCCGCCGGCGCGACGCCCAACCCGGACGGCCAGGCGCGCCACGGTTATCGCAACGAAGTGAATTGGGAAGGCGGCTCCGGCCGCCATGAAGACCCGCCGATGGGACACGCCTGGCTGCAGGGCCGGCAGCCCTACGCGAACCAGACGCCGAACGTGCCCGCCGCGACCGCGGGCGAGCACTACGCGGCCGGCAACCGCGCCGAGCGGTCCGGGCGCAACCTGGACCAGCTCGAAAGCGTCAAACGCAAGCCTTGACGCAAGCGCTGACGCGTGCGGCGTCAGAGCACGCCGAAGAGCATCAGCAGGACGATGACGACCAGCGGGACGCCCAGCAGCCAGAGGATGACCGGCATTTGATTTCTCCTTGGGGGTTGTCGATGTCCTCAAGGTAGCCCGGGCGCCGCGCGCTCCGTGACGGGCGGGGGCATCAGACGAGGTAGGCAACTGCCTACCGGTGCCGGAGCGCTTCTGCTCAGATCGCCACCAGGCGGCGCACGCCGTCCTCCTCCATGGTGCGGCCCTCGCCCTCTGCGATGACCTCGCCGCGCTCCATCACCAGGTAGCGGTCGGCCAGTTCGCGCGCGAAGTCGTAGTACTGCTCGACCAGAACGATCGCCATGTCGCCGCGTGCGGCGAGCATGCGGATGACCCGTCCGATGTCCTTGATGATGCTGGGCTGGATGCCTTCGGTGGGCTCGTCGAGGACCAGCAGCTTGGGGCCGGCCGCGAGCGCGCGCGCGATCGCCAGCTGCTGCTGCTGGCCACCCGAGAGGTCGCCGCCGCGGCGGTTCAGCATCTGCCTGAGGACGGGGAACAGCTCGAACAGCTCGGCCGGGATCGGCGTTCCCGCCGGCCGGTAGGCCAGGCCCATCCGCAGGTTGTCCTCGACCGTGAGCCTGGCGAAGATCTCTCGCCCCTGCGGCACGAAGCCGATGCCGGCGCGGGCGCGCTGGTAGGGCGTCCACTGCTGGATGGCGCGGCCGTCCAGTTCGATGGAACCGGACTTGATGGGCACCAGCCCCATCAGCGATTTCAGCAGCGTGGTCTTGCCCACGCCGTTGCGGCCCAGGATCACCGTGACCTGCCCCGCGCGCGCCTGCAGGCTGACGTCGCGCAGGATGTGCGAGCCGCCGTAGTACTGGTTGATGGTCTTGACCGCAAGCATCACGTCTTCTCCGTCATCCCCGCGAAGGCGGGGATCCAGTGCTTCCGAGGGACGACCGAAAGAAGGCGGAAGCCCTGGATTCCCGCCTTCGCGGGAATGACGAGGCTATCGTCCAAGGTACACCTCGATCACCCGCTCGTCGTTCTGCACCTGCTCCAGCGAGCCTTCCGCCAGCACCGAGCCTTCGTGCAGCACCGTGACCTTCTCCGAGATGGTCTTGATGAAGCCCATGTCGTGCTCCACCACCATCAGCGAGTGCTGGCCCTTGAGCGAGAGGAACAGCTCCGCGGTGCGCGCGGTCTCTTCGTCCGTCATTCCCGCGACAGGCTCGTCCAGCAGCAGCAGCTTGGGGTCCTGCATCAGCAGCATGCCGATCTCCAGCCACTGCTTCTGGCCGTGGCTGAGCGTGCCGGCCAGGCGCTCGACGTGCTCGGCCAGGTGGATCGTTCGCAGCACCGAGGCCAGCCGGTCCGACTGCTCGGAGTCGAGGCGGAAGAACACCGACGGGCGCACGCCCTTGTCGGTCTCGAGCGCGAGCTCCAGGTTCTCGAACACCGTGAGCTGCTCGAACACCGTGGGCTTCTGGAACTTGCGGCCGATGCCCAGCTGCGCGATCTGCGGCTCCTTGTAGCGGAGCAGGTCGATGGTGCTGCCGAAGAACACGGTGCCGCTGTCCGGGCGCGTCTTGCCGGTGATGATGTCCATCATGGTGGTCTTGCCCGCGCCGTTGGGGCCGATCACGCAGCGCAGCTCGCCCGGCGCGATGTCCAGCGACAGGCCGTTGATCGCGCGGAAGCCGTCGAAGCTGACGTTCACGTTTTCCAGGTACAGGATGCGGCCGTGGCTCACGTCCACTTCGCCGCGGGTGAGCAGGTGGGCGAATCCGGCGGCGCGCCCGCCGGACTCGGTCTCGCCGGGGGCCGCGGCTTCACGTGCCGCGGCGCGTCGCGCCCCCTCCTCCATCAGGTCGGGTGTCATGCCGACCTCCTTGTCCTGAACACGCGCTTCGCCAGGCCGGCCAGGCCGTCGGGCAGGAACAGCGTCACCACGATGAACAATCCGCCGAGGAAGTAGAGCCAGAACTCCGGCGCGCTCACCGTCAGCCAGCTCTTGGCGCCGTTGACCACGAACGCGCCCGCGATCGGCCCGACCAGGGTGCCGCGGCCGCCTACCGCGGCCCACACCGCGATCTCGATCGAGTTGGCGGGGCTCATCTCGCCGGGGTTGATGATGCCGACCTGCGGCACGTAGAGCGCGCCGGCCACGCCGCACATCACCGCCGACAGCGTCCACACCGCGAGTTTGTAGCCCACCGGGTTGTAGCCGGAGAACATCACGCGCGATTCGGCGTCGCGGATGGCCTGCAGCACGCGGCCGAACTTGGCGCTGACCAGCCAGCGCGCCAGCAGGAAGAACGCGAGCAGCGTCACGCCGGTGATGACGAAGAGCGCCATGCGCGTCTGCGGCGTCTGCAGCGGCAGGCCGAGGATGCGCTTGAAGTCGGTGAAGCCGTTGTTGCCGCCGAAGCCGGTCTCGTTGCGGAAGAAGAGCAGCATCGCCGCGTAGGTGAGCGCCTGCGTGATGATGGAGAAGTACACGCCCTTGATGCGCGAGCGGAAGGCGAAGTAGCCGAACACGAAGGCGACGACGCCCGGCACCGCGACGATCAGCAGGCAGGTCGCGAGGAAACTGTCCGAGAAGGTCCAGTGCCAGGGCAGCGCCTTCCAGTCCAGGAACACCATGAAGTCGGGCAGGTCGCTCTTGTAGTTGCCGTCCCGGCCGATCTGGCGCATCAGGTACATGCCCATCACGTAGCCGCCCAGCGCGAAGAAGAGGCCGTGGCCGAGCGAGAGGATGCCGGTGTAGCCCCAGATCAGGTCCATCGCCAGGGCCGCGATGGCGTAGCACATGATCCGCGCGCTCAAGGCCACGGCGTAGTCGCCGAGGTGGAACGCGCTGTCCGGCGGCACCACGAGGTTGAGCACCGGCACGACGGCGCAGACCAGGATCAGCGCGACCAGGAAGGCGGTCCACCCGGTGCGGGTGAGCAGCGGCTTGCGCGCGGGCAGCTGGACCGGCGCGGGCGAGGAGGCGAGCAGGGCGTCGGGGGCACGGTCCATGTCAAGCCTCCGCGCTGCGGCCCTTGACCGCGAACAGGCCCTGCGGCCGCTTCTGGATGAACACCACGATCAGCACCAGCACCGCGATCTTGGCCAGCACGGCGCCCGCCCAGCCCTCGATGAACTTGTTCAGCACGCCCAGCCCCAGCGCCGCGTACACCGTGCCGGCCAGCTGCCCCACGCCGCCCAGCACCACCACCATGAAGGAGTCCACGATGTAGGCCTGCCCCAGGTCGGGACCGACGTTGCCGATCTGGCTGAGGGCGCAGCCCGCCAGGCCCGCGATGCCGGAGCCCAGCGCGAAGGCGTAGGTGTCCACACGCGCGGTGTTCACGCCCATGCAGGACGCGATCGGCCGGTTCTGGGTGACGCCGCGCACGAACAGGCCGAGCCGCGTGCGCGCGATCAGGAACGCCATCCCGCCCAGCACCGCGAACGCGAAGCCCACGATCACCAGCCGGTTCAGCGGCAGCTGCAGGTTCTCCACCAGCACCACGCCGCCGCTCATCCAGCTCGGGTTCTCCACCGCCACGTTCTGCGCGCCGAACAGGCTGCGCACGCCCTGCATCAGCATCAGGCTGATGCCCCAGGTGGCCAGCAGCGTCTCGAGCGGGCGGCCGTACAGGAAGCGGATCACGCCGCGCTCGAGCACCGCGCCCACCAGCGCGGAAGCGGCGAACGACGCCGGCACCGCCGCCACCAGGTACCAGTCGAAGGCGCCCGGGAACCAGCTGCGGAACACGCCCTGCACCACGTAGGTGGCGTACGCGCCGATCATCATCAGCTCGCCGTGCGCCATGTTGATCACGCCCATCAGCCCGTAGGTGATGGCCAGGCCCAGCGCCACCAGCAGCAGGATGGAGCCGAGGCTGATCCCGGAGAAGACCTGCGCGGCGCGGTCGGCCCAGGCCAGGGCCGATTCCACCTGCGCCAGCGAAGCCTGCAGCGCCGCCTTGACGTCGGCCTCGCCCTCCTCGCGCAGGCGCTCCAGCAGCAGCGTCTTGGTGGCGGGGCTGCGGCTGTCGCCGAGCAGGCGCGCCGCCTCCAGGCGCTTGGCCTTGTCGTCGCTGCCCAGCAGCGCCGCCGCGCGCACCAGCGCCAGCTGCGCCTTGATGCCGGCGTCCTGTTCGGCGGCGTACGCCTTCTCGATCATCGGCAGGCGCGATTCGTCCGGCTCGCGGGCGAGTGCCGCCACCGCCTCGGCGCGGCGCGCGCGGTCGGGCGAGAACAGCTTGATCGCGGCCAGCGCGCCGTCGATCTCGCCGCGCATGCGGTTGTTGCTGACCACGTCCTCGGCATCGGCCGGCAGTTCGGCGGCGGCGCCGCTGACCGGGTCCACGCCCTGGCCGTCGCGCACGATGAACACCTTGCCGCCCGCGGCCTTCACGGCGTCGTCGCCCAGCGCCTGAAGGAAGGCGACGGTCTTGTCGTCGGCGGTGGTGATCGCCTTGTTGAGGGCTTCGATGCGGGCATCGGCTTCGCCGATGGCGATGGCTGTGGCTTCGTCGGCGGTGAGCGCATGCGCTTGCACGCAGGCCGCCGCGGCCAGGAGGAGGAGAAGTCGCTTCATGCAGGAACCTGTGGGATGGACGGCGCGCCGTCCATCGCGCAAGACCCGAGGGTCCGTCATTCCCGCGAAGGCGGGAATCCAGTGCTTCCGTCTTCGACGCTCGAAGGGGAAGCACTGGGTCCCCGCCTCCGCGGGGACGACGAGGATCAGACCTTCGACTTGCCGTCCGGCTCGTCCTTCTTCTTGTCGTTGCCTTCGATGAAGGGCGACCACGGCTTGGCCTTCACCGGGCCCGGCGTCTTCCACACCACGTTGAACTGTCCGTCCGCCTTCACCTCGCCGATGAACACCGGCTTGTGCAGGTGGTGGTTCTTCTCATCCATCTTGGCCGTGAAGCCCGAGGGCGCCTTGAAGGTCTGGCCGCCCATCGCGGCGATGACCTTGTCGACATCGGTGGACTTGGCCTTCTCGACCGCCTGCTTCCACATGTAGACGCCGATGTAGGTGGCTTCCATCGGGTCGTTGGTGAGCGGCTTGTCCTTGTGGCCGGCGATGTTCTTGGCCTTGGCGTAGGCGGCCCACTTCTTGGTGAACTCGTCGTTGGTCGGGTTCTTGACCGACATGAAGTAGTTCCAGGCCGCCAGGTGGCCCACCAGCGGCTTGGTGTCCACGCCGCGCAGTTCCTCTTCGCCGACCGAGAAGGCGACCACCGGCACGTCCTTGGCCTTCAGGCCCGCGTTGCCCAGTTCCTTGTAGAAGGGCACGTTGGAGTCGCCGTTGATGGTGGAGATCACCGCGGTCTTGCCGCCGGCGGAGAACTTCTTGATGTCCGCGACGATGGTCTGGTAGTCGGCGTGGCCGAACGGCGTGTACTTCTCGTCGATGTCGCTGTCCTTCACGCCCTTGGACTTCAGGAAGGCGCGCAGGATCTTGTTGGTGGTGCGCGGATAGACGTAGTCGGTGCCCAGCAGCACGAAGCGCTTGGCGCCGCCGCCTTCCTTGCTCATCAGGTATTCCACCGCGGGAATGGCCTGCTGGTTGGGCGCCGCACCCGTGTAGAACACGTTCTTGGACAGCTCCTCGCCTTCGTACTGCACGGGGTAGAACAGCAGGCCGTTGAGCTCCTCGACCACCGGCAGCACCGACTTGCGCGACACGCTGGTCCAGCAGCCGAACATCACGGCCACCTTGTCCTGCGTGAGCAGCTGCTTGGTCTTCTCGGCGAACAGCGGCCAGTTCGAGGCCGGGTCGACCACCACCGGCTCGAGCTTCTTGCCGAGCACGCCGCCCTTGGCGTTGATCTCCTCGATGGCCATCAGGGCCGTGTCCTTCAGGACGGTCTCGGAGATCGCCATCGTGCCGGACAGGCTGTGCAGGATGCCGACCTTGATCGTGTCGCCGGACTGCGCCAGCGCGGGGAGGGAGGCGGTGCCCGCCAGGGCGACCGCGGCGGTCAACGCCTTGAGGGTGAATCGTCTTTGCATGTGCTGCGCTCCAGGAGGAAGTGGAAGGAAGGAAGGCCCGTATGGACGAGGTCCATGCTAGGGATCGGTCCAGCCAGCGCAAATACGCCGAGTGGCGTACGCGGCCGCGGTAACAAAGCTCGACGACGCCCTGTTCCTACATGGGCCGCGGGGATGGCTGGGCATCATGGCCCGCCTGCAAGTTGCCCATCCGAAGGAGACCGACCATGACTTCCATGCTCAGCAAGGTGTCGCCCACCATCACCAACATGATCCGCATGGACCACACGCACGTGGTTTCCGCCTTCCACCAGTACCAGGTCGACACGCCCGCGCGGATGAAGAAGGGGCTGGCGGACAACATCTGCCTGGCGCTGGAGGTGCACGCGCAGCTGGAAGAGGAGATCTTCTATCCGGCGCTGCGCGAGGTGGCGCCCGACGAGGCGGTGGAGAAGGCCAAGCCCGAGCACGACGAGATGCGCGGCCTGATCGCGCGCCTGCGCGTGCTGCAGCCGACCGACCCGGCGTTCGACCAGACCATGTTCGACCTGATGCGCACGGTGCTGCACCACGTGGCCGACGAGGAATCGCAGCTGCTGCCCAAGGCGGAACGGCTGCTCACGAGCCAGCTGTCGGAGATGGGCGCGCGCATGACGCGCCGTCGCATGCAGCTGATCGGTCCGCGCAGCGGCGAGCTCGCCGGAAGCATGGCGCGGTCGATGAGCACCGGCACCATGCTGGCCGCGGCGGGCGCGCTGGCGGCGGCGGGCGGCTTGCTGCTGGCGCGCAGGACGCCGGCGGCGACGAGCCGCAGCCAGTGGTTCAACCCGGCGCGCTGGGGGCACTGACGGGGCGCCGTCATTCCCGCGAAGGCGGGAATCCAGTGCGTCCGCTTTCAGCGGACTGCCGGAAGCCCTGGGTCCCCGCCTCCGCGGGGACGACGAACTATTCGCCGAACCCCGGATGCAGCTGTCGCATCCGGTTCATCGCCATCGCCGCGGCCGCGGTCCGCGTTTCCACGCCCAGCTTCGCGAGGATGCGTTCCAGGTGCTTCTTCACGGTGGCCGGGCTGGCGCCCAGGATGTCGGCGACGTCGCGGTTGATCTTGCCTTTCGCGACCCAGTAGAGCACCTCCGCCTCGCGCGCCGTGAGCTTGAACGCCAGGCTCATCGACTCGATCACCGCCGTGTCCGAGACCTCGCGCATCACGATCAGCCAGTCGCCGCCCTCCTCGTCCTGCCCGATCTGCTGGTGCAGGCGGAAGCTCAATCGCCGCGCGCCGAGTTCGGCCGTCAGCCGCGGCGGCTCGACCTGCTGCAAGGCCAGCGCGAGATGCCTGCGCAGCCACTCGGCGACCGGCGCCGGCGCCATCGGCCCCGCGCCGCCGTAGTACGCCTGCAGCAGCTCGCGCGCCAGCGGCGTCTGCCACAGCAGGCGCCCGTCGCTCACGCGCACCGCGATGCTGGCGTAGCCGTAGGCATCGAGCGCGTTGCGCGTCTGTCGCGCCTGCCGCGCGCCCTGCATGTGGACGTTCATGCGCGCGAGCACTTCCTTGGGCTTGATCGGCTTGGTGACGTAGTCCACGCCGCCGGCGTCGAGCGCGGCCACCAGGTGCTCGGTCTCGGTGAGCCCCGTCATGAAGATGATCGGGATGTGCGCCGTGCGCGGCGCGGACTTGAGGCGGCGCGCGACCTCGAAGCCGTCCATGCCCGGCATCATCGCGTCGAGCAGCACGATGTCGGGCAGAGCCTGCTCGGCGCGCGCCAGCGCCGCGGCGCCGCTGGTGGCCACCAGCACCGTGTAGCCCGATTCGTCCAGCGCGTCGTGCAGCACCGCCAGGTTGTCCGGCACGTCGTCCACCACCAGCACGACGTCGCTGTTGGCGCGGTCCAGGGCCGGATGCAGCGAGGAAGGCGTGCTCACCGAAGCGCCTCCTGGCCGGCCGCGATCTGCCGACCCAGCGCCTCGAATTCGAACGCCTGCGCGAGCCGGCGCGCGGCCTGGCAGAACGCCGCCGTGGCCGGCTGCGTGGACTCGATCTCGTCGAGCTTGTTCAGCACGCCGCGCGGGTAGCCCAGCTGCACCAGCTGCGCGAGCGCGGCCAGGGAGTCGGCGTCGGGCCGGATGGTGTCGGTGGCAGGCAGCGGAGGCGGCGCGGCCATCGCAGGCGGCTCCCCATGCGTCCACCGCAGCGACAACGCCCGCTGCAGCCAGTCCAGCAGCTCCGCATGCCGCACCGGCTTGAGGATGAAGTCCTCCGCGCGGATGCCCGCATCGTTGTCCAGCCCCTTGTCGAAGGCGTTGGCCGAAACGATGGCGACGCGCGCGCGCATTCCCGGCAGGCGCCGCGCGCGACGCAGCGTCTCCCAGCCGTCGATGCCCGGCATGGCCAGGTCCATCAGGATCGCATCGGGCGCCAGGCCGGCGGCCAGCAGGTCCAGCGCGTCATGCCCGCTGGCGGCGGTGCGCAGCTCGAAGCCGAGCGGCTCCAGCAGTTGCACCAGCAGCTCGCGATCGGCCTCTTCGTTGTCCACCACCAGCAGGCGGCGGCGTTCGCCCTCGTAGCCGCGTGGCCGCGCGGGCGCGACGGCCTGAGAGGCGACCACGCCGTGCACCTGCGGCAGGAACAGCCGGACGACGAAGGTGGAGCCGCGGCCCGGTTCGCTGTGCACCGACAGCTGCCCGCCCATCAGGTCCGTGAGCATCTTGGCGATGGTGAGGCCCAGGCCCGCGCCCGGCGCCGAGGCGCCCGCGCCCTCGCCCCGCGCGAACGGCTCGAACACGCGCGCGATCTCCGCGGCCGACATGCCCGGCCCGGTGTCCGCGATCTCCAGCTTGGCCATCTCGCGCGCGTAGCGCACCCGCAGCGTGACGCGGCCCTCGGCGGTGAACTTCACGGCGTTGCCCAGCAGGTTGATCAGGATCTGCCGCACCCGCTTCTCGTCGGCCCGCACCACCTCGGGAATCGAGCCCACCACGTCGAAGCGGAAGCCCAGGCCCTTGGCCGCGGCCTGCAGCTCGAACAGGCCGGCCATCTCGTGGACGCAGTCGGCGAACTGCATGGGCTTGACGCTCAGCGTGAGCTTGCCGGCCTCGATGCGCGCGATGTCCAGCGTCCCCTCGATCAGCGACAGCAGGTGCTCGCCGCCGCGCCGGATCACGTTGACCGCCTGGCGCCGGTGCGGCGGCAGCGCCGCGTCCTCGCCCATCAGCTGCGCGTAGCCCAGGATGCTGTTGAGCGGCG
>JAEWBU010000029.1 GCA_023390985.1 Pseudomonadota bacterium
CCACCTTGAAGTCCATGTCGCCGAGGTGGTCCTCGTCGCCCAGGATGTCGGTCAGCACGGCGAAGCGGTTGCCTTCCTTGATCAGGCCCATGGCGATGCCCGCCACGTGCGCCTTCATCGGCACGCCGGCGTCCATCATCGACAGGCAGCCGCCGCAGACGGAGGCCATCGACGAGGAGCCGTTCGACTCGGTGATCTCCGACACCACGCGGATGGTGTAGGGGAACTCTTCCTTGCTCGGCAGGCAGGCGATCAGCGCGCGCTTGGCCAGGCGGCCGTGGCCCACTTCGCGGCGCTTGGTGCTGCCCATGCGGCCCACTTCACCGGTGGCGAAGGGAGGCATGTTGTAGTGGAACAGGAAGCGGTCCTCGAACTCGCCGGCGAGTGCGTCGATGCGCTGCGCGTCGCGCTCGGTGCCGAGCGTGGTGACCACCAGGGCCTGGGTCTCGCCGCGGGTGAACAGCGCCGAGCCGTGGGTGCGCGGCAGCACGCCGTTGCGGATCTCGATCGGGCGCACGGTGCGGGTGTCGCGGCCGTCGATGCGCGGCTCGCCGGCCAGGATCTGGCTGCGGACGATGCGGGCTTCGACGTTGAACAGCAGCTCGTCGACCTTGACCGCGTCGAAGTCGGCGCCCTGCTCCTTCAGGCCGGCGTGCACGGCGGCGTTGGCTTCGCGCAGGGCCTGGGTGCGGGCCTGCTTGCTGCGGATCTGGTAGGCGGCGCGCAGCTTCTCCTCGGCCAGCTGCTCGACGCGCGAGATGAAGGCCTCGTCGCGGGCCGGCGGCTGCCAGTCCCACACCGGCTTGCCGGCGTCGCGCACCAGCTCGTGGATGGCGTTGATGGCGATGCGGCTCTGCTCGTGGCCGAACACCACGCCGCCCAGCATCACTTCCTCGGGCAGCTGCTGCGCCTCGGACTCCACCATCAGCACGGCGGCTTCGGTGCCGGCGACGACCAGGTCCATCTGCGAGTCCTTGCGCTGGGTCTGGCCCGGGTTCAGGACGTATTCGCCGTTGATGTAGCCCACGCGCGCGGCGCCGATCGGGCCGGCGAACGGGATGCCGGAGATGGCCAGCGCGGCGCTGGTGCCGATCATCGCGGCGATGTCGGCGTCCACCTCGGGGTTCAGCGACACCGTGTGGATGACCACGTGCACTTCGTTGAAGAAGCCCTCGGGGAACAGCGGGCGGATCGGACGGTCGATCAGGCGGCTGGTCAGGGTCTCCAGTTCGCTGGGCTTGGCTTCGCGCTTGAAGAAGCTGCCGGGGATCTTGCCGGCGGCGTAGGTCTTCTCGATGTAGTCGACGGTCAGCGGGAAAAAGTCCTGGCCGGGCTTGGCGCTCTTGGACGCGGCCACGGTGGCCAGCACCACGGTGTCGTCGATGTTGACCAGCACGGCGCCGGAGGCTTGGCGCGCGATCTCGCCGGTTTCCAGGGTGACCGTGTGCTGGCCCCACTGGAACGTCTTGGTGACTTTGTTGAAGATGCTCATGGTTCTCTCTTGGTTGGCGGAGAGACCGAGTGCGATGCCATTCCTCCGGGACTAGCGCCTAGCCCCCGAGGAATGACACAGCTCTGCGCTCGATCGACTCTCCGATGTGCAAAGCGCCTGAGCCAGCGTCAGCCAACCCAGGCGCCCTTGCGTTCCTCGTGGCCCGCTTACTTGCGCAGGCCCAGCTTGCCGATCAGCGCCGTGTAGCGCTCGGCATCGTTGTCCTTCAGGTACGCCAGCAGGCTCTTGCGGCGGTTCACCATGCGCAGCAGGCCGCGGCGGCCGTGGTGATCCTTGGCGTGGGTCTTGAAGTGGGGCGTCAGCTCGTTGATCCGGGCGGTCAGGAGGGCGACCTGGACTTCGGGGCTGCCGGTGTCGTTGGTGCCGCGAGCGTGCGCAGCGACGATCTCGGCCTTGTTGATGGCGGACATCTTGGTTTCCTTGAATGGGAGGTTTGACTTGCGTTGGGGCTGGAAGGGCTCCAACGTGCGGCTCCGTGCCCTTGCGGGGCGCAGAACCTGTGGATTATAGCCAAGTGCTTCGTCGTCCCCGCGGAGGCGGGGACCCAGGGCTTCCGGCTTTCATAAACCGCGAAGACGGAAGCGCTGGATTCCCGCCTTCGCGGGAATGACGGCGCCTCGTCATTGCCGGCTCAGCCAGCCCTGCAGCCGCTCCACGCCCTGCCCCAGCCTGGCCAGGTCCTTCGACGCGAAGCACCAGCGCAGCCAGCCCTGCGCCTCCTCGGCGAAGGCGTTGCCCGGGGCGATGCCCAGGCCCGCTTCAGCCACCAGCCGCTTGGCCAGGGCCAGGGAATCGCCGAAACCGTCGAGCTTGAAGAAGGCGTACATGCCGCCCGCCGGCATCGCCAGCTCCACCCGCGGCAGCGCCTGCAGGCGCGGCACCAGCGTGTCGCGGCACTGCCTGAGGTGGGCCACCACCCGTGGCGTGACCTCGTCGGTGCGCTGCACCGCCGCCAGCGCCGCCCGCTGGGTGAACACGCTGGCGCAGGAGGTGTTGAACTCGATGAGCTTGCCCATCGGATGCGTCATCGCGGCCGGCATCACCAGCCAGCCCATGCGCCAGCCGGTCATCAGGAAGCTCTTGGAGAAGCTGTGCGCCACCACCAGCCGGTCGTCCGGCGTCGCCACGTCCAGGAAGCTGGGCGCGCAGCCGGTCCCGGTGGCCTCGTAGTAGAGGCGCTCGTACACCTCGTCGGCCAGGATCCAGGTGCCGGTGCGGCGGCAGTGGTCCAGGATCGTCTTCTGCTCCTGGCGCGTCAGCGTCCAGCCGGTCGGGTTGTTGGGCGCATTGATGATCAGCAGCTTCGTCCCCGGACGGATGGCGGCCAGCAGCTCATCCACGTCCAGCTTCCACGCCCCCGCCTGCGGCTTGAGCGACACGCGCCGCAGCTTGCCGCCCAGGATCAGCGGCTGCGCCGTGAGGTTGGGCCACACGGGCGTCACCGCCACCACGTCGTCCCCGTCGTCCACCAGCATCTGCACGGCCAGCATCAGCGCGTTGACGCCGCCCGAGGTGACGGCGATCCGCTCGGCGCCCACCGGACCGTGCAGGCGCGAGGTGTACGCGGCCACGCCCTCGCGCAGCTCGGGCAGGCCCAGGTTGTGCGCGTAGAAGGTCTCGCCGCGGCGGATCGATTCGATCGCCGCCTCGCGGATGAAGTCCGGCGTGACCTCGTCGCTCTCGCCGAACCAGAAGGCCAGCACGTCGGAGCGGCCCATGCCGGCATTGGCGACCTCGCGGATCTTGGATTCCTCGAGGTTCAGGATGGCTT
>JAEWBU010000010.1 GCA_023390985.1 Pseudomonadota bacterium
TTCGAGCACCGCGATGAGATCGCCGATGTTGACCTTGTCGCCCAGCTTGACCTTGAGTTCCTTCACCGTGCCGGCGGCGGACGACGGGATCTCCATCGACGCCTTGTCCGACTCCACCGTGATCAGCGATTGCTCCTGCTTCACGGTATCGCCCGGCTTCACGAGCACTTCGATAACGGCGACGTCCTTGAAGTCGCCGATGTCCGGCACCTTCACCTCGACCCGCCCTCCCGCGCCCGCGGCGGCTTGGGGTGCGGGCGCACCGGCGCTCGGCGCCGGAGCGGCCTGCGCGGACGCAGGCGCCTGGGCCGCCGCGCTAGCCGCCGGCGCAGCGGCACCGCTGCTCTCCACGACGAGCAGGACCGATCCTTCCGCCACCTTGTCGCCGATCTTGACCTTGAGTTCCTTCACCACGCCGCCGGTGGACGAAGGGATCTCCATCGACGCCTTGTCGCTTTCCACCGTGATGAGCGACTGCTCCGGCTGGATCGTGTCCCCCGGCTTGACGAGCAGTTCGATGACCGCGACTTCCTTGAAGTCCCCGATGTCGGGGACCTTCACTTCGACCGATGCCATGGGCTTGTTCTCCTGTTTGTTCTTGTGAGCCGCCGGCGGCGGTCAGGCGTACAGCGGATTGATCTTGTCGGCCTTGATGCCGTACTTCTTGATCGCCTCGGCCACCTTGGCCGCGGGCATGGCGCCGTCGTCGGCCAGCGCCTTGAGCGCGGCGACCACGACGTAGTGGCGATTGACCTCGAAGTGCTCGCGCAGCTTGCTGCGGAAGTCGCTGCGGCCGAAGCCGTCGGTGCCCAGCACCTTGTAGCCGCGGCCCTTGGGCATGAAGGAACGGATCTGCTCCGCGTAGGCCTTCATGTAGTCGGTCGAGGCGACCACCGGGCCGGCGTGCGGCTCCAGCTGCTGCGTGACGAACGGAACGCGCGCCTTCTCGGTCGGGTTCAGCAGGTTCCAGCGCTCGCAGTCCTGGCCGTCGCGGGCCAGCTCGTTGAAGCTGGGGCAGCTCCACACGTTGGCCGACACGCCCCAGTCCTTCTCCAGCAGTTCCTGCGCGGCGATCGACTCGCGCAGGATGGTGCCCGAGCCCAGCAGGTTCACCACCGGCGCCTTGGCCTTGGCCTTCGCGGCCGGCTTGAACAGGTACATGCCCTTGACGATCTGCTCCTCGGTGCCGGCCTGCAGGCCCGGCATCGGGTAGTTCTCGTTGAGGAGCGTGATGTAGTAGAAGACGTTTTCCTGCTTCTCCACCATGCGCTTCAAGCCGTCATGCATGATGACCGCGAGCTCGTGCGCGAAGGTGGGGTCGTAGCTCACGCAGTTCGGGATCGTGCCCGCCAGAATGTGGCTGTGGCCGTCCTCGTGCTGCAGGCCCTCGCCGTTCAGCGTGGTGCGGCCGGAGGTGCCGCCCAGGAGGAAGCCGCGCGCCTGCATGTCGCCCGCCGCCCAGCACAGGTCGCCCACGCGCTGCAGTCCGAACATCGAGTAGTAGATGTAGAACGGCACCATGATGCGGTTGTTCGTCGAATACGACGTGGCCGCGGCGATCCAGCTGGCCATGCCGCCCGCCTCGTTGATGCCTTCCTGCAGGATCTGGCCGCCCACGTCCTCCTTGTAGTAGGACACCTGGTCGCGGTCCTGCGGCGTGTACTTCTGGCCTTCCGGGTTGTAGATGCCGATCTGGCGGAACAGGCCTTCCATGCCGAAGGTGCGGGCCTCGTCCACCAGGATGGGCACCGCGCGCGGGCCCAGCTGCTTGTCGCGCAGCAGCGCGGTGAGGAAGCGCACGTAGGCCTGGGTGGTGCTGATCTCGCGGCCTTCGGCCGTCGGCTCGAGCACCGCCTTGAACGTGTCCAGCGGCGGCACCGGGATCTGCTCGTCGGCCTTCACGCGGCGCTTGGGCAGGTAGCCGCCCAGGGCCTTGCGCCGCTCGTGCAGGTACTGCATCTCCGGCGTGTTCTCTTCCGGCTTGTAGAACGGCAGCTCGGCGAGCTTGTCGTCCGGGATCGGGATGTTGAAGCGGTCGCGGAACGTGCGGATGTCGTCGTCGGTGAGCTTCTTGGCCTGGTGCGCGATGTTGCGGCCTTCGCCCGCCTTGCCCATGCCGAAGCCCTTGACCGTCTTGATCAGGAGCACCGTCGGCTGGCCCTTGTGGTTCACGGCGCGGTGGTACGCGGCGTAGACCTTCTGCGGATCGTGGCCGCCGCGGTTCAGGCGCCAGATGTCCTCGTCGCTCATCTTGGCGACCATCTCCAGCGCCTTGGGATGGCGGCCGAAGAAGTGCTTGCGAACGAAGGCGCCGTCGTTGGCCTTCATCGCCTGGTAGTCGCCGTCGACCACGTCCATCATGATCTGGCGCAGGATGCCGTCCTTGTCGCGGGCCAGCAGCGGGTCCCAGTAGCTGCCCCAGATCAGCTTGATCACGTTCCAGCCGGCGCCGCGGAACTCGCCTTCCAGCTCCTGGATGATCTTGCCGTTGCCGCGCACCGGGCCGTCCAGGCGCTGCAGGTTGCAGTTGACGACGAAGATCAGGTTGTCCAGCTTCTCGCGCGCCGCGACGCCGATCGCGCCCAGCGATTCCACCTCGTCCATCTCGCCGTCGCCGAGGAACGCCCAGACCTTGCGGTTCTCGGTGTTGGCGATGCCGCGCGCGTGCAGGTACTTCAGGAAGCGCGCCTGGTAGATCGCCATCAGCGGGCCCAGGCCCATCGAGACGGTCGGGAACTGCCAGAACTCCGGCATCAGCTTCGGGTGCGGATAGCTCGAGAGGCCCTTGCCGTCCACTTCCTGGCGGAAGTTGAGCAGCTGCTCCTCGCTGATGCGTCCTTCCAGGAACGCGCGGGCGTAGATGCCGGGCGAGCTGTGGCCCTGGATGTAGAGGCAGTCGCCGCCGTGGTTCTCGCTCTCGCCGTGCCAGAAGTGGTTGAAGCCGGCGCCGAACATCGTGGCCAGCGAGGCGAACGAACTGATGTGGCCGCCCAGGTCGCCGCCGTCCTCGGGATGCAGGCGGTTGGCCTTGACCACCATCGCCATCGCGTTCCAGCGCATGTAGGCGCGCAGGCGCTCCTCCATCTCGAGGTTGCCGGGGCAGCGTTCCTCGTTATCCGGCTCGATGGTGTTGACGTAGCCGGTGGTGGCCGAGAAAGGCAGGTCGATCCCTTCCTGCCGGGCCTGCTCCAGCAACTGCTCCAGCAGGAAGTGCCCGCGTTCGCGGCCCTCGCTGGCGATGACGGCGGAAAGCGCGTCGACCCACTCGCGGGTCTCCTGCACGTCCGCGTCGTTGGCGGCGCCGAACAGCTGGTCGGGCTGAGCTGACATGTCCTGTCTCCTGGTTATCGGGGGCTAATTTAGTACGGCGACGCGGCTGAGCTGGGGCCTGCGTCGCTGCGCGAAACGCGGCGAGTGTCGCATAGGATGATCACGTTTTCAAATCGTGCCGTGTCGTTTCGAATTATGAAATCAAGGCACTCAAGTCGCTCACCTACACTCTGATGCTGATGCAAGACAGCACCGCCCCCGAGCCGCACGAGCCCGTGCCGCCCGTCCCGTGGCTGCGTCGCTGGTGGCGGCGGCAGACGCCCGGCCGGCAGGACCGTTTCGCGATGCTGGCGCCGCTGGCCGCCGTGCTGCTCTTCCTGGCGGCCATCATTTCCGCCTTCTGGTATCTCCGCCTGGAGGAGATGGACCGCGAACAGGAAGCGGTCCGCCGCGACGTCGAATACGCGCAGCAGCGCCTTCGCCTGCGGCTGCTGGAACGCCAGGAGCAGCTGATGCGCATCGCGCGCGACATCTCCAACAAGGACATCGATCGCGAGGAGTTCATCGGCCGCGCCGAGACCATGGTGATCCAGTACCCGGAGCTGCAGGCCCTCGCCTGGATCGACGACCGCCGCCGGATCAAGGCCGCCCATGCCGGCCCCAGCGTGCCCGTGCAACAGCAGCGCCGCACCGGCGAGGTGCTGCGCCCCGGCGAAACCGAGACCACCTATTCGCTGGTGCGCGACCTGCAGCAGCCGGTCTACTCGCAGCCACCGCTGAATGGCGAGAGCGTCCCGCTGCTGCAGCTGCACGTGCCGCTGGCCGAACAGGCGCGCTTCGGCGGCGTGATCCTCGCCGAGTACTCGGTGGACAGCCTGATGCGCTACGGCGTGCCGGCGGAGGTGTCGGCGCGCTACGCCGTGTCGCTGCTCGATGGCAAGGGCCGCCTGCTCGCCGGCCAGGCCCTGCCTCCCCGCGGCACCGCCGGCTCGCTGCTCGCGTGGGCCGCCCCGCACGCCAACGAATGGGAAGTGCCGGTCTCGCCGGTGGGCAACGGCCTGGTGCTCCGCGCCCAGGCCTACCGCACTTCGCTGGGCGTGGTCGGCAGCGGCCTGTTCTGGCTGGTCGGAACGCTGAGCGCGATGACCGCCTGGATGCTGATCGGCAACTGGCGCCACACGCGCCGACGCATGCAGGCGCAGCAGGCCCTGATCGCCGAAACCAACTTCCGCCGGGCGATGGAGAACTCCATGCTCACCGGCATGCGTGCGCTGGACATGCATGGCCGCATCACCTACGTGAACCCGGCCTTCTGCCAGATGACCGGCTGGAACGAATCGGAGCTGGTGGGTCGCACCGCGCCCTTCCCCTACTGGCCCGACGCCGATCGCGACCAGCTGACGGCGCGGCTGGACGACGAGCTCAACGGCCGCACCACGCCGGGCGGCTTCCAGGTGCGCGTCAAGCGCAAGGACGGCTCGCTCTTCGACGCCCGCATGTACGTCTCGCCGCTGGTCGATCCCAAGGGCCACCAGACCGGCTGGATGACGTCGATGACCGACATCACCGAGCCGAACCGCATCCGCGAGCAGCTCTCGGCTTCGTACGAGCGCTTCACCACGGTGCTGGAAGCCCTCGACGCGTCGGTGTCCGTGGCCCCGCTCGGCAGCGAGGAACTGCTGTTCGCCAACAAGCTGTACCGCCTGTGGTTCGGCCTGCACACCGGCGGCCACATGCAGCTGGTGGCGCAGGCCGGCGTGCCGGACCAGCCGCGCTCGGACGACCACCTGGACGAAGTCGATTCCTTCGTCGGCCTGCCCACCGGCCAGCTGACCACGGCCCAGTCGGAGAACGCGGAGATCTTCGTGCCCGAGCTGGGCAAGTGGCTGGAAGTGCGATCGCGCTACCTGAACTGGGTGGACGGGCGCCTCGCGCAGATGGTGATCGCCACCGACATCACGCCGCGCCGCCACGCCGAGGAACAGTCCGCGGCGCAGGCCGAGCGCGCCCAGGCCGCCAGCCGCCTGATCACCATGGGCGAGATGGCGTCCAGCGTGGCGCACGAGCTGAACCAGCCGCTGACGGCGATCAACAACTACTGCAACGGCATGCTCTCGCGCATCCGTGCCGGCCAGATCAACCAGGACGACATGCTGGTCGCGCTGGACAAGACCGCGCGCCAGGCGCAGCGCGCCGGCCAGATCATCCAGCGCATCCGCAGCTTCGTGCGCCGCAGCGAGCCCAATCGCACGCTCTCGGACGTCTCCACGATGGTGGCCGAGGCGGTGGAACTCGCGGAGATCGAACTGCGCCGCCGCAACGTGCGGCTGTCGCACTACGTCGCCACGCGCCTGCCGAAGCTGATGGTCGATCCGATCCTGATCGAGCAGGTGCTGGTCAACCTGTTGAAGAACGCCGCCGAATCGATCGAGCACGCGCGCCGACCCACGGCCCACCGCAGCGTCGAACTGCGCGCCGTGCCGCGCCAGGTGGACGAACAGGCGGTGGTGGAGTTCTCGGTGCAGGACACCGGCGCGGGCCTCGCGCCCGAAGTGATGGAGCGCCTCTATGAAGCCTTCTTCTCGACCAAGGTGGAAGGCATGGGCATCGGCCTCAACTTGTGCCGCACCATCGTCGAATCGCACCAGGGCCGGATGCAGGCGGAGAACATCTACAATGGCGCCGACGTCGCCGGCTGCCGTTTCTCCTTCTGGATCCCTGTTTCCGGCGCTATCAGTTCCGCAGCAAGCAAGGACGCCGGAGTAGTCGCATGAGCCTGATCCCCAAGAAAGGCACGGTCTATGTCGTCGATGACGACGAAGCCGTGCGCGACTCGCTCCAGTGGCTGCTGGAAGGCAAGGACTACCGCGTCCGCTGCTTCGAGTCCGCCGAATCCTTCCTCTCCCGCTACGACCCGCGCGAGGTCGCCTGCCTGATCGTGGACATCCGCATGGCGGGCATGACCGGCCTGGAGCTGCAGGACCGGCTGATCGAGCGCAAGTCGCCGCTGCCCATCGTCTTCATCACCGGCCACGGCGACGTTCCGATGGCGGTCAACACCATGAAGAAGGGCGCGATGGATTTCATCCAGAAGCCTTTCAACGAGGAAGAACTGGTCTCGCTGGTCGAGCGCATGCTCGAACACGCCAAGGGCGCCTTCGCGGAGTACCAGAGCGCCGCCAGCCGCGACGCGCTGCTGTCCAAGCTCACCAGCCGCGAGGCGCAGGTGCTGGAGCGCATCGGCGCCGGCCGCCTGAACAAGCAGAGCGCCGACGACCTGGGCATCAGCATCAAGACGGTGGAGGCGCACCGCGCCAACATCATGGAAAAGCTCAACGCCAACACCGTGGCCGACCTGCTCAAGATCGCCCTCGGCCAGAACCACCCGGCCAAG
>JAEWBU010000018.1 GCA_023390985.1 Pseudomonadota bacterium
CGCCCGCTTCGAGATCAAGTAGATGTCCTCCCAACCCTGCCTGCCGGTTCTGCCGGCCGCTCCCGCTTCCCGACGCAGTCGCCAGGCGCGCATCGCCTGGGGCTCGCGCGTGGTCACCGTCGGCGGCGACGCGCCGGTGCGCGTGCAGTCGATGACCAACACCGCCACCGAGGATCCGATCGCCACCGCCATCCAGGTCAAGGAACTGGCGCTGGCCGGCTCCGAGGTGGTGCGCATCACGGTCAACACGCCGGAAGCCGCGAAGCAGGTGCCCTACATCCGCGAGCAGCTGGACCGCATGGGCGTGGACGTGCCGCTGGTCGGCGACTTCCACTACAACGGCCATCGCCTGCTGACCGAGTTCCCCGATTGCGCGCAGGCGCTGTCCAAGTACCGCATCAACCCCGGCAACGTGGGCAAGGGCGACAAGCGCGACCGCCAGTTCGGCCAGATGATCGAAGCGGCGATGCGCTGGGACAAGCCGGTGCGCATCGGCGTGAACTGGGGCAGCCTCGACCAGGAGCTGCTCGCGTCGCTGATGGACGAGAACGCCAACCGCGCCGAGCCGTGGGACGCGCGCAGCGTCATGTACGAGGCGCTGATCACCTCCGCCATCCAGTCCGCCCAGCTGGCCGAGTCCATGGGCATGGCGGGCGAGCAGATCATCCTGTCGTGCAAGGTCAGCGGTGTGCAGGACCTGATTTCGGTGTACCGCGAGCTCGCGCGCCGCTGCGACTACCCGCTGCACCTGGGCCTGACCGAGGCCGGCATGGCCACCAAGGGCACGGTGGCTTCCAGCGTGGCGCTGGGCATCCTGCTTCAGGAGGGCATCGGCGACACCATCCGCGTATCGCTCACGCCGCAGCCGGGCGAGCCGCGCACGCAGGAAGTGGTGATCGCCTCCGAGATCCTGCAGGCGCTGGGCCTGCGCGTGTTCGTGCCCAGCGTGACCGCCTGCCCCGGTTGCGGCCGCACCACCAGCACCACCTTCCAGGAGCTGGCCAAGCAGATCGACGACCACCTGCGCGGCAACATGCCGCTGTGGCGCAGCAAGTACCCGGGCGTCGAGAAGCTGCGGGTCGCCGTGATGGGCTGCATCGTCAACGGCCCGGGTGAGAGCAAGCACGCCGACATCGGCATCAGCCTGCCCGGCACCGGCGAGGCGCCTGCCGCGCCCGTGTTCATCGATGGCCAGAAGGCCATGACCCTGCGCGGCGACAACATCGCCGCCGAATTCCACCAGATCGTCGAGAACTACATCGAGAAGCGATTCGGCCAAGCCGCCGAAACCGCCTGACTCGGGAAATCCCATGGCCGACAAACTCAGTGCCGTCAAAGGCATGAACGACATCCTGCCGGCCTCGGTGCCGCGCACGGAGAAACTGCCGGACTCGGCGTTGTGGCAATGGTTCGAGGGCGCCGTGCGCACCGTGATGGCGCGCTACGGCTACCAGTACCTGCTGACGCCCATCGTCGAACCCACCGCGCTGTTCGTGCGCGGGCTGGGCGAGGTCACCGACATCGTGGAGAAGGAGATGTACTCCTTCGTCGATTCGATGAACGGCGACAAGCTCACGCTGCGGCCCGAGGCCACGGCCGGCATCGTGCGCGCCGTGATCGAGCACAACGCGCTCTACAACGGCCCGCTGCGCGTGTGGACCGTGGGCCCGATGTTCCGCCACGAGCGACCGCAGAAGGGCCGCTATCGCCAGTTCCACCAGCTCGACGTCGAGGCGATGGGCTACGCCGGTCCCGATGTCGACGCCGAGATGATCCTCATGGCGCGCGCGCTCTGGCGCGAGCTGGGCCTGGTCGAAGGCAAGCACGTGCGGCTGGAGATCAACAGCCTGGGCCAGCCCGACGAGCGCCGCGCGCATCGCGAAGCGCTGATCGCGTACTTCGAGCAGAACGCCTCGCAGCTCGATGCCGACGCGCAGCGCCGCCTGCACAGCAACCCGCTGCGCATCCTGGACAGCAAGAACCCGGCGATGCAGGCGCTGATCGAAGGCGCGCCGCGCCTGATGGACTTCCTCGGCGCCGAATCGAAGGCGCACTTCGACGCCGTGCGCGCCACGCTGGACGCGGTCGGCCTCGAGTACCGCGTCAACACGCGCCTGGTGCGCGGCATGGACTACTACAACCTCACCGTGTTCGAGTGGGTGACCGACCAGCTCGGCTCGCAGGGCACGGTGTGCGGCGGCGGCCGCTACGACGGCCTGATCGGCCAGCTGGGCGGCAAGCCGGCGCCGGCCGTCGGCTTCGGCCTGGGCATCGAGCGCCTGCTGCTCCTGATCCAGGAACTGGGCCTGCCGGTGCCCGACGCCTCGGCCGACGCTTACGCCGTCGTGCCGGCCGATGCGCCGCTGCCCAAGGTGCTGGCCACGCTGGAGGCGCTGCGGGCCGCCGACGTGCGCATCGTGCAGCACGGCGCCGGGCCGGACGGCCTGGGCAGCCTGAAGTCGCAGTTCAAGAAGGCCGATGCCAGCGGCGCGCGCTACGCGCTCATCTTCGGCGCCGACGAGCTGGCCGCCAACGAAGTGACCGTCAAGGCACTGCGCGACGGCTCGGGGGCGCAGCAGCGCCGCCCGCTGGCCGACGTGTCCGGCTGGGCGGCCAGCCTCAAGAGCTGATCGGCAGCGTCACTACAATGCCCGGTTGCCCCGTCCGGGCACAAGGATTCCATGGCCTCGCATCTCGACCTCGAAGAACAGGAGCAGCTTGACCAGCTCAAGCACTTCTGGAAGACCTACGGCAACCTGATCTCCTGGCTGCTGATCGCCGTGTTCGGCTCCATCGCCGCCATGAACGGCTGGCAGTGGTACCAGCGCACGCAGTCGGCCAAGGCCTCGGCGCTGTACGAGGAGGTCGAGCGCGCGGTGGCCGGCGGCGACCTGGCGCGT
Organism: Pseudomonadota bacterium; assembly: GCA_023390985.1. Lineage (GTDB taxonomy): Bacteria > Pseudomonadota > Gammaproteobacteria > Burkholderiales > Burkholderiaceae_C > Ramlibacter. The sequence continues at coordinate 2,901 of JAEWBU010000018.1, forward strand.
GCGCAGCAGGGTTTCGCCGACGTCAAGGACAAGTACGGCGGCACCGTCTTCGCGCAGCAGGCCGGCCTGCTGGTGGCCCAGGCCTCGGCCGACAAGGGCAAGACCGACGAGGCCAAGGCGGCCCTGCAGTGGGTGGCCGACAAGGCGAGCGACGAAGGCCTGCAGGCCATCGCGCGCCTGCGCCTGGCGGGCCTGCTGGTCCAGGCCAAGGCCTACGACGAAGCGCTCAAGCAGCTCGCGGCCGAAGTGCCATCCGAGTTCAGCGCGCTCGTGGCCGACCGCCGTGGCGACATCTACAACCTGCAGGGCAAGAAGGCCGAGGCCAAGGCGGAGTACAGCAAGGCCTACCAGGGCCTGACGGCCGACGCCGAATACCGGCGCCTGCTGGAGGTCAAGCTCACCGCCCTCGGCGTGGATCCCAAGAGCCTCGCACCGGCCAAGGACGCCGCGGCGGGCACGGCGAAGTCATGAGCGCGGCGGTGCAAGTCGTGCTCCGTCGCGGTCTCGTCGCCCTCGGTGTCGCGCTGGCCGTCTCGGGCTGCTCGATGTTCGGCGGCCCGGACCGGCCCAAGCCCGCGGAGCTGCCGGCCAATCCGGCCACGCTCGGCATCCGGCCGGCCTGGACCAATCGCATCGGCGAGGTCTCGTTCCCGCTGGTGGTCAACGTCACCGGCAACCAGCTGGCGGTCGCGGCCAGTGACGGCACCGTGGCCATGCTGGACGCGGCCACCGGCCGCGATCTCTGGCGCGCCGGCGTGGGCGCGCCCATCGCCGCGGGCGTCGGCAGCGACGGCAAGGTGGCGGCGGTCGTCACGCGCGCCAACGAAGTCGTGGCGCTGTCCGACGGCAAGGTGCTGTGGCGCGAGAAGCTCCCGGCGCAGGCCTACACCGCGCCGCTGGTGGCCGGCGAACGCGTGTTCGTGCTCGCGGCCGATCGTTCGGTCACCGCCTTCGATGGCCAGACCGGCCGCCGCCTGTGGAACCAGTCGCGTCCCGGCGAGCCGCTGGTCCTGCGCCAGGCCGGCGTGCTGCTGGCCGTGGGTGACACGCTGGTGGCGGGGCAGGGCGGTCGCATGGCCGGCCTGAACCCTTCCAACGGCAGCATCCGCTGGGAAGCGCCGATCGCCACGCCGCGCGGCACCAACGACGTCGAACGCCTGGTCGACCTGGTCGGTCGCGCCAGCCGCGTCGGCAACTCGGTCTGCGCACGCGCGTTCTCGGCGGCCGTCGGCTGCGTCGATGCCGGCCGCGGCACCGTGGCCTGGGCCAAGCCGGCCAACGGCGCCGAAGGCGTGAGCGGCGATGACCGCTTCGTCATCGGCACCGAGTCCGACGGGCGCGTGATCGCCTGGCGCCGCGACAACGGCGACCGCGCCTGGGTGCACGACAAGCTGCTGTACCGCGGCCTGTCGACCCCGCTCGTGGTCGGCAGCTCGGTCGCCGTCGGCGACAACACCGGCCTGCTGCACGTGCTGTCGCGCGACGACGGTTCGCTGCGCACCCGCGTCTCCACCGACGGCAGCGCGGTCGCGGCCGCGCCGGTCGTGGCCGGCACCACCCTGGTGGTCGTCACCCGCAGCGGCGGCGTCCACGCTTTCGTTCCGCAATAAAGAGTTGGGCGGCGCATGAAACCCGTGATGGCCCTGGTGGGCCGGCCGAACGTCGGCAAGTCGACGCTCTTCAACCGCATGACCAAGTCGCGCGACGCCATCGTCGCCGACTTCGCCGGCCTCACGCGCGATCGCCACTACGGCAACGCCAAGCACGGCAAGCACGAGTTCATCGTGGTCGACACCGGTGGCTTCGAGCCGACGGCCGAGAGCGGCATCTACATGGAGATGGCCAAGCAGACGCGCCAGGCCGTCGCCGAGGCCGACGTGGTCGTCTTCGTGGTCGATGCGCGCGGCGGCCTCTCCGCGCAGGACCACGACATCGCCAACTACCTGCGCAAGCTGGGCAAGCCCACCGTGCTGGCGGCCAACAAGGCCGAGGGCATGACGGAGGGCGTGCAGCTGTCCGAGTTCTACGAGCTGGGCCTGGGCGAAGTGCATCCGGTGTCGGCTGCGCACGGGCAGGGCATCCGCAGCCTGGTCGAGGTGGCGCTCGCGCCGCTCGGCCTGCCCGACGAGGACGAGGAAGCCGCCGAGGAGGAAGAGGGCGTCATCAAGCTCGCGGTGGCGGGACGACCCAACGTCGGCAAGTCCACCCTGATCAACGCCTGGCTGGGCGAGGAGCGCCTGGTCGCCTTCGACCTGCCGGGCACCACGCGCGACGCCATCTCGGTGCCGTTCGAGCGCGGCGGGCAGAAGTACGAGCTGATCGACACCGCGGGCCTTCGCCGCAAGGGCCGGGTCTTCGAGGCGATCGAGAAGTTCTCGGTGGTCAAGACGCTGCAGGCGATCGAGTCGGCCAACGTCGTGCTGCTGCTGCTCGATGCCACCCAGGGCGTCACCGACCAGGACGCGCACATCGCCGGCTACATCCTCGAGAGCGGCCGCGCGGTGGTGATCGCGGTCAACAAGTGGGACGCGGTGGACGAGTACCAGCGCGAGCAGCTGCAGCGGCAGATCGAGGCGCGCCTGGCGTTCCTGAAGTTCGCGGCGCTGCATCTCATCTCGGCGAAGAAGCGCCAGGGGCTGGGGCCCGTGTGGCAATCGATCGCGCAGGCCCACAAGGCCGCGATGACCAAGATGTCCACGCCGGTGCTCACGCGCCTGCTGCAGGAGGCGGTCCAATTCCAGGCGCCCAAGCGCGCGGGCATGTTCCGTCCCAAGCTGCGCTACGCGCACCAGGGCGGCATGAACCCGCCGGTCATCGTGGTGCACGGCAACTCGCTCGAGCACGTCACGGATGCGTACAAGCGATTCCTGGAAGGCCGGTTCCGCAAGGAATTCAACCTCATCGGCACGCCGCTGCGCATCGAGATGAAGACTTCGAAGAACCCCTACGCCGACAAGGAGTAGGGGGAGTTGCGCGCCCCGCGGTGGGGCGCACACTTGAAGGTCCGGACGGCATCCCCATGTGCTGGACATCAAGGCCTTGACGGACTACTTGCACAGCTGTCTTGCTGTGGTAAGGTGCGTTTTCCAACAACACCCCGAACACGGAGAATATCGTGAGCAACAAAGGGCAGCTTCTACAAGACCCGTTCCTGAACACATTGCGTCGGGAGCATGTACCGGTGTCCATCTACCTGGTCAACGGGATCAAGCTGCAGGGGCAGATCGAGTCCTTCGACCAGTACGTCGTGCTTCTGCGCAATACCGTGACGCAGATGGTCTACAAGCACGCCATCTCCACCATCGTCCCCGGCCGCGCGGTGAACTTCACCACGGCCGAGAACAACGAAGCCACCCCCAGCTGATCGCGAAGCACGCGGTGCGTGCGTTCGCCGCCGGGCGTGTCCCTTCCTGATACCCCGGATTCCCCGTTTTGTCCGATCCCCAAGCAAGTCCCGCCGCTCCCACGATCCTGGTGGGGGTCGATCTGGGCCTTCCCCATTTCGACGCCGAGCTGCTGGAGCTCGGTGAACTTGCCAGAACCGCCGGCCTGGAGCCGGTGGCCCGCCTGACCGCCAAGCGCAAGGCGCCCGATGCGGCGCTGTTCGTCGGGCGCGGCAAGGCCGACGAGATCAAGGCGCTGGCCGAGGAGACCGGCGCCACCGAGATCCTGTTCGACCAGGCGCTCAGCCCCGGCCAGCAGCGCAACCTCGAGCGGCACCTGGGCCTGCCGGTCAACGACCGCACGCTGCTCATCCTGGAGATATTCGCGCAGCGCGCGCGCAGCCACGAAGGCAAGCTGCAGGTCGAGCTGGCTCGCCTGCAGTACGTCAGCACGCGGCTGGTGCGGCGCTGGTCGCACCTGGAGCGGCAGACCGGCGGCGCCGGCGTGCGCGGCGGCCCGGGTGAAAAGCAGATCGAACTCGACCGCCGGATGATCGGCGACGCCATCAAGCGCACCCGCGACCGGCTGGAGAAGGTCAAGAAGCAGCGCCACACGCAGCGCCGCCAGCGCGAGCGCCAGGGCGCCTTCAACATCTCGCTGGTCGGCTACACCAACGCCGGCAAGTCCACGCTCTTCAATGCGCTGGTCAAGGCTCGCGCGTACGCGGCCGACCAGCTGTTCGCCACGCTGGACACCACCACGCGCCGCATGTACCTCGACGACGTCGAGGGCGGATCCGGCGGCCGGTCGGTGTCGCTGTCGGACACGGTCGGGTTCATCCGCGACCTGCCGCACGGCCTGATCGACGCCTTCCAGGCCACGCTGCAGGAAGCGGCCGATGCCGACCTGCTGCTGCATGTGGTCGATGCGGCCAACCCGCACCATCCCGAGCAGATCGAGGAAGTGCAGCGCGTGCTGCACGAGATCGGCGCCGACCAGGTGCCGCAGCTGCTGGTGTTCAACAAGATCGATGCGCTGGAGCCTTCCCGGCGCCCGCGCCAGCGCCGCGACGTGTTCGAGCTGGAGGGCACGCCGACGACGCGACTGTTCGTCAGCAGCCGCACCGGCGAAGGCCTCCCCGAGCTGCGGCAGGAGCTGGCCGATCGCGCAGCCCAGGCAGCGCGCGCCGTATTCCCCCCGACAAGTACCGAATTGCACGATGCAGCCGCCTGATTGGGCACAATCGCACAACAGCAAGCCAACGAACAGAAACATTCACGAATGAAGCTTTCCCTGCCCGGCATCGGGTCCGCTCTCGGCGGACGCCTCAGAGGCATGTTCAACCTCAACGATCCCCGGTGGGGACGCGGCGGCGACGACGGCAAGGACAACAACCGTCCCGACCCGCAACGCCCCGAGGGTTCGCGCGGCCCCAACCAGGGACCGCCCGATCTCGATGAACTCTGGCGCGACTTCAATCGCCGGCTGGGCGGGTTGTTCGGAGGCGGCCGCGGCCGCCGCCCCGAGCCGAACGGCGGCAACGGCTTCCAGCCCGACATGAAGAGCGCGGGCGTGGGCATCGGCCTGATCGCCGCGGTGCTGCTGCTGATCTGGCTGGGCACGGGCTTCTTCATCGTGCAGGAAGGCCAGCAGGCGGTGATCACGCAGTTCGGCCGCTACAAGTCCACCGTGGGCGCCGGCTTCAACTGGCGGCTGCCGTACCCGATCCAGCGCCACGAGGTCATCTACGTCACCCAGATCCGCTCGGTGGACATCGGCCGCGACAACGTCATCAAGGCGACCGGCCTCAAGGAATCGGCCATGCTGACCCAGGACGAGAACATCCTGGACGTCAAGTTCTCGGTGCAGTACCGCCTGAAGGACGCGCGCGCCTACCTGTTCGAGAGCAAGAACCCGGCGGAAACCGTCGTGCAGGCCGCCGAGACGGCGGTGCGCGAGGTGGTGGGCAAGATGCAGATGAACGCCGCGCTCGGCGAGGAGCGCGAGCAGATCGCCCCGCGCGTGCGCACGGTGATGCAGAACATCCTGGACCGCTACAAGGTCGGCATCGACATCGTGGCCATCAACCTGCAGCAGGGCGGCGTGCGCGCGCCCGAGCAGGTGCAGGCCGCGTTCGACGACGTCAACAAGGCGGGCCAGGAGCGCGAGCGCCTGAAGAACGAAGGCGCCGCCTACGCCAACGACGTGATCCCGCGCGCCGCCGGCTCCGCCGCGCGCCTGCGCGAGGAATCCGAGGCCTACAAGGCGCGCGTGGTGGCCCAGGCCCAGGGCGATGCCCAGCGCTTCCGCTCCGTGCTGACCGAGTACCAGAAGGCCCCGCAGGTGACGCGCGACCGCATGTACCTGGAAACCATGCAGCAGATCTACGCCAACGTCACCAAGGTGATGGTCGATTCGCGCCAGGGCTCCAACCTGCTGTACCTGCCGCTGGACCGCATCATCCAGCAGGTGTCGCAAGGCGGCGCCGTCGCGCCCGATCCCGCGGCCGCGACCAACCCGCCGGCCACGGGCAGCAGCAGCGCGCCCAGCTCTTCCACCGACTCGCGCAACCGCGAAACCAATGCCCGCGGCCGTGAACGCGAGACTCGCTGAGGGGAGGACCAGGAAATGAACCGTCTCGGATTTATCGGCGCCGCCGCCCTGGTGGCCCTGGCCCTGCTCAGCTCCATGCTCTTCGTGGTCGACCAGCGCCAGTTCGGCGTGGTCTACGCGCTCGGCCAGATCAAGGAAGTGATCACCGAACCGGGCTTGAACTTCAAGCTTCCGCCGCCGTTCCAGAACGTCAGCTACATCGACAAGCGCCTGCTCAACCTCGACAGCAACGACACCACCCCGGTGCTCACCGCCGAGAAGCAGCCGGTGGTGATCGACTGGTACGTGCGCTGGCGCATCACCGATCCCACCCAGTACATCCGCACCGTCGGGCTGGATGAAGCGACGGGCGCCAACCGCCTGTCGAACGTGGTGCGCAGCGCCTTCAACCAGGAGGTCAACAAGCGCACCGTGCGCGACCTGCTGTCCACCCAGCGCGAGCAGCTGATGGCGGACGTCCGCAACGAGGTGCTGGAGCAGGTCAAGGGTTCGCAGCCCTGGGGTATCGACGTCATCGACGTGCGCGTCACGCGCGTCGACTACAGCGAGGCCATCACCGCTTCGGTCTACGGCCGCATGGAGGCCGAACGCCGCCGCGTGGCCAACGAGCTGCGCTCCACCGGCGCCGCCGAGAGCGAAAAGATCCGCGCCGACGCCGACCGCCAGCGCGAGGTGATCATCGCCAACGCCTACCGCGACGCCCAGAAGATCAAGGGCGAGGGCGATGCCCAGGCCGCCGCCATCTACGGTGACGCCTTCGGCCGCGATCCGCAGTTCGCCCAGTTCTACCGCAGCCTCGAGGCCTACCGCGCCACCTTCAACAAGCGCGGCGACCTGATGGTGGTGGATCCTTCCGCGTCGGAGTTCTTCCGCGCTTTCCGCGGTCAGGGCACGGGCGGCGGCGCCGCCGCGGCACCGGCGGCACCGCGTCGCTGAAGTTGGAGAGCGGAACGCTCTGGGCGGCCCTCGCCCTGGTGCTGGTGTTCGAGGGCCTGTTCCCGCTGATCGCCCCGCGCGGCTGGCGCAATACCTTCCACAAGCTGCTCGAGCTCAAGGACGGGCAGCTGCGCTTCTTCGGGCTGTGCAGCGTGGTCCTCGGGCTGGCGCTGCTCTGGTTCATGTCCTGAGCGGTCGCCCCCGCTGGGCTCCGCCGCCGCCAGCTCGGCCGCGCGACCACGCCCGGTAGAATCTCGTTTTTAACAGCACCCCTGTCCTTCATGTCCGCCTGGGTCCTGCCGGATCACATCGCCGATGTCCTGCCTTCCGAGGCCCGGCACATCGAGGAACTGCGGCGCCAGCTGCTCGACACCGCCCGTGGCTACGGCTGCGAGCTGGTGATGCCGCCCCTGCTGGAGCACCTCGAGTCGCTGCTCACCGGCACCGGCGAAGCGCTCGACCTGCAGACCTTCAAGCTGGTGGACCAGCTCTCCGGCCGCATGATGGGCCTGCGCGCGGACACCACGCCGCAGGTCGCCCGCATCGACGCGCACCTGCTCAATCGCTCCGGCGTCGCCCGCCTCTGCTACTGCGGCCCGGTGGTGCACACGCGCCCCGACCGCCCGCATGCCACGCGCGAGCCGCTGCAGTTCGGCGCCGAGATCTACGGCCATGCCGGCCTGGAAGCCGACCTCGAGGTGCTGCTGCTCGCCCTCGACTGCCTCAAGGCCACGCAGGTGACCTGGCTCACCGTGGACCTGGCCGACGCGCGCATCGTGCGGGCGCTGTTCGCCGGCGTGCCGGTGGACGCGCAGCGCCTGCGGGACGTGCACGCCGCGCTCGCGGCCAAGGACGCGTCCACGCTGGCACGCCTCACGCGCGAGTTCCCGGCAGCCTCGCGCGAAGGCCTGGCCGCGCTGCTGTCGCTGTACGGCGATTCGTCCGTGCTCGCCGAGGCGCGCCGCGTGCTGCCGGCTTCGCCCGCCATCGTCCAGGCGCTCGACCAGCTCGAGTGGATCGGCCGCCACCTCGAAGGCGCGGCCATCAGCTACGACCTGGCCGACCTGCGCGGCTACGCGTACTACAGCGGCATGCGCTTCGGCATCTACACGCCGGGCGCGAGCGACGCGCTGGTGCGCGGCGGCCGCTACGACGAGGTCGGCGCGGTGTTCGGCCGCAACCGGCCGGCGGTGGGCTTCTCGCTCGACGTCAAGGAACTGGTCGGCGTGGTGGCCAAGCGGCCGCTCAAGGCCGCCATCCGCGCGACCTGGGGCGAGCAGCCCCAGCTGCGCGCCGCCATCGCACGCCTTCGCGCCGACGGCGAGACCGTGGTCTGCGTGCTGCCGGGCCACGAAAGCGAAGTGGACGAGTTCCACTGCGACCGCGAACTGGTCGCCGAGCACGGCCACTGGGTCGTGCGTCCCCTCTGATTCCTCTCTCTTCCTTTTCGGGTTTTTCTCGTCATGAACAAGACATCGGGTCGCAATGTGGTCGTCGTGGGCACGCAGTGGGGCGACGAAGGCAAGGGCAAGCTGGTCGACTGGCTGACCGAGATGGCGCAGGGCGTGGTTCGCTTCCAGGGCGGCCACAACGCCGGCCACACGCTGGTGATCAACGGCGTGAAGACCGCGCTGCACCTGATCCCCAGCGGCATCATGCGGCCGGGCGTCAAGTGCTACATCGGCAACGGCGTCGTGCTGTCGGCCGCCAAGCTGTTCGAGGAGATCGAGGGGCTGGAGAAGGCGGGCGTCGAGGTGCGTTCGCGCCTTCGCATCAGCGAGGCCTGCCCGCTGATCCTGCCGTTCCACTCGGCGCTGGACGTGGCGCGCGAGGCGCTGCGCGAGAAGGGCGGGACCGAGAAGATCGGCACCACCGGCCGGGGCATCGGCCCGGCCTACGAGGACAAGATCGCGCGCCGCGCGCTTCGGGTGCAGGACCTCAAGCATCCGGAGCGCTTCGCCGAGAAGCTCAAGGTGCTGCTGGAGCTGCACAACCACGTGCTCACCACCTTCCTGCACGCCCCCGCGGTGGACTACCAGCAGGTGCTGGACGAGGCGCTCGAGCTGGGCAAGCAGCTGCGCCCGATGATGGCCGACGTCTCGCGCGAGCTGAACGAGGCGCACCGCCACGGTGACAACCTGCTGTTCGAGGGCGCGCAAGGCACGCTGCTGGACGTGGACCACGGCACCTACCCGTACGTGACGTCGAGCAACTGCGTGGCCGGCAACGCCGCCGCCGGCGCGGGCGTCGGGCCCGGCATGCTGCACTACATCCTGGGCATCACCAAGGCGTACTGCACGCGCGTGGGCGGTGGGCCGTTCCCCACCGAACTGGACTGGGAGACGCCCGGCACCGTGGGCTACCACCTGTCCACCGTGGGAGCGGAGAAGGGCGTCACCACGGGGCGCTCGCGCCGCTGCGGCTGGTTCGATGCCGCGCTGCTCAAGCGCAGCGCGCAGGTCAACGGCCTGACGGGCCTGTGCATCACCAAGCTGGACGTGCTGGACGGCATCGAGGAACTGCAGCTGTGCACCGGCTACGAGCTGGACGGCGAGCACGTCGACATCCTGCCGCTGGGCGCCGACGAGATCGCGCGCTGCAAGCCGATCTACGAGAAGCTGGAAGGCTGGACCGAGAGCACCGTGGGCGTCACGCAGTACGACAAGCTGCCGGTGAACGCGCGCCTGTACCTGCAGCGCATCGAGCACGTCACCGGCGTGCCCATCGATATCATTTCGACGAGCCCCGATCGCGACCACACGATCATGATGCGCCACCCCTACCTGGCCTGAGCCCCACGAGGAAAACGACGATGTTGACGGAAGACGGCAAGCACCTGTACGTGAGCTACGACGAGTACCACAACCTGATCGAGAAGCTCGCGATCAAGGTGCACCAGTCGGGCTGGAAGTTCGACACCATCCTGTGCCTGGCGCGCGGCGGCATGCGGCCGGGCGACATCCTCTCGCGCATCTTCGACAAGCCGCTGGCCATCATGTCCACCAGCTCCTACCGCGCCGAAGCCGGCACGGTGCAGGGCCACCTGGACATCGCGCGCTACATCACCACGCCCAAGGGCGAGATCGCCGGCAAGGTGCTGCTGGTGGACGACCTGGCCGATTCGGGCCACACCCTGCACAAGGTGGTGGACCTGCTGAAGAACGGCTACAAGCCGATCACCGAGCTGCGCAGCGCGGTGATCTGGACCAAGGGGCTGTCCACCTTCACCGCCGATTACTCGGTGGAGTTCCTGCCGACCAACCCCTGGATCCACCAGCCCTTCGAAGGCTACGACGCCATGGGGCCGGAGAAGCTTCTCGAGAAGTGGAAGGTCTAGCGCGGCGCGGCGGTCGCATACCATCCCTGGATGCCGCCGCGTTCCACCGACCTGATCCACCACCCCTACACCCCGCCCGCCGGCTTCGCCGCGCCGCAGCCCGGGGTCCACAAGGCCTCCACCGTCATCTTCCCCAACGTCGCTGCGCTGCGCGCGCGCGACTGGAAGCACAAGACGGGCTACACCTACGGGCTGCACGGCACGCCCACCACCTTCCAGCTCGAGGAGCGCATTGCCACGCTGGAGGGCGGCAAGCAGTGCCTGTTGGTGCCCAGCGGCCTGGCCGCCATCGCCTGCGTCGACTTCGCGCTGCTGTCCTCGGGCGACGAGGTCCTGCTGCCCGACAACGCGTACGGCCCCTCCAAGGCGCTGGCCGAAGGCGAGCTGCGCCAATGGGGCATCACGCACCAGCGCTACGACCCGATGGACCTCGCGGACCTGGAACGGCGCATCGGGCCGAAGACGAAGCTCGTGTGGCTGGAAGCGCCGGGCTCGGTGACCATGGAATTTCCGCCTTTGGCCCAGCAGGCGCGCCTGTGCCGCGAACGCGGCATCACGACGGCGCTGGACAACACCTGGGGCGCGGGCCTGGCCTTCAATGGCTTCGACTTCGCGGGCACCGGTGCCGACATCGTGGTGCAGGCCCTCACCAAGTACCCCAGCGGCGGCGGCGACGTGCTGATGGGCAGCATCTGCACGCGCGACGAGGCGCTGCACGTGCGCATCAAGCTCACCCACATGCGGCTGGGCCTGGGCGTGGGCGGCAACGACGTCGAGGCCGTGCTGCGCTCGCTGCCCAGCCTGGCGGTGCGCTACCGCGCGCACGACGAGGCGGCTCGCTCCCTGGCACGCTGGCTGCAGGGCCGGCCGGAGATCGCGCAGGTCTTGCATCCCGCGCTGGAAGGCTCGCCGGGGCACGAGCACTGGCGCGAGCTCTGTGGCGACGACGGGCAGGCCGCGGGCCTGTTCTCGGTGGTCTTCCACGAGCGCCACGCCACCGCGAAGGTCGACGCCTTCTGCGACGCCCTCAAGCTCTTCAAGCTGGGCTACTCCTGGGGCGGGCCTGTCAGCCTGGTCGTGCCCTACGACATCGCCTCGATGCGCAGCGCCGAGCTCCCCAGCGGGCTTCAGCGTGGCGTGGTGGTGCGCTTCTCGGTCGGGCTGGAAGACGTGGCCGACCTGCGGGCCGACCTCGAGCAGGCGCTGACCGCCCTCGGCTGAGCCGGGGACCCATCGCCTCCGCTTGCCGCGCCAGGGTTTTGGCGTACATTGGTCCCATTCCCTCACGAACGGACGAGCTGTGGCCACACCCAATTACGGATACGAGAAGCGACAGAAGGAACTGGCCAAGAAGCGCAAGAAGGAAGAGAAGCTCAAGGCCAAGGCCGAGCGCAAGTCCGGCGTGAACTCGCCGGGCGAGGACGGCGAGGCCGCCCAGGACGGGCAGGGCGGCGAGACTCCCGCCGACCCCAACGCGCAGCCGCCGCAGGGCTGAAGGCTCAGCCCGGGTAGGCGACCAGTTCGCGCGCCAGCCGCGCCATGCTGGCCTCGCTGCGGTCGGGCAGCACGCATTCGCGGGCCTGGCCGAACAGCGCGAAGTTGCGCTGCGTGGACGACGCATAGCCCGGGTCGTAGTGCGTCTTGAGCAGTTCCCGCACCACCGTCTCGACGTCACCTTCCTGCACCAGCGCCTGCCAGCGCTCGACCACGGCCTTGCCGCGCAGCTCGGTCAGCGCGCCCAGCCGGCGGCAGAACAGCTGCGGGTCGTGCACGAAGAACTCGTAGTCCTCCAGCAGCAGCTTCACGCGCTCGTCGTCGGACAGCCCGACGCGCAGGCAGGGGCTGGCCCGCATCGACGTCATCAGCGACTCCGGCACGGTCACGTTGCCGACCTTCTTGCTTTCGCTCTCGACGTACACCGGCCGCGCCGGATCGAAGCGGCGCAGCGCATCCCACACTCGCGTATCGAACGCCTTCTGGGTGGGCTGGGGCTCGCCCGGGATCAGGCCCAGCACCGAGCTGCGGTGGTGCGCCAGGCCCTCCAGGTCGAGCACCTGCGCGCCCGCCGCGGCCAGCGCGTGCAGCAGCCGGGTCTTGCCGGAGCCCGTCGGTCCGCACACCACCCGGTACGACAGCCGCTGCGCCAGCTCGGGCAGCTGCTCCAGCACGGCGCCGCGGAAGGCCTTGTAGCCGCCCTCGACCAGCGACACCTTGAAGCCGATCTGGTCGAGCACCAGCGCCAGCGAGCCGCTGCGCTTGCCGCCGCGCCAGCAGTAGACCAGCGGCTGCCACGACTTGGGCTTGTCCAGCAGCTCGCGATCGATGTGGCGCGACACGTTGGCGGACACCAGGGCGGCGCCTTTCTTGCGCGCCTCGAACGGGCTGACCTGCTTGTAGAGGGTGCCGACGAGGGCACGCTCTTCGTCGTTGAGCGACGGCCAGTTCACGGCGCCGGGCAGGTGGTCCTCGGCGAACTCGGACTCGCTGCGCGCGTCGACCACGGCATCGAACTCGGCCAGGCGCGTGGCGGCCTCGCCGGCGGACAGGATCTGCACGCTCACTTGAGGATCTTGCGCAGGTGGGGCCAGACGTTGGCCAGCATGCGCTCCTGCGCCTGCTCGTTGGGATGGATGCGGTCGGCCTGGAACAGGCGCTGCGCGTCGTCGATGTCGGCCACGCCCTTGAGCAGGAAGGGCACCAGCGCCGCCTTGTGCTCGCTCGCGACCTTCTCGAACAGCGCCGCGAAGCGGTTGCCGTAGTCGCGGCCGTAGTTGGGCGGCAGCTGGATGCCGACCACCAGCACCTGGGCGCCGGCCTTCTGCGCGGCCTGGACCATGGCCGACAGGTTGGCCTGCGTCATCTCCAGCGGCAGGCCGCGCAGCGCATCGTTGGCGCCCAGCTCCAGCACCACGTGCGAGGGCTTGTGCTGCGACAGCAGCGCCGGCAGTCGCGAGCGGCCGCCCGACGTGGTGTCGCCGCTGATGCTGGCGTTGACCACGCGCGCGTCGATCTTCTCGGCGGCGAGGCGCTTTTCCATCAGCGCCACCCAGCCGCTGCCCCGCTGCAGGCCATACTCGGCGCTGAGCGAGTCGCCCACCACCAGCACCGTGGCGGGGGCGGCCAGCGCGGCGCCGGCATAAGTTGCGGCTAAGCCTGCCGCGATAAAGTGCCTGCGCTTCAAGACTGATCAATCTCCATGGCCGAACCCATCATCGCCGTCGAACACGTCCACAAATCGGTGACCGATTCGACCGGCACGCTCGACATTCTGCGCGATATCGACTTCACGCTCGCCGAACGGGAAACCGCGGCCATCGTCGGCGCCTCGGGTTCGGGCAAGAGCACGCTGCTGTCGATCGTCGCCGGGCTGGACACGCCCAGCCGCGGCACCGTGAAGCTGGCGGGCGAGGACCTGTTCGCCCTGGACGAGG
>JAEWBU010000045.1 GCA_023390985.1 Pseudomonadota bacterium
GCAACGCCCTGCCGATCTGGAACCACTTCTACAACTGGCACCGACCGCATCACGGCATCAACCTGATGCCGCCCATGTCACGTCTCTCGATCCCTCGAAAGAACCTGTTGACACTTCACACCTAGGCGCTGTCGCGCGCCACGATCGAGAACTCCACGTCCACGATGCGTTCGCGCACCGGCTCGCCGTTGGCGCGCGCCGCGATCATCGCGGCGGCCCGGCTGCCGATCGCGCCGCCGTCGACGCGCACGGTGGTCACGCTGGGCAGCATGCTCGCCGCGTAGTCCAGGTCGCCGAAGCCGACCACCGCCAGCCTCTTCGGCACTTCGATGCCGCGCCGCTGCGCCTCCGTGATCACGCCCGCGGCCATCATGTCGGAGCTGCAGAAGACGCCCTCGATGCCGGCGTCGGCCTCCAGCAGTTCGGCCAGTCCGTGGCGGCCTTGCGCGTGGGTGGTCGGCGCGGGCACGCGGACGACCACCGGCCCGGGCAGGCCACGAGCCGCGGCCTCCTGGATGAAGCCGGCCGTGCGGCGCTCGGCGCGCTCGTCGTCGCCGCTCAACAAGGCCAGCCGCTCCCGGCCGCGTTCATGCAGGTAGGCGCATACACGGCGGCCGATCTGCTCGTGCGACAGCCGCAGCAGCATGTCGATCGGGTCGGGCGTCGCGTCCCAGGTCTCGACCACCGGGATGCCGGAGGAGAGCAGCATCGCCCGGCCCTGGGGCGAATGCATGATGCCGGTGAGCACGATGCCGTCGGGCCGGCGGCCGATGATGGCGCGCAGCAGGTCGTCCTCGCGCGAGCGGCCGTAGCCGCTCTGGCCGACCATCAGCTGGAAGCCGCGCTCCTCCAGCGCTTCGGTCAGCGACCGCACCATCCCACTGAAGAGCGAGCCCGTCATGGTCGGCACCAGCGCCGTCACCAGGTGGCTGCGCGACGAGCGCAGGCTGTTGGCGGCCAGGTTGGGCACGTAGCCCAACTGCCGGATCGCCTCGTCCACCCGCCGGCGCGTCTCGGCATTCACCCGCCCCGGCGTGTTCAGCACGCGCGACACCGTCATCGCCGACACACCCGCCAGCCGCGCGACCTCACGCAGCGTCACGGAGCCGCGGCCGGGTTCTTCGGCAGGAGCGGCGAGGGCATGGGAGGGCGAGGCCATGGGCTGGATTGTTACGGACAAACCTGTAGACATCCACGAATGTTTGCGATAACAATATCGATGTTATCGTTAACAGATCGTCTTTTCCACTTAGAAGGAGACAACCATGAAGAGGATCCTCGCCGCTTGCGCGCTCGCCCTCGGTTTCGCCGCCAGCGCCCAGACCGCCTGGCCCGAGAAGCCCGTGACCATCGTCGTGCCGTTCCCGGCCGGCGGGTCGACCGACATGGTCGCCCGCGCCCTCGCGCAGGAGATGCAGGGCAAGCTGAACCAGACCTTCGTGGTGGAGAACCGTCCCGGCGCCACCGGCACCATCGGCGCCGGCGCGGTCAAGCGCGCCGCGCCGGACGGCTACACGCTGCTGGTGTCCTCGCTCGGCGCCTTCGTGGTCGCCCCCCACCTGTTCGCGAACGTTCCTTACGACGCCACCAAGGACTTCGACTACCTGAGCGTGCCGGTCCAGGCGCCCAACGTGCTGGTCGCCAGCCCCGACCAGAAGGCCCGGACGGTCAGCGACGTGATCGCCGAGCTCAAGGCCAGGCCGGGCAAGGTGAGCTTCGCGAGTTCCGGCAACGGCTCCTCGGACCACCTGTCGGCCGAACTCTTCTGGCAGCAGACCGGTACCGACGGCCTGCACATTCCCTACAAGGGCGGCGCGCCGGCCGTGAACGACCTGCTGGGCAACCAGGTCCAGTACTCGTTCCAGAACGTCAATGCCGTGCTGCAGCACATCCGCGCCGGCAAGCTGCACGCCATCGCCGTCACCGGCGACAAGCGCTCGCCCGTCCTCCCCGACGTGCCCACTCTGGCCGAGGCCGGCGTGAAGGGCGCCGAGGTGTATTCGTGGCAAGGCCTGGCCGCGCCCAAGGGCCTGCCGCCGGCGGTGCGCGACAAGATCGCCAATGCCGCCATCGCCGCCATCAACGAGCCGTCGGTGAAGAAGCGCATGCTGGACCAGGGCCTCGAAGTCGTGGCCAGCAAGCCGGCCGAGTTCACCGCCTTCCAGCAGCGTGAATTCGCCCGCTGGCGCGACCTGATCAAGGCGCGCAAGATCACCGCGGACTGAACCTCTCTTCCAGCAGTAGCCATCGCATGAGTTCCACGCCCGTCATCACCGCTTTGCGTGTCGTCCCCGTCGCGGGGCACGACGACATGCTGCTCAACCTCAGCGGCGCGCACGCGCCGTTCTTCACCCGCAACGTGGTCATCCTGACCGACAGCAGCGGACGCACGGGCGTGGGCGAAGTCCCCGGCGGCGAGAAGATTCGGCAGACGCTGGAGGACGCCACGTCGCCGGTGGTCGGCCAGTCGATCGGCAACCACAACGCGGTGCTCAATGCGATGCGCCAGCGCTTCGCCGACCGCGACGCCGGCGGCCGCGGCCAGCAGACGTTCGACCTGCGCGTGGCCATCCACGCGGTCACGGCCGTCGAATCGGCGCTGCTCGACCTGCTCGGCCAGTTCCTCGGCGTGCCCGTGGCCGCGCTGCTCGGCGAAGGCCACCAGCGCGACGCGGTGCAGATGCTCGGCTACCTGTTCTTCGTCGGCGACCGCCGCAAGACCGACCTGCCGTACCGCAGCGAGCCCGACGCGGCGGACGACTGGAGCCGCCTGCGTCATGAGCCCGCGATGACGCCCGAGGCCATCGTCAGGCTGGCCGAAGCGGCGCAGGCCAAGTACGGTTTCCAGGACTTCAAGCTCAAGGGCGGAGTGCTGCGCGGCGAGGAGGAGGTCGAGGCCATCCGCGCGCTGCACGAGCGCTTCCCGCAGGCGCGCTGCACGCTGGACCCCAACGGCGGCTGGCTGCTCAAGGACGCGGTGCGCATCACGCGCGACCTGCACGGCGTGATGGCGTACGCCGAGGATCCGTGCGGCGCCGAAGGCGCCTTCAGCGGCCGCGAGGTGATGGCGGAGTTCCGCCGCGCCACCGGCCTGCCCACCGCCACCAACATGGTGGCGACCGACTGGCGCGAGATGGCGCATGCGCTCTCGCTGCAGTCGGTCGACATCCCGCTGGCCGATCCGCACTTCTGGACGATGGCCGGCTCGGTGCGCGTGGCCCAGACCTGCCAGGCCTTCGGCCTGACCTGGGGCTCGCACTCCAACAACCACTTCGACATCTCGCTGGCCA
>JAEWBU010000073.1 GCA_023390985.1 Pseudomonadota bacterium
GCAACGCCCTGCCGATCTGGAACCACTTCTACAACTGGCACCGACCGCATCACGGCATCAACCTGATGCCGCCCATGTCACGTCTCTCGATCCCTCGAAAGAACCTGTTGACACTTCACACCTAGGCCGCCAGCGGCATCTGCCGGATGCGAAGCGCGCTGGGCCACTCCGCCATCAGGGCGCCCTTCCGATCGGTGATCGAGTGCCGCTCCCCCGTCGCATCCAAGGGCCTGGCGCCCAGCTGCTTCATGAAGGCACGAATGCCCGCGGCCCGGCATTGGTCCAGGACACCCTGGGCCCAGGCGAGATGCATCGCGCGCGCGCCCGGACCACTCTCACCGCCGACGATGACCCAGTGGATGCCGGAGAGGTCGAGCGGCCCCAGGTCTTCGAGGAGAGGCTCGACCGAGAGGAACCTTACCCCCGAGCGGACCTCGCGCAGTTGAGCGATCCGCGGCACGCCGTACTTGCGATCCTCCACCGAAACGCCCAGCCAGACGTTGGGCGGTACGACACGGGAAGCGAAGTACGCGGCGAGCCGCTCGGCACGCTTGGTCAGCACCTGGTAGGTGTGATGCGGCGTCTCCTCGCACACGGCCAGCACGCGGTCGATGAACCCATCCTCGACTTCCTCGTGGAAGAGGTCGCTCATCGAGTTCACGAAGTACGTCGTCGGGCGCTTGCGTCGCCGGGGCTGGTCGAGCCGGTCGGGATGAAGCGTGACCTCGAACCCGGACTCGTAGCCCGGAGCACCCATGGCCTGCAGGCGCCGGGACATGGCTTCGGCATAACAGTGCTTGCAGCCGGGGCTCAGTTTCGTGCAACCCGTGACCGGGTTCCAGGTGTGCTCGGTCCACTCGATGTTCGATTCCGCCACGGAGGTCTCCCGCAAGCAACGAAGGCCGACGATTGTGCCGACGCGCAGTCCGTTCGCGCAGGACCGCCGGCTGCCGGGCTGTGGACCAGCCCTACCTGTAGAACGCCTCCACCTTCCCCTTGAGCTTGATCATCAGCGGCTGGCCCTTGCGGTCCACGGTCTTGCCGGCGGGCACGCGGATCCAGCCTTCGCTGATGCAGTACTCCTCGACGTCGGCGCGTTCCTTGCCGTTGAAGCGGATGCCGACGTCGTGCTCGAAGACGGCGGCGACGTAGTGCGGGCTGCGCGGGTCGATCGACAGGTGGTCGGGCAGTTCGGGGCGGGATGGGTTGTCTTCCATGGGGCGCTATTCTGCGATGCCCGGCGCCCTTCCCCGCCGCCGGCCGGACCCCAGGAGACCCGACCATGACAGACAGCCAGAAGAAGACCGCCCTCATCACCGGCTCGGCCACCGGCGTAGGCGCCGCCACCGCGCTGCAGCTGGCCCAGCGCGGCTGGAACGTGGTGGTGAACTACTCGCGCAGCGAGCAGGAGGCGCAGGAGACCGCCGCCGCCTGCCGCGCCGCCGGCGCCGACGTGCTGGTGCTGCAGGCCGACGTGGCGCAGGACGCCGACTGCCGCCGCCTGGTCGACCAGACCGTGGCGCGCTGGGGCCGCCTCGACGCCCTGGTCAACAACGCCGGCACCTCGGTGTTCGGCGATGAAGCGAAATGGGACGCGCTCGACGCCGAGGTGTTCCAGCGCATCCTGGGCGTGAACGCGGTCGGCACCTTCCAGATGGTGCGCGCCGCCGTGCCGCACCTGAAGGCCGCGCAGGGCTCGATCGTCAACGTGTCGTCCGTGGCCGGCGCGCTGGGCATCGGCTCCTCCATTCCCTACATCGCCTCCAAGGGCGCGATCAACTCGATGACCCTGCACCTGGCGCGCTCGCTCGCGCCGGACATCCGCGTGAACGCCGTGTGCCCGGGATTCATCACCTCCCGCTGGTTCGCCCGCGGCCTGGGCGAAGCCGCCGCCGACAAGGCGCGGCAGACCTACGAGTCGACGGTGCCGCTGGCGCGCGCCAGCACGCCCGAGGACGTGGCCGAGTCCATCGTCTGGCTGGTGACCGGCGCGCGCACGGTGACCGGCGAGCTGGTTCTGCTGGACAGCGGCACGCACCTGGGCGGGGACTGGCGCCGGCGCTGAGAAAGTCGGAAGCTCTGGATCCCCGCCTTCGCGGGGATGACGGGGATGTTTCAGTGCGCGCCGACGCCCTCGTGCTCGGCGAGCAGCTGCCGCACCTCCTCGTCGGAGGTCTGCGGGAAGTCGCGGTACCAGAGGCTGACGGCGCGGAAGGGCTCGGGCTGGGCGGGGCACACCACCTTGTCGGCCAGGGCGGCGAGCGTCTCGCAGCTGTCGCGCGCACCGACCGGCACCGCGACGCAGATCTGCCGGGGCTCGTGCCGGCGCAGCGCCTGCACCGCCGCTTCCATGGTGGCGCCGGTGGCCAGGCCGTCGTCGATGACGACGATCGAGCGGCCGCGCAGCACCGGCGGCCGCCGCCGGCCGCGGTAGAGCACTTCGCGTCGCCGCAGCTCCTCCATCTCGTCGGCCACGATCTCCTCGATCGCCTGCTCCGAGGGCCGCATGCCGGGCAGCACCTTCATCACGCGCACGCCGCCGGAGGCGATAGCGCCCATGGCGAATTCGGGATGGCCGGGATAGCCGAGCTTGCGCACGATGAACACGTCCAGCGGCGCGGCCAGCGCGTTCGCGACCTCGTGCGCCACCGGCACGCCGCCGCGCGGCAGGCCCAGCACCAGGAGCCCAGGCGCGTCGCGCAGGTCGGACAGCTGCGCCGCCAGCGCGCGGCCGGCATGCGAGCGGTCCCTGTACGGCACCTGCCAGCTCATGCGTGCTGCTCCGCCCAGGCCAGGTGGCGGCTGAACCAGGCCGCGGCATGGTCGGCCGCGATCTCCAGCGTGCCCGGCTCCTCGAACAGGTGGGACGCGTGCGGCACCACCGCCAGGCTGCGGTGGCATTTCATGCGCTCCAGCGCGGCCTGGTTGAGGTCCACCACCTCGGGGTCGGCCTCGCCCACGATCAGCAGCGGCGGCGCCGTCCCCGCTTCCAGCGCGGCGGCGCCGGCCAGGTCGGGCCGCCCGCCGCGCGAGACCACCGCGCCGATGCGGTCGGCGAGGCGCGCGGCCGCCACCAGGGCCGCGGCGCTGCCGGTGCTGGCGCCGAAATAGCCGATGACCGGATGCGGCGTGCCCGAGTGGTTCACCGCCCAGTCGGTGGCCTGCTGCAGGCGGCGCGTGAGCAGCGCGATGTCGAAGCGGTGCTGGCGGGTGTGCAGGTCCACCTCCTGCTCCGAGCCGGTGAGCAGGTCGAACAGCAGCGTGCCGATGCCGCTCTGGTGCAGCCGCGCGGCCACGCGCCGGTTGCGCGCGCTGTGCCGGCCGCTGCCGCTGCCGTGCGCGAACAGGACCAGGGCGCTGGTGCCGTCCGGCCGGACCAGGTCGCCGAGCAGGTGGTCGTCGTCGGTGGGGATGCGGACTTCGCGTTCCGCATGGGATGCGATGGGCATGTCGTGCTGCCTCCTCTGATGCACGCAGTCTGGCCAGCCGGCGGCGGCTTGCCGTCGGCTGCGCGCCGCAGACCACGTAGGAGGGCTCGCACTCAGCTCGGGCGTCGGGCGGCCGAGCCCCGGCTCAGCAGGTCCAGAACAGCTTGGGATCGAGCTGGCCGGTCCGGGTGAGGTACTTCAGCTGCTTGAGCCGCGTGAACGGCCGCGCCTGGAACAGTTCGGCGTCCATGCCGATGCGATCGAACACCTTGCGCAGCTGGGCGGCGCCCTTGCGCGCATCCCAGCTGCAGCCAAAGCCCGGCAGCTGCGAATGGATCTTGGCGAAGCTCACCTTGTAGCTGCGGTTGTCGCCGCCGGCCGGGCCGAACGAGAGCTCGCAGCCCGGGTAGACGTCGGCCACGATCTGCGCGATCTCGCGCACCTGGTAGTTGTCGGCGTCGTGACCGACGTTGAACACCTCGCCGTGCACCGCGTCGCGCGGCGCCTCCAGCGCGCAGGCGATCGCCTCGCAGATGTCCAGCACGTGCACCAGCGGCCGCCACGGCGTGCCGTCGCTGGTCATCACGATCCTGCCCGTCGTCGCCGCGATGCCGCACAGGTTGTTCAGCACGATGTCGAAGCGCATGCGCGGCGAAGCGCCGTAGGCCGTCGCGTTGCGCAGGAAGGTCGGCGTGAAGTCCGGGCCGGCCATCGCCGACACGTCGCGTTCGACCAGCGTCTTGCACACCGCGTAGGCGGTCTGCGGATTGGTCGGCGAGGTCTCCGTCATCGGCTCGGCGCCGTCGGCCACGCCGTACACGCTGCACGACGACGTGTAGACGAAGCGCTTGACGCCCGCCGCACGCGCCAGCTCGGCCAGCCGCACGGAGGCGCGGTGGTTGATCTGGTGCGTGAGGTCCGGATCGTTCTCGCCGAGAGGATCGTTCGACAGCTCGGCCAGGTGGACCACGGCGTCCACGCCCTGCAGGTCCGCGGCCTCGATGCGCCGGATGTCGCGGTTGATGGTGCGCGGGAAGCCCGGCACCAGTGACTGGTCGCTGAACAGCCAGCCGTCCCGGTAGAACCCGGTGTCCAGCCCGACCAGCTCGTGGCCGCGTGCCTGCAGGTAAGGCGCCAGCAGGCAGCCGATGTAACCCTCCACGCCCGTGACGAGCAGCTTCATGCGATCTCCCTTTGCGTTTGCGGTTGCGGATCCTTCTTCCCCATGCCGAAGCGCTCGACCTGCTCGCGCCAGAGGCGGTCGCAAAGCCGGCCGGGCGGCAGCTCGACGTCGGCGAAGGTGAGCACGGTGTCCCTGGGCGCGTCGCGCTTCAGGCGGCAGCCCTCGGCCAGGCCGATGGGCAGCAGGTCCTCGGCGCGCGCCGCGGCCGAGTTCTCGGCCAGCCCGTACGTCATGTAGCCGCCCAGTCCGTCGATCGTCTCGCCCGCGCGCAGGTCCTTCTTGGCGGTTGCGACGACTTCCACCCGCGGTGCGCCCAGCGGCGCCAGCGCCGCATCCCGGAACAGCACCGCGCGCGCCACCGTGTTGGGCACCTCGAAATGGCACAGGTGGTAGGGCGTGTAGAAGCAGTACAGCGGCCCCGCGCCCAGCTTGTAGAGGTTGAGGTAGTGCCGCTGCTGCGGATGGTCGTGCGTGCCCAGCACGTACACGCCCGGGCCGGGCATGGCGCCGACGACGTAGTCGACGATGCCGGGGCCGTCGAGCAGCGCCTCCAGGGGATAGAGGTCGGCCACCTGCTGGATCGGCGTGCCCGCCGCCACCGTGGGCCCGAACATGCCGCGCTTGCCGACGCCCATGCCGGTGCCGTTGGCGACGATCGCGTTCTCGAACGAGATCTTGGTGCCGTCGGCGAACGAGGTCACCATCGCCGGGTTCTGGCCCCACTGCTTCGCGAAACCTTCCTGCGTGGTCGGGTTGCGATAGGGATCGTGCAGGCCCTTGATGTTGCCGCACAGCACCGGCTTGACGCCGATGCCGCGCACGAAGCGGTACAGGTTCATCATCACGCCGGGCTGGTCGCCGTCGGCGCTGGTGATCACCACGCCGGCGCGATCGGCGTAGGTCTTGAGGATGGGGCCGACGGTGCCGTCCACCTCGGCGTTCATCAGCACCACGTGCTTGCCGTGCCCGATGGCCTCCAGCGCCACGCGGGCCGCGTGCTCGATGGTGCCCGTCACCTCCACGATGGCGTCGATGCCGCCGGCGCGGCACAGCAGCAGCGCGTCTTCCGTCACGGCGGGTACGCCCGCTTCGATGGCCTGTTCCAGCTGGGCCACGGTGTCGACGGTGCGCATCTCCGTCTGCCCGGCCTCGCGATAGGCGCGGCGCGCGGTCTCCAGCGTGCGGTTGGCGATCGCGGCGACGCGCATGCCCGGCACCGACAACGCGATCTGCAGCGCGACGCCGCGCGCCATGAAGCCCGCGCCCACCAGGCCGATCCGTACCGGGCGCCCCTCGGCGGCGCGCTTCTGGAGGGCGGTGTCGACCAGGATCATTGCGCCTCCTTCACATGGGCCGGCCACTGGCGGTCCTTGTCGGACATGTCGAGCACCGGCACCGGCCAGGCGATGCCGAAAGCGGGATCGTCCCAGCGCGCCCCGCCTTCCGAGGCCGGCGTGTAGAACTCCGACACTTGGTACGTGACGGCCGCGTCGTCGCTGAGCGTGACGAAGCCGTGGGCGAAACCCTTGGGCACCAGCAGCGCCCGGGCGTTGGCCTCGGACAGCTCGACGCCGATCCACTTGCAGTAGGTGGGCGATCGCGGCCGCAGGTCGACGATGCAGTCCCAGATCGCGCCGCCCACGCAACGCACCAGCTTGTCCTCGCCGTGCGGCGCGTGCTGGTAGTGCATGCCGCGCAGCGTCCCTTTCCTGCGGGTGAGCGACATGTTGGTCTGCACCATGTGGGTGGGCAGGCCGTGCGCCTCGAATTCGCGGGCGCAGTAGGTGCGGGCGAACCAGCCGCGCGCATCCTGGCGGAGTTCCAGGTCGATGACGAAGGCGCCGTCCAGCTCGGTGGGCGTGAAGATCATGGGTGCTCCCTCACCAGACTTTCCACGGGGCCTTGCCCGAGGACCACAGGCCCTCCAGCGTCTGCTTGTCGCGCAGCGTGTCCATGGGCTGCCAGAAGCCCTCGTGCCGGAACGCCGCCAGCTCGCCCTCGGCCGCCAGCTTCTCCATCGGCCCGCGCTCCCACACCGTGTCGTCGTCGTCGATCAGGTCGACCACCTCGCGGTTCAGCACGAAGAAGCCGCCGTTGATCCACGCGCCGTCGCCGCCGGGCTTCTCCTTGAAGCTGGGCACGCGGTCGTTGCCGGTGTGCAGCGTGAACGCGCCGAAACGGCCGGGCGGCTGCACCGCCGTCACCGTGGCCATCGTGCCCTGGGCGCGGTGGAAGGCGACCAGCGCGGTGATGTCCACGTCGCCCACCCCGTCGCCGTAGGTGCAGCAGAACGGGCCGTCGTTGAGGTAGTTCGCCGCGCGGCGCAGGCGCCCGCCCGTCATGGTCTCGAGGCCGGTGTCCACCAGCGTCACGCGCCAGGGCTCGGTGGCGGTGCGCAGGAGCGTCGTGGTGTTCTCGCGCATGTCGAACCGCACGTCGGCGCTGTCCAGCGCGTAGTCGCGGAAGAACTGCTTGATGACGTGGCCCTTGTAGCCGCAGCAGATCACGAAGTCGTTCAGCCCGTGGGCCAGGTAGATCTTCATGATGTGCCAGAGGATCGGCCGCCCGCCGATCTCGACCATCGGCTTGGGCCGGATGGAGCTTTCTTCGCTGATGCGGGTGCCGTACCCGCCCGCCAGGATCACCACCTGCATGGCGTCCTCCGTGCATGTGCTTGCATCCGTTTGCTCCTTCGCGGCCGGTTGTCGGCGCACGGCTTCCATTACGCTGCGCACACGGCTGAGGCTCTGTCGGACAAGTGCCATGCAGCGCGTCATCTGCGCGACGACGGAGCGCGCAATGGCCGAGCTGCGGGCCCCGGCTCGCCGCCCGCGCGACAATCGGGGGCTGCCTCATGCAATCGCGCCACTTCGCACAGCTCGTCCTCCTCTCCGCGGTGTGGGGCGGCTCCTTCCCACTGATCCGCATCGCCGCGCCCGCCTTCGGGCCGCTGCCCATGGCCTGCATCCGCTGCGCGCTCGCGGCCGGCGTGCTGTCATTCCTGATGCGCGTGCTGAAGGAGCAATGGCCCGATCGAGTGCACTGGCCCGGCCTAGCGGTGCTCGGCCTGATGACGGTGGTGGCGCCCTTCGTGCTGTTCAACTGGGCCGGGCTGGTGATCCCCGCCGGTTACTCGGCCGTGCTCAACGCCACGGCGCCGCTGTTCGGCGTGGTGGCGGGCGCGCTGTCCGGCGAGGAGCGGCTCACGGTCCGCAAGCTGGTCGGCTGCGCCGCCGGGTTGATGGGCGTCGGCCTGCTGGTGCGCCTGGGCCCGGTGGAGGTCGACACGCGCGTGGTGCTGGCCGTGCTGGCCTGCGTGGCGGCCTCGGCCAGCTACGGCTTCGGCGCGGTGCTGATGAAGCGCGCGACGATGACGCACCAGGCGCTGCCCGCGTCGGCGGCCGTGCACATCGCCGCCGCGCTGGTGCTGCTGCTTCCGGCCACCGCGGCGGCCCCCGACATGCACGTCGATGCGCGCGCGGCCGCGGCGCTGGCGGTCCTGGGCCTCTTCACCTCGGGCTTCATGTACTGGATCAGCATGCGGCTGATGCGCGAGATCCCGGCCAGCGCCGCCACCTCTTCCGCCTTCATGATCCCGTTGTTCGGCGTGACGTGGGGCGGGCTCTTCCTGGGCGAGCCGTTCACCGGCGGCATGGTGCCGGGCGTGCTGCTGGTGCTGGTGGCCTGCGCCCTCGTGACCGGTTTCGATCCGCTGGGCTGGCGGCGCGCTCGCTGACGCCCACGGGGCCGCCGGCTTCCTAGAATCTGCCGATGCCGACTGCCCAGCAGCCCAACGACGAACTCCAGCGCGTCGATGCCGCCGTTCGCAGCTCGGGGGTGGGCGTGTGGCTCAATCCGCTGCCGCTCGGCGAACTGGTGTGGAACGACAACACCAAGTCGCACTTCCACCTGCGCCCCGACGCGCGGCCGACCATCGAGCTGTTCTTCGAGCGCATCCATCCCGAGGACCGCGAGCGCCTGCGCGATGCGGTCAGGCGCGCCGTCGAAGCCGGACTGCCCTACGACGAGGTGTTCCGCACCGTCGGCCCCGGAGGCGAGCTCAAGTGGATCCACGCCGTCGGCCGCGCCCGGATGGGCGCCGACGGGCGCGCCTACCAGTTCGACGGCATCACGCTGGACCTCACGCCGCAGATCGCGGCGCAGCAGCGGCTGCGCGATTTCGCCGATACCGCGCCCACCATGCTCTGGGTGACCGAACCCGATGGCGTGTGCAGCTTCCTCTCGCGCGGCTGGACCCAGTTCACCGGCCAGCCGGAGACGGCGGGCCTGGGCTTCGGCTGGCTGGAGATGGTGCATCCCGACGATCGTGCCAAGGCGGGCGCGGCGTTCCGCGACGCCAACACGCGCCAGGCCGGCTTCGCGCTGGAGCACCGGCTGCGGCGCGCCGACGGCGGCTGGAGCTGGGTGATCGACGCCGGCCGTCCGCGGCTGGGCCCGGAAGGCGAGTTCCTCGGCTTCGTCGGATCGGTCACCGACATCCACGACCGCCGCGTGGCCGAGGACGCGCTGCGCCGCTCCAGCGAACGCTATCGCCGCCTGCTCGATTCCATCGACCAGGGCTTCTGCGTCATCGAGGTCCTGCTGGACGACTCCGGCAACCCCACGGACTACCGCTTCGTGGAAACCAATCCGGTCTTCGAGCTGCAGACCGGCCTGGTGCGGCCGCTGGGCCGTACCGCGCGCGAGCTGGTGCCGACGCTGGAGGATTTCTGGATCCGCACCTATGGGCAGGTGGCGCTCACCGGCCACCCCGAGCGCTTCAGCCACGGCTCCGAAGCCATGGGCCGCTGGTTCGACGTGTACGCCACGCCGATCGGCGAACCCGGCGAGCGGCAGGTCGCGGTGCTGTTCCAGGACGTCACCGCGGACGCGCTGCGCGAGCGCCGGCTGCGCGACAGCGAGGAGCGTTACCGCGCCTTCGTCGCCAACAGCACCGAAGGCATCTGGCGGATGGAGTTCCAGCCGCCGGTGGACACCACGCTGCCGGAGGACGAACAGGTCCAGGCGCTGCTGCGCACCGGCCGCTTCGCCGAATGCAACGAGGTCTTCGCGCGCATGTACGGGCTGGACTCGCCGGCGGACGTGATCGGCCGCGGGCTGGACATGGTGATGGACCCGGCGCATCCGCAGGTGCGCGAGTACCTGCTTTCACTGGTCCGGTCCGGCTACCGCGCCGACGACGTGCAGTCGCTGGAGCACGACCGCACGGGCCGGCCGCTCTGGTTCGCCAACAGCCTCTCGGGCGTGGTGGAGGACGGGCGCCTGGTGCGCGCCTGGGGCACGCAGCGCGACATCACCGACCGCAAGGCCGCCGAGGCCGCGCTCAAGGAGGCCGACCGCCGCAAGGACGAATTCCTGGCCACGCTGGCGCACGAGTTGCGCAATCCGCTGGCGCCGATCCGGAGCTCGGCCGAGCTGATGCGCCTGGCCGCGCCGCAGGACGCTCTGCTGCAGCGCCACACCGACCTGATCGGCCGCCAGGTCACGCACCTGGCGCGGATGATCGACGACCTGATGGACGTCAGCCGCATCAGCCTGGGCAAGCTGGAACTGCGGCTCGCGCCGCTGGACCTGCGCGACGTGGTGCATGCGGCCGTCGAGAACGCGCAGGCCGCGCTGCAGGCGGGCCGGCACGAACTGCGGATCGACATGCCCGACGAGCCCGTGCGGCTGGTCGGCGACGAGGTGCGCCTCGTCCAGGTGCTGCTCAACCTGCTGACCAACGCCGCGCGCTACTCGGACAACGGGCGGCCGGTCACCCTGTCGGTCGCCCGCGAGGACGGCTGCGTCGTGCAGCGCGTGCGCGACCAGGGCGTGGGCATCGCGCCCGACCAGCTGCAGCGCGTGTTCGAGATGTTCTACCAGGGCGGCGCCTCCGGCGGCGGGCTGGGCATCGGCCTGTCGCTGGTGCAGCGCCTGGCGCAGCTGCACGGCGGCTCGGTCGAGGCGCGCAGCGAAGGCCCGGGCCGCGGCAGCGAGTTCGTGGTGCGCCTGCCGCCGGCACCGGCTGAGCCGGCCTGGCCGGTCGCGCCCGAAGCGGTCGGGAAGGCGCAGCCTTCGACGTCGCCCGCGCGCCGCCGCGTGCTGATCGTCGACGACAACCGCGATGCCGCCGACACCCTGGCCGAGGTGATGGAGATGCTGGGCTACGAAGTGGGCACGGCCTACGACGGCGTCGAAGGCCTGGCGCGCGCCGAGGCGTTCCGGCCCGACGTGGCGGTGCTCGACCTGGGCATGCCGCGGCTGGACGGCTTCGGCGCCTGCCGCGCGCTGCGCCAGACCGAATGGGGCCGCGGCATCGCCGTGCTGGCGCTCTCCGGCTGGGGCCAGGCCGCGGACACCCAGCGCGCGGCCGAGGCCGGCTTCGACGGCCACCTGGTCAAGCCGGTGTCGCCCGATGCGCTGATGGAGAAGATCGAAGAGACGCTGGCGAAGCGGGCCGCCCGGTCGGGCTGAGTCCGCCCGTGATCAGCGCAGCGCCGCGGCTTCGCGCGCGAGCTTCGTGATGCGAGCCCAGTCGCCGGCTTCCACCGCGTCCTTGGGCGTCAGCCACGACCCGCCGACACAGGCC
This sequence comes from Pseudomonadota bacterium, assembly GCA_023390985.1. Classification (GTDB taxonomy): domain Bacteria; phylum Pseudomonadota; class Gammaproteobacteria; order Burkholderiales; family Burkholderiaceae_C; genus Ramlibacter. The sequence continues at coordinate 11,204 of JAEWBU010000073.1, forward strand.
ACGTTGGGCAGCGCGAGGAACTCGCGCGCGTTGGCCGCGGTGATCCCGCCCGTCGGACAGAACCGCACGTCGTGGAAGGGGCCGAAGAAGGCCTTGAGCATGGGCGCGCCCCCCGCCTGCATCGCCGGGAAGAACTTCAGCTCGTTCCAGCCGTCCTGCTGGGCCAGCAGGATCTCGCTGCCGGTGGCCACGCCGGGGAGCAGCGGCAGTCCTGCCTCGCGGCAGGCGCCGCCGATGGCCGAGGTGTAGCCCGGGCTCACCGCGAACCGCGCGCCGGCCTTCGCGGCCGCGTGCGCATCCGCCGCCGACCGCACCGTGCCCGCGCCGGCCACCGCGTCGGGCACCTGCTCGGCGATCGCCTCGATGCAGCGCAGCGCGGCGGGCGTGCGCAGCGTCACCTCCAGCATGCGGATGCCGCCTTCGACCAGCGCGCGCGCCAGCGGCACGGCCTGCGCCACGTCGTCCAGCACGATCACCGGGATCACCGCGGCGTCGCGCATCACGTCCAGCGGCGTCAGCGCCGCGCCCTTGTCCTTCGTCGTCACAGCCATGTGCAGGCCCCTTGTTCCGCTTCCGTCGAATTGCGGCGCATGGACGCGAACAGCTCGCGTCCCAGCTTCACGCCGTTGGCGTCGCGCTGCGCCTGCTCCAGCTTCGCCGGTTCGCGGCGCATCCATTCCTCGTGCGGCACCAGCGCCTGCAGCGTCCCTTCGACCGCGTCGAGCCGCACGCGGTCGCCGTCGCGCAGCAGCGCCAGCGGACCGCCCGCGGCCGCCTCGGGCGACACGTGGATCGCGGCCGGCACCTTGCCCGACGCGCCGCTCATGCGGCCGTCGGTGACCAGCGCGACGCACAGGCCCTTGCCCTGGAGCACCGCCAGCGGCGGCGTGAGCTTGTGCAGCTCCGGCATGCCGTTGGCCTGCGGGCCCTGCCAGCGCACCACGCAGATCAGGCCGTTGCCGTTGTCGCGGCAGGCCTGCTCCAGCTCGCCGGACTGGAACGACTTCTGCAGCGCCTCCTGCGAATCGAAGATGCGGGCGGGCGCCTCGATCACGTGGCGGTCCTGCGGCACGGCGGAGACCTTGATGACGCTGCGGCCCAGGTTGCCGGTGAGCAGCTTCAAACCGCCCGTGGGGCTGAACGGTTCGCTCGCGGGGCGCACCACCGAGGTATCGCGCGACGCGCCGATCTCCTGCCAGGCGAGCCTGCCCTCCTTTGCGGCGGTGGGCAGGCGCGTGTACTCGCGCAGGCCGCCTTCGCGCACCGTGACCACGTCCTCGTGCATCAGGCCGGCGTCGAGCAGTTCGCGGATCACGTAGCCCGGGCCGCCGGCTTCCTGGAAGGCGTTCACGTCGGCCTGGCCGTTCGGGTAGACGCGCGCCAGCAGCGGCACCACCGCGGACAGGGCGGAGAAATCGTCCCAGTCGATCCGGATGCCGGCCGAGCGCGCCACCGCCACCCAGTGGATCAGGTGGTTGGTCGAGCCGCCGGTGGCCAGCAGCGCGGCCATCGCGTTGACGATGCAGCGCTCGTCGACCTGCCGGCCGATCGGCGTGAAGCGGCGGGCCTTGACGATGCCCAGCGCGGTGCGCACCGCCTCGCGCGTGAGCTCCTCGCGCAGCTCGTTGCCCGGGTTCACGAAGGCGGCGCCGGGCACGTGCAGGCCCATCGCCTCCATCAGCATCTGGTTGCTGTTGGCGGTGCCGTAGAAGGTGCAGGTGCCCTGCGAGTGGTAGGCCTTCTGCTCGGCCTCGAGCAGCGCCTCGCGGCCGACCTGGCCTTGCGCCGCGAGTTCGCGCACCTTGGCCTTCTCGGAATTCGAGAGCCCGCTGGTCATCGGACCGCCCGGCACGAACACCGTGGGCAGGTGGCCGAAATGGAGCGCGCCGATCAGCAGGCCCGGCACGATCTTGTCGCAGATGCCCAGCAGCAGCGCCGCATCGAACACGTCGTGGCTCAGCGAAACGGCCGTGCTCATCGCGATCACGTCGCGCGAGAACAGCGACAGCTCCATCGCTGGGGTTCCCTGCGTCACGCCGTCGCACATCGCGGGCACGCCGCCGGCCACCTGCGCGGTGGCGCCCTGGCGGTGCGCCTCGTCCTTGAGGATGGCGGGAAAGGCGGCGTACGGCGCATGCGCCGACAGCACGTCGTTGTAGGCGGTGACGATGCCCAGGTTGGGCGCGCGCTCCACCACGACCTTGAGCTTGTCGTTGGACGGCAGCGCGGCGAACGCATGGGCCACGTTGGCGCAGCCCAGCCGGTCGCTGCCGCGGTCGCGGGCGGCCATCTCGTCCACGCGGCGCAGGTAATCGGCCCGGGTGCCGGCGCTGCGCTCGCGGATGCGGTCGGTGACCCGGGCCAGCACGGAGTTCAGTTGCATGGGGATACGGGGAGGAATCGGGGGGAACCGGTCATCCTACCCCCACGGCGCGGCTCGGCGGTGGCCACGGAAACGAACCGGTTACGAACCGGCGTTGCGGCGGCGCCTCGCCGATGCCTGCAACACGACGCCGCGGCTGGACCGGCGCGCGGGGCCGCCGCTACAGTTTCGAACCATGAGCCGAATGGCCCCGATCCCCGCGAACCTGCCGAGCTGGCACGGCCTCGCCCCCGTCCGCGATCCGATCCCGATCCTGCACAAGACGATGGCCGAATGGGGCGGCCACGACGACTTCTGGATCTTCGGCTACGGCTCGCTCATCTGGCGGCCGGACTTCGACTACGCCGAGCGCCGTCCCGCCCGCGTGCAGGGCTGGCACCGCGCGCTGAAGATGTGGAGCCGCGTCAACCGCGGCACGCCGGAATGCCCGGGCCTGGTCTTCGGCCTGCTCACCGGCGGCAGCTGCCAGGGCGTGGTGTTCCGGATCCCGAAGGCGGCGGGCCAGGAAGTGCTCACCCAGCTGTGGGCCCGCGAAATGCCGACCGGCGTCTACGACCCGCGCTGGCTGGCCTGCCACACGCCGACGGGAACCGTGAAGGCGCTGGCCTTCACGCTGCCGCGCAAGAGCCCGAACTTCACGGGCGTGCTGTCGGAGGACCAGTACCGGCGCATCTTCACGGAAGCCTGCGGGCGGTACGGGACCACGCTGGAGTACTGCGAGAAGACGCTGGACGAGCTGCGGCGGCACAACATCCACGATCGGCATCTGGAGAAGTTGCTGAAGCTGGCGAAGCGGCAGCATTGACACGCCCTACTGAGGCACGTGCACGTACCCCATGAACCCGACCGACAGCAGGCGGTCGCCCACCTTCGTGTACGACGCCACGCCCAGCGAGTGGTAGTTCGACGCGAAAGCCGCGAACGACCCGAGTGACAGCACCCGCGCGATCGAGCTGCGTTGCGCCATCGCTTCCTTGATCTTCATCCGGTGGCGATCGGGCGAGGGATTGAACACGAAGGCCGCCGCCACGACGGCGGCGGTGACGACGATGGGAGCGAGGGTGGATCGGGATTTGGCCATGCGCGTCATGCCTCCTTCAGCTGGTAGCGCAACTCAGCAAATCCCGAGCCTACCTGACGCACGGACAGCAACTTCCACGGCGGGTTCGTCACCCTCCGCGGGAACAGCGGCTTGCCCTTGCCGAGCGTGACCGATGCGATCTGGATGATGGCTTCGTCGAGGAGCCCGGCGTCGTGGAACTGCCCCGCGAGATCACCGCCGCCCACGATCCAGAGATTCTTTCCGGCCGCGGCCTGCGACATCGCCGCGTGGACCGCTCGCACGTCGCCCTGGACGAAACGGATGTCGGCGCCCGCCACCGGCGGCAACCGGCGATGCGAGAACACCCAGGTGGGCTGCGTATACGGCCACGCCGAACCGGTCTCTGCAGCGACCTCGCCCGCATGACGAAGCATCCACTCGTAGGTCGACGCGCCCATCGCCAGCGCACCGACCTGCGCGATGAACTCGGGATAGCTGGTGTCGTTGACGTTGCCGAGCGGGAACAACCAGTCGAGCGAGTCGTCCTCGGTGGCGATGAAGCCGTCGAGGCTGGTGGCGGTGAAGTACTGGGTCTTCATGGACTCGCTCACACGCGAAGCAGGCCGCGGAAGCCCCGCGCCGCGTAGTACGACTGCGCGCCGTTGTGATAGACGAAGACCTTGCCGTAGCGCCTGTCGCAGAACAGCGAGCCTCCCAGGGCCCGGACATCGGACGGCGTCTTGATCCAGCTCGAAGTCCTGGCGTCGAACTCGCCGAGGCTCTGCAGGTCGCGGTACTGCGCTTCCGTCAGGAGATCGATGCCCATCCCGGCCGCGGCCTCGACCGCACCGCCCTGCGGCTTGTTCTCCTTGCGTGAATCGAGCGCTTCGCGGTCGTAGCAGAGGCTCCTGCGCCCGGCCGGGCTTTCGGCGGAACAGTCGCAGAAGATGAAGCCCGACTTGTCGTCGCCGCCGATCACGTCCGGCTCGCCGCCGGTGCTTTCCATCGCGTGGAGCGACTTCAGGGCGGCGGGGTCGGCTTCGAGCCTGGCTTGCACATTGGCCCATGCAACGCCCTCGTGCCGGGGCATGTTCGCCTCGAAGCGGGCCTTCAGCGTTCGCAGGAGTTCGTCTCGTTCTTGCGCTTTCATGGGTCCGGATGATGCCTGCGTGGAAAGAAAGGTACCCACGGACAAGTACCCACGGGCGCCTGCCGGCGGGCGGCGAGAATGAAGCTCTGCAGCATCTCCCTCGGAGGATCAACCCATGTCCATTCAGTTCAAGGACCGCGTCGCCATCGTCACCGGCGCCGGCGGCGGCCTCGGCCGCTCGCATGCGCTCGCTCTCGCGGCGCGCGGCGCGAAGGTGGTCGTCAACGATCTCGCGTCCGCCGACAAGGTCGTCGCCGAGATCCGCGCCGCGGGCGGCGAAGCCATTCCCAGCGCCGCGTCGGTCACCGACCCCGAGGCGGTGCAGGCGATGGTGAAGGCCGCGATGGACGCCTGGGGCCGGGTGGACATCCTGGTCAACAACGCCGGCATCCTGCGGGACAAGACCTTCGCCAAGATGGACCTCGCGGACTTCCGGCTGGTGATGGACGTGCACCTGATGGGCGCGGTGCATTGCACGAAAGCCGTCTGGGACATCATGCGCGAGCAGCGCTACGGCCGCGTCGTGATGACGACCTCGTCGTCCGGCCTGTACGGCAACTTCGGCCAGTCCAACTACGGCGCCGCCAAGATGGCGCTGGTGGGCCTGATGAACACGCTGGCGCTCGAAGGGGAGAAGCACGGCGTCCGCGTCAACTGCCTCGCCCCCACCGCGCACACGCAGATGACGGAAGGGTTGATGCCGGAGGAAGTGCTGGCGCAGCTGCGGCCCGAGGCGGTGACGCCGGGGCTGCTCTACCTGGCGAGCGAGGAAGCGCCCACGAAGGTGGTGCTCTGCGCCGGGGCCGGCACTTTCGAGCGCGCGCACGTCACGCTGACGCAGGGCGTGCATGTCGGCACGGACGCCGATGCGGCGGAACGGGTGGCGCAGTCGTTCGAGGCGATCTCGGATCGGGCGGGGGAGATGGTGCCGGCCAGTGGCGCGGCGCAGGGGACGAACGAGATCGGGAAGGCCGTGCGTCGGGCTTGAACCCTGTCAGGAGAGCTCTCCGGCCGCGCCCGCCAGCAGGCGCGCGCCGAACGCGCCGACCAGGGCCCCGGCGCTGCGCCCGATGGCTTGGCGCCTGCGCTCATAGGCGCGCTGAATCCTCGGGCTTGAGAATGCCAGTGCGAGGAAGGTGTGCCAGATGAAGGCGTTGGCCCCGACCAGAAGCAGGGCCGCGAACAGGAGCAGGCCCGAAGGGTTCGCCGGGAGCGCAGTGGCGAAGACGCTGCCGAAGAACAGCGCGGACTTGGGATTGAGGATGTTGGTGAGGAACCCGAGCCGAAACGCGGCGGCGGGCGAGAGAGACCCGGTTTGAGCGGCGGTTGGGCTGCCGCCGGAGCCCCAGAGGCGACAGGCAACGTAGAGCAGGTACGACCCTCCGGCAACTTGAACGGTCAACCGCAGGTACGGGTGTGCGGCGAACACGGCGCCCACGCCGAGAACAGCAAGCGCGGACCAGATGCCCGCCACCACCGTGACGCCCACGCCGGCGAAGAATGCCGCCCGGCGTGAACCGCTCGCGGCGAGATGGGAGACGACCAGCACGTTGGCCCCGGGCGTGACAAGAACGATCCAATGCAACAACGCGATGGCGATGAGCGCGGACATCATCTCGTCACCGCAACGCCTTGCTCAACACAACACTCCGATAGACCTTCCCCGGCCACTGCACGAAGCCGACCTGCTTGTAGCCAAGGCCTGTGTACAGCCTGATCAGGTGCTCCGCCTGTTCCGCGGTGTCCAGGGCCAGCTCGCGGAAGCCGCGCTCGCGCGCCCAGTTCTCGCAGGCCTGCAGCAGCGCACGCCCAAGTCCCCTGCCCTGGACACCGGGGTCGACCGCGAACTGATGGACGGCGGCGACGCCAGGCCTGGTGAAGTACTCGCAGTCGTTCTCCGCGTAGGTCGGCTTGACGACGATGGTGCCCGCGAGTCCGCCTTCCGACTCCACGACGTAGCACTGCCCGCCGGCGATGCGTTGGGCGGTGACTTCCGGGCTCTGGTCGACTGCGGTGTAGTTGAGTCCCATCGCCCCGAGACGCGCATAGGCGCGATGGAGCAGGTTCGTGAGCTCGTGAAGGGAGTCGGCAGGCGAGAGGGACCGGATCGTGTGCATGTTGGGAACCATTGTGGCGACCAACGCAGAAGCGACTGGCGGACCATAGGCACTGGCGCGCCGCGAGGCCAGGGTGGACCTGGGCATTGATCCAGCGGCGATGCGATCGACCGTCGCGCCGGCAAGCCCGCTACCGCCCCGGCATCGCGCGACGTTCCATCAGCAGCTTCTCCGCCTGCGCAAGCGCATCCACGGTATCGACGTCGACGCCTACGCCCTCATCCTCGACCACCAGTTCCCGCACACTCCTCGCCCGCACGATCGAAGCCGCCCCCATCGGCCCCGACAACGCCATCAGCGCGAAGCCGCATCCCTTCGTGAATCCCACCGGATGCCCGCGCTGCCCGCGGTACGCAGGCACGACGATCTCCGCGCCCTCTTCCCGCATCGCGCTCGCCACGGCACGCAAGGTCTCGGCTCGCACCAGCGGCAGGTCGCCCGGCAGCACCAGCCACCCTTGCGCATCGCCCGTGGCCTTCACCGCCGCCGCGATCGAATCGCCCATGCCGGGATGCCCCGCATCCTCGACATGGAACGGCAGCCCGCTCTCGCGCACCGCATCCAGCGTCCACTCGAGCACCGGCCGGCCCGCGAGCAGCGCCTTCAGCTTGGACCCCTGCCCGCCCGACGCGAGGAAGCGCTCGCCTCTTCCCGAGGCGAGCACCAGCACCACCGGTCCGGAAGCGGGCGCCTTCGCCATCAGGCCAGCTTGAACGGCAGCTCGCGCGGCGCCGGCTTGCCCGTGGCGCGCGCGATGGCGTTGGCGAAGGCCGGGGCCAGCGGCGGGACGCCGGGTTCGCCCATGCCCGTGGGCGGATCGGCGCTGGGCACGATGTGCACCGCGATCTTCGGCATGTCGGTGATGCGGGCCACCGGGTAGTCGCCAAAGTTGGACTGTTCGACCACGCCGTCCTTGAGCGTGATCGCATTGCCCGGCAGGCAGGTGGACAGGCCCATGAGCGCGGCGCCCTGCACCTGCGCTTCCACGCTGAGCGGGTTGACCGCCAGGTTGCAGTGCACGCCGGCGGTGACGCTGTGCAGCCTGGGCACCCCCTTGTTGTCCACCGAGGCCTCGACCACGTAGGCGACCACCGAGCTGAACGACTCGTGCATCGCCACGCCCCACTGGCGGCCGGCGGCGAGCTGGCGCTTGCCGTAGCCCGACTTGTCCACGGCCAGCTTCAACGCCGCGGCATGGCGCGGATGCTTGTCGCCCATCAGCTTCATCCGGTAGGCCACCGGATCCTGCCTGGTCGCGCGAGCCACCTCGTCGATGAGCGTCTCCATCACGTAGGCCGTGTGGGTGGAGCCCACGCTGCGCCACCACAGCACCGGCACGTTGACGTCCGGGTGGTGCACGGCCAGCCGCATCGGCAGCGCGTAGGGATCCTTCATGCCCTCGACCATGGTGGAGTCGATGCCGTCCTTGACCATGAAGTCCTCGAACGGCGTGCCCTTCAGGATCGACTGGCCGACGATGACGTGGTCCCAGCCCAGGATGTTGCCCTGCGCGTCGTAGCCGATCTCGGCCTTGTGCAGGTGCATCGGCCGGTAGTAGCCGCCCTTGATGTCGTCCTCGCGGCTCCACAGCGTGCGCACCGGGCCGTTGATGCCGGCGCCGCGCGCGGCCTTGGCGACGTTGCAGGCCTCGACCACGTAGTCGCTGGTGGCGATGGCGCGCCGGCCGAAGCCGCCGCCGGCCATCTGCGTGTTGACCTTCACCGCCTCGGGCTTGACCCCGAGCGTGCGCGCGGCCGCGGCCGCGTCCAGGCCGGGCATCTGCGTGCCCATCCACAGCTCGGCCTTGCCGCCGTCGAAGGCCACCGTGCAGTTGAGCGGCTCCATGGGCGCGTGGGCCAGGTAGGGGAAGACGAACTCGGCGCTGAGCTTGTTCGGCGCGGATGCCAGCTTGGCCGACACGTCCTCCTTGAAGTGCAGCCGGCCGGGCTGGCGGGCCAGCTCGCGGTACTCCGCCAGCAGCTTGCCCGTGTCCGCCTTCTGCGCGGTCGACGTGTCCCATTCCAGCTTGAGCGCGTCGCGCGCCTGCTTGGCGGGCCAGTAGCCGTCGGCGATGACGGCCACGCCTTCACCGCCGCGGTCGACCGGCACGCGCAGCACGGCGCGCACGCCCTTCACCGCCTTGGCGGCGCCGTCGTCGACCGACTTGAGCCTGGCCCCGAACACCGGCGGCCGCGCGACCACGGCCGTGACCATGCCCGGCAGGCGCATGTCGATGCCGTACGACTGCCGGCCGCTGGACTTGGCGCGCGCGTCCAGTCGCTGGGTCGGCTTGCCGATGATGCGGAACTGCTTCGGATCCTTGAGCTGGACCTTCTGCGGCACCGGCTGCTGCATGGCCGCCGCGGCGAGCTCGCCGTAGGTGGCGCGCTTGCCGCCCGGGCCGATGACCACGCCGCGGTCGGTCTTGAGCGTGGCCGGCTCCACCTTCCACTGCTGCGCCGCGGCCGACACCAGCATCGCGCGGGTGCGCGCGCCCAACTCGCGGTACTGCGTGTACGAATTCTTGATCGAGTTGGAACCGCCCGTGAGGTGCGTGCCGAACGCCGGGTCGGCATAGGCGGCGTTGGCGTCGCCGTGCACGCTGCGCACCTTGGACCAGTCGGCGTCCAGCTCCTCGGCCAGCACCATGGGCAGGCCGGTCTGCACGCCCTGGCCGAACTCCAGGCGGTTGATGGTGATGGTGGTCGTGCCGTCGGCGTCGATGCGCACGAAGGCCGAGGGCTGCTGGAAGGCCTTCAGGCCGTCCGACGGCGCGGCCTGCTGCGCGCCGGCGGCCAGCGGGAACAGACCCAGTGCGAAGCCGGACGCGGCCCCCAGCTTCAGAAAGGCGCGGCGCTCCAGGGGCGCGGCGCCCTCTCCTTCCTCAGGGCGAGCGCGGCGCGAGACGACCCGTTGCAGGTCGGCGGCAAGGGCGGGATCGAAGTGCATGGCGTGCTCCCTCTTCTTCAGGCCAGGTTGGCGGCCGCGTCGTGGATCGCGGCGCGCACGCGGGCGTAGGTGCCGCAGCGGCAGATGTTGCCGGCCATGGCCTGGTCGATGTCGGCGTCGGTGGGCTTGCGCCTGGTTTTCAGCAGCGCGGTGGCGCTCATCACCTGGCCGCTCTGGCAGTAGCCGCACTGGGCGACGTCGTGCTTGACCCAGGCCGCCTGCACGGCCTTGCCGACGCGGTCGGCACCGATGGCTTCGATGGTGGTGATCTTCTGGCCGGCCGCCGCGGAGATCGGCGTGACGCAGGAGCGGATGGCCGAGCCGTTCATGTGCACGGTGCAGGCGCCGCACATGGCCATGCCGCAGCCGAACTTGGTGCCGGTCATGCCCAGCGTGTCGCGCAGGGCCCAGAGGATGGGGGTGGAGGGATCGGCGTCGACCGTGAGGTCCTTGCCGTTGACGTTGAGGGTGGCCATGGGGAGTTCCTCCAGGAAGTTGGGTCAGGTGTACCGCGGGGCGCTTTTTACTCCCGCGCCGCGGCAGCCGTCTTAGCTGGTTCTTAGCCCGGTCGGCCCGCAGGGGCTCCTGCGCCAGAATAGTGCCCATGAGCAGCACCTCCGATCGCATCGCCGATTTGCGCAAGAGCTACGAACGCGCCGAGCTGGGCGAGGACGCCAGCCATGCCGATCCGCTGCGACAGTTCGACCAGTGGCTGACGGAAGCGATCAGCGCGCAAGTGCCCGAGCCCAACGCGATGACGCTCGCCACCGTCGGCAGCGACCTGCGGCCCAGCACGCGCGTCGTGCTGATCAAGGGCTACGACGAGCGCGGCATCGTCTGGTACACGAATTACGAGAGCCGCAAGGGCCGCGAGCTGGCCGGCAACCCGTTCGCCGCGCTGCAGTTCCACTGGGTCGAACTCGAGCGCGTGGTGCGCATCGAAGGCCGGGTGGAGAAGACCAGCGATGCCGAGAGCGACGCCTATTTCCACTCGCGCCCGCTGGATTCGCGCATCGGCGCCTGGGCCAGCCCGCAGAGCGAGGTGATCGCCAGCCGCACGGTGCTGGTGACCAACGCGGCCAGGTATGGCGCCCAGTTCATGCTGAAGCCGCCGCGCCCGCCGCACTGGGGCGGCTACCGCCTGATCCCCGAGCAGTGGCAGTTCTGGCAGGGGCGCAAGAGCCGGTTGCACGACCGGCTGCGCTACACGCGCGAAGGCGCGGACTGGGTGCGCGAGCGGCTGGCGCCTTGAATCGCATCACGGAGTTGTCACGATGAACACGACGAACCTCTCGCGCCGCGCCCTGGTGCTCGGCGTCGCCGCCCTCGCCGCCTTCGGCGTGCGCGCCCAGGCGAAGAAACCGGGCATCCCGGTCGAGGTCTGGAAGGATCCCGAGTGCGGCTGCTGCAAGGACTGGGTGTCGCACCTCGAGGCCAACGGCTTCACGGTCAAGGTCCACGAGGACGGCAACAACGCCGTGCGCAGCCGGCTGGGCATCGACCGCAAGTACGGCTCCTGCCACACCGGCGTGGTGGCGGGCTACGCGCTCGAGGGCCACGTGCCCGCGCGCGAGATCCATCGCCTGCTCAAGGAGAAGCCGGCCGCCATCGGACTGGCCGTGCCGGGCATGCCGGTCGGCTCGCCGGGCATGGACGGCGAGGTGTACGGCGGCCGTCGCGATCCGTACGACGTGCTGCTGCTGGCCCGCGGCGGCGGCGCGCGCGTGTACCAGCGCTACGAGGGCAACCGCAAGGCGGCATGATCACGCGCCGCGAGTGCCTGGCGCTGGCGCTGCCGGCGGGGCTCGCCGGCTGTGCGAGCGGCGCTTCGCCCGCGCCGCTCACGGTCGTCGATCTCGTCGCCTCGCCCTCGACCGCGTCACTGCGCGGTGACGCGCATCCCGCGATGGACGTGTGGTCCTACGGCGGCGGCGTCCCCGGTCCAACGATCCGCGCCCCGCAAGGCGGCCGCCTGCGCGTCGACTTCCACAACCGCCTGCCCACCGACACCACTGTGCACTGGCACGGCCTGCGCGTGCCGAACGCGATGGACGGCGTGCCGCATCTCACGCAGCCGCCGGTGCCGCCGGGCGGCCGCTTCACCTACGAGTTCGACCTTCCGGACGCGGGCACGTACTGGTACCACTCGCACCTGCGCAGCAGCGAGCAGGTGGAGCGCGGTTTGTACGGCGCGCTGGTGGTCGAGGAGCGGCGTCCACCGGTGGTCGACCGCGAGATCACCTGGGTGCTCGACGACTGGCGGCTCACGCGAGAAGGCCGCCTGGCCGAAGGCTTCGCGGCGCCGCACGACGTCGCCCACGCCGGACGCATCGGCAACCTGGTCACCGTGAACGGCCGCGCGCCGCAGGACGTGCGCGTGCGGCGCGGCGAACGCATCCGGCTGCGGCTGGTCAATGCGGCCAACGCGCGCATCTTCGGCCTGCAGTTCGACGGGCATGAACCGAAGGTGATCGCCATCGACGGGCAGCCGGTGGCCCCACATGCGCCGGAGCGCGGCACGGTCGTGCTCGCACCGGGCATGAGGACCGACCTGCTCATCGATGCGGTCGGCCGGCCCGGCGACAGCCACGCGGTCGGCGACGTGTTCTATCCGCGCGCGGCCTACGACCTGCTGCGGCTGGTGTACGAAGACAACGTGCTGCGCGAACCGGCGCCCATCGCGCCACAACCGCTCGCCGCCAACCCGCTGACCGAGCCCGACCTGGCTGCGGCCCCGTCGCACGAACTGCGCTTCGAAGGCGGCATGCACGGCGGCTTGCACCAGGCGCAGCTCGACGGCCGCACGGTCGAGTTCATGTCGCTGCTGCGCGCGGGCAAGGCCTGGGCGGTCAATGGCGTGGTGGCCGACGCACACGTGCATGAGCCGGTGCTCACCTTCCAGCGCGGGAAGTCGTACCGCCTGGCCTTCGTCAACGACACGCGCTGGCACCATCCCATGCACCTGCACGGCCATGCCTTCCGCGTGATCTCGCGCAACGGCCGGCCAACGCGACATCGGGAGTGGCAGGACACGGTGCTGATGGCGCCGGATGAGCGGGTCGAGGTCGCGTTCGTCGCCGACAACCCGGGCGACTGGATGCTCCACTGCCACATCCTGGAGCACCAGGACGGCGGGATGATGGCGGTGGTGCGCGTCACCTGAACCGGCTGCGGCGGAGCACAATCGCGCGCATGCTGCTGCTGCCCCTGCCGGGCGCGGAAAGCCTGGCCGCGCCGCTGGCGCCGCTGCTGGGCGCCACGACCGCGCCTCCCGAATTCCGGCGTTTCCCCGATGGCGAGTCCTACTGGCGCATCGCCTGCGAAGTCAACGGTGACGACGCCGTCGTGCTTGCCGCGCTGCGCGATCCCGATGCGCAAGCGCTCGGCCTGCTCTACGTGGCCGACACGCTGCGCGAACTGGGCGCGCGCCGCATCGTGCTGGCCGCGCCCTACCTGCCCTACATGAGGCAGGACGCGCGCTTCCGCCCGGGCGAGGCGATCACCTCGCGCAGTTTCGGCCGCTTCGTCTCGCAGGCTTTCGACGGCGTGGTGACGGTCGATCCGCACCTGCACCGCTACCACTCGCTGGACCAGGTCTATTCGATCCCGTCGCGGGTCGTGCGCAGCGCGCCGGCCATCGCGCAATGGCTGAGGCATAACGTCGAGCGTCCGATCGTGGTGGGCCCCGACGCCGAGAGCGAGCAGTGGGCGCGCGACGTGGCCGAGCGGGCCGGCTGTCCCTGGCAGGTCCTCACCAAGACGCGCCACGGCGACCGCCACGTGGACGTCACCCTTCCCGACGCCGACGGCGCGGCCGGCCGCACGCCCGTGCTGGTGGACGACATCGCCTCCAGCGGCCACACGCTGGCCGAGGCCGCGCGCCACGTGCGCGAGGTGTTCGGCGTGGCGCCGATCTGCATCGCGGTGCACGCCCTGTTCGCGCCGGAAGCCAAGCCGCTGCTGCGAGCGGCGGGCGCGGGGCGCGTGCTCAGTTGCAACACGGTGCCGGACGAGTCGAACGCGATCGATGTGCTGCCGATGTTCGCGCAAGGCGTGCGCGAATTGCTCGCGGCTTGACTGTCATCCCGGCCTCTCCGTCATCCCCGCGGAGGCGGGGATCCAGTGCTTCCATGGGAAGTCCTTCGAAGTCGGAAGCTCTGGATTCCCGCCTCCGCGGGAATGACGAAGTACGTCCATGCGTGCATCCAGCGTCAAACCCAGGATCGCCAACAGGATCAACGCCACGCACAGCAGCCGCGCCGCCGTGCTGCGCAGGCAGGGCCACGACTGCGGCGATGTCAGAAATCGGCCCGCAAGCCCACCCGCAGGCTGCGGCCCGGCAGTGGCACGCGCCCTGGCGCGGTCTGCGTGAGGATCGAAGTCGGGCTGAATGCCAGCCGGTCGCCGAGGTTCTCCAATCTGGCATACCACAGCAGGTCGGCCTGCCCCGCGCGCGCCTTGTACGTCAGCGCCGAGTTCCAGAGCGTGTACCCGCCCACCGGTGAGTCCCCCTCGGGCACGCGCGACTGCCTCATCCAGTGGTCAAAGCCCAGACGCGCACCCCACGCGCCCGAAGCCCACGCGAGCGTGGCACCGGTGCGCAGCGGGGCGATGCGCGGCAGCGGCTGGCCCAGCGTGAGGTTGTCGGCACGCACGAGGTCGCCGCGCAGTTCCAGGTCGAGCGTCTGCGCGCCTGCCAGCAGTCGCACCGAGCCTTCCGCTTCCACGCCGCGCAGGCGTGCCGCGACGGCGCGGTAGGCGAACTCGGGCAGCAGTTCTTCACCGTCACCGCGCGCGCGGCCGGTGGACAGCAGCGCGATGTAGTCGCTGAAGCGGTTCTGGAACACGCCGACCTTGGCGCGGTTCGGCCCCTCGCTCCACTGCAGCGCGGCATCCACGCTGGTCGAGCGCTCCAGGCCCAACGCCGCGTTGCCGACCTCGAAGGCGCCGGTCGCCACGTGCGGGCCGTCGGCGAACAGCTCGTAGTCCTTGGGCGCGCGCTGCGTGCGGCTCAGGTTGCCCGTGAGCTGCCAGGCGCGCGTGAGGTTCCACACCGCGCCGAGCGAAGCGCTGGCGGGCCGGAACCCGCGCCGCGCCGTTTCGGTCGCCACGTCCACCCGTTCGGCGCGCGCCCCGAAGCTGAGCTTGCCCCAGCCGGTCGGGAGTTCCTCGTACACGAACAGCGCGCGCTGGCGCGTGTCCGACGAAGGCAGGAAGGCCTCCGCGCCCTCGGCCGACAGGTCCGCGTCGTCCCACTGGAAGCCGATGACGCCTTCCAGCGGCCCGATGCGCGCATGGCGCGCTTCCAGCCGCAGGTCGCTGCCGGTGGTGCGGAACACCGTGCCCGGCACGCCGGCATCGGACTCGGTGTGGCGGTAGTCCGTGTGGGAGGCCTGGGCCTTGACCGACTGGAGCGGCCCGCGCAGGCCGCGCAACTCGCCCTGCAAGGCGACGCGGCGCGAGCGCTGGTCCAGCCGCACCTCGTCTTCCGCCACCGAGCCGTACTCGGTGCCGAACTCGCTCACCGAAGCGCCGACATAGCCGCGATCGAAGAACAGCGAGCCGCCCACCGCGCCGCCGCCCGTGTGGCCGTCGGAGTTGCAGAGGCGCCGCGCGAGCACGGTCGCCTCGCCTTGCGTGCACGGCAGGCCGGCGGGCACGCGCGTGTCGCCGAAGCGGCGGCCGGACGCGTCCAGGTGCAGGCCGAGGCGGTCGGTGCCGGCTTCGACCAGCACCGCGCCGTCACGCCCGCGGTTGCCGCTCGAGAAGCCGACATCGGCTCGGCCGGTGACGCCCTGCAGCGGCGCGGTCGGGATGCGGCCGTCGATGAGGTTGACCACGCCGCCGACGGCATTGCCGCCGTACAGCAGCGCGCCGGGGCCGCGCAGCACCTCGATGCGGTCGACCGCGATCGGGTCGAGCGAGACCGCGTGGTCGAAGCTGAGGCCCGACACGTCGCGCAGCGCGCCGCCGTTTTCCAGGATGCGGATGCGGTCGCCGTCGAGGCCGCGCACGATGGGCCGGCTGGCGGTCGGGCCGAAGTACGTGCTGGATACGCCGGGCACGCCGCTGAGCGTCTCGCCCAGCGTGCCCTGGCGTCGCAGCAGCAGGTCGTTGCCGGAAAGGCTGGACACGGGCGCGGCGCCCTGGGTCGCGCCCAGCGGGTTGGCGGTGACGGTGACCGGCGCGAGCGCGCCTTCCTGGGCGATTGCGCCGGTGCCTGCGAACAGGCAGGCCGCGGCACACACGCCGCGGCGGAAAAAAATCTTCATGAACGGATCTCCGTGATCGGACCGGAACGAAGCGGCGCGCCGGCTTCGAGCCGGCGGGCCACTCGGGACGAGGGATCAGCGGAGAGCGGGCGGGCCGCGCGCGTCGAACAGCGCCGCCTCGCGGGCGGCGACGTCGCGCTCCAGGCGGCGGAACAGGAAGGGGACCAGCAGCAGCGGAAGCGCGAGCACCGGCATGGCGGGCAGCGCGTCCGAATGGGTCAGCTGGTCGAACAGGCGGCAGCTGGAATCGTCGCCGTGCACCGCGAACAGGTCGGCGACACCGTGGGCCTGCGCAGGCGGCGCATGCACCTGCGCGTGAGGCGTGTGCGTCTGCGGGCCGTGGACGATGCGGTGCATGTGGCCGAGCGCGGGCGCGACCAGCAAGGCCAGCGCCAGCCAGCACAGGAGCATCGAACGGTTGCGGATCACGCGCGCGGCTCGCCTCAGGCCTTGGCCAGATCGGCGAAGGTCTTGCGGAACTTGGCGACCTTGGGTCCCGCCACCGCCACGCAGTAGCCCTGGTAGGGGTTCTTCTCGAAGAAGTCCTGGTGGTACTCCTCGGCCGGCCAGTAGTTGGACAGCGGCTTCACCTCGGTGACGATGGGCTTGCCGAACAGCTTGTCCTGGCTCATCTCGCGGAGGATGTCGTCGGCCACCTGCTTCTGCTCATCGGTCGTGTAGTAGATGCCGCTTCGGTACTGGTCGCCCACGTCGTTGCCCTGGCGGTTCAGCTGGGTCGGGTCGTGGATGACGAAGAAGATCTCCAGGATCTGCCGCAGGCTGATCTGCGCCGGGTCGTAGGTGAGCTTGACCACCTCGTTGTGGCCGGTGGTGCCGGTGCACACCTGCTCGTAGCTCGGCCGCTGCGCGCTGCCGTTGCTGTAGCCCGACTCCACGTCGACCACGCCCTTGACCTTGACGTAGACCGCCTCGGTGCACCAGAAGCAGCCGCCGCCCAGCACGATGGTTTGCAGATCGCTCATTGCAGGCTCCGTATCGAGCCCGCGACTTTAGCGCGCCGCGCACGGTCCCGGTGGCATGCCAACGGGGCAGTAGCATCCGGCCATGCTGCCGGGTGAACTCAAGCCTCTCCTCACCGCGTTGGTGCTGCCGCCGGCCGCGCCCCTGCTGCTCGCGCTGCTCGGTCTGCTGCTGGTCGCGCGGCGCCGGCTGCGTGCCGGGGTCACGGTCGCGACGGTGGCCGTGGCGGGCCTGTGGTTCCTCAGCTGCCACGCGGTCGCGGTGTGGCTGGCGCAGTCGCTGCTGCCGCCGGTGGAACCGGTGCGGCCCGAGCAGCTGGCGCGCGTGCAGGCCATCGTGGTGCTCGGCGGGGGCGTCGAACCGCAGGCGCCCGAATACGGCGTGGCCCAGCCCTCCACCTTCACTCTGGGCCGCCTGCGCTACGGCGCGACGCTGGCGCGGCGCAGCGGCAAGCCGCTGGCTTTCGGCGGCGGCGTGGGCTGGTCCTCCAGCGGCACCGACTTCCCACCCGAGGCGCAGACGGCCGAGCGCGCGCTGCAGGAGTTCGGCGTGCACCTGCGCTGGAGCGACTCGCGCTCGCGCGATACGGTCGAGAACGCGCGCGAGTTGCGCAAGCTGCTGGCGACCGACGGCGTGAACCGCATCGCGCTGGTCACCGACACCTGGCACATGCCGCGATCCGTGCTGGAGTTCGGACGCGCCGGTTTCGAGGTGGTCCCGGCGCCCACCGGCTTTCCGGTGCCCAAGAACCGTCCGCTGATCGAATGGCTGCCGTCCGCCGACGGCCTGGGCCTGTCGCGGCTGGTGCTGCGCGAGGCCCTCGCCCTCTGGGTGGCCCGCATCTGAGCCCGCCTTGACGCCATCGCCGGGCCGCGGCTACATTACTAACCAGTCAGTCATTAACTCATGCCACTGGACAAACTCATCGGCAAACGGCAGGCGGCGGCGGAAGAAGCGCCCAGCGCCAGGCGCGAGCGGCGCAAGGAAGCCCGCCCGGGCGAGCTGCTGGACGCCGCCCTGGACCTGTTCGTCGAGAAGGGCTTCGCGGCCACCCGCGCCGAGGAAGTCGCGGCGCGCGCCGGCGTTTCCAAGGGCACGCTGTTCCTCTACTTCCCGAGCAAGGAGGAGCTGTTCAAGGCCGTGGTGCGCGAGAACATCTCCGGCCGCTTCGCCGAGTGGAACGACGAGTTCGAGACCTTCGAGGGCACCGCCACCGAGATGGTGCGCTACTGCATGAAGGTGTGGTGGGAGCGGATCGGCGCCACCCGCGCCTCGGGCATCACCAAGCTGATGATCAGCGAGGCGCGCAACTTCCCCGAGCTGGCGGCCTTCTACCAGCAGGAGGTGATCCGGCCCGGCACGCAGCTGATCCGGCGCATCCTGCAGCGCGGCATGGACAACGGGGAGTTCCGCCAGCTCGACCTGGACTACGCGGTGTTCTCGCTGGTCGCGCCCATGATCTTCCTGATCATGATGAAGCACTCGCTGGGCGCCTGCGCCCCGCAGGACTATCCGCTCGATCCGGAGCGCTACGTGCAGTCCCAGTGCGAGACCCTGCTCATGGGCCTGTGCGTCCGCCCCCAGGGCGCCTCCTAGAATCCCGGGGTTTGACCTGATTTTTCCGAGCCGACCCGACCATGATCCCGCAGCCCTCCCTCGAACAACTCCGCTTCAACATGATCGAGCAGCAGATCCGTCCCTGGGACGTGCTCGATCCCCAGATCCTGGACCTGCTGTCCGTGCTCCGCCGCGAGGAGTTCGTTCCGCCCGCGCACCGCGGCCTGGCCTTCGTGGACATGGAGATCCCGCTGCGCGGCACGTCCGAGGAAGCCCAGCGCCTCGGCCAGATCATGCTGGCGCCCAAGGTGGAAGCCCGCCTGGTGCACGACCTCAAGCTGCAGCCGCACGAGAAGGTGCTGGAAGTCGGCGCCGGCTCCGGCTACATGGCCGCCCTGCTGGCCGGCCGCGCCCAGCGCGTGATCTCGCTGGAGATCGAGCCCGAGCTGGTGAAGATGGCCCGCGACAACCTGCAGCGCGCCGGCGTGCGCAACGCCGAAGTGCGCCAGGCCGACGGCGCCCAGGGCCTGGCGGCCGAGGGCCCGTTCGACGCCATCCTGCTCAGCGGCTCGGTGGCCGAGGTGCCCGAGGCCCTGCTCAAGCAGCTGAAGATCGGCGGCCGCCTGGCCACCATCGTCGGCGACGAGCCGGTGATGCGCGCCAACTTCATCACCCGCACCGGCGAGACCCACTACACCACCGCCCAGCCCTGGGACACGGTGGCCCCGCGCCTGCTGAACTTCCCGCAGCGTCCCCGCTTCCGGTTCTGAGCATGATCGACCAGGTCCGCCCCAACGACCTCGAAGCCTGGATCGCCGCGCAGGGCGGCAACGGCGTGGTGCTGGACGTGCGCGAGGTGCCGGAGCTGCGCGCCGCCAGCGTGCAGCCGCAAGGCTTCGAGCTGGTTGCGATCCCGATGAACGAGATCCCGGCGCGCCTTTCCGAGCTCGATCCCGACCAGCCGATCGCCTGCCTTTGCCACCACGGCGGCCGCAGCCAGCGCGTCGCCATGTTCCTCGCGCACAACGGTTATTCGAAGCTGGCCAACCTGGCCGGCGGCATCGACGCCTGGTCGCGTGAGCGCGACCCCTCGGTTCCGCGATACTGATGACCTTCGCACTGGCCATGAGCAGAAAGAGCAAGGACGCACGAATGACCTCCCCTCGGCTTCTTCCCCTGATCATGGCCCTCGGCGCCGCCCTGGCCGCCGCCCCCGCCGGCGCGCAGAGCCTGCTGCAGCTGTACGAGGCGGCGCGCGCCAACGACGCCGTCTGGCAGGCGGCGCGGGCCCAGTACGAGGCCAACCTGGCCCGCGCCGAGCAGGCCCGGGCCGGCATCCTGCCCACGGCCAACCTGTCGTCCACCCTCGGCCGTTCCGACTTCGAGAACACCAATCCCGCGGTCGAACGCAACTTCGGCACCCAGACCGCCACGCTGGCCGCCCAGCAGCCGCTGTACCGGCCGGCCAACTGGGCCACCTGGGAGCAGGGCAAGCTGCAGGCGGAACTGGCCAAGGCGCAGCTCACCGCCGCCGGCCAGGACCTGATCGTGCGCGTCAGCCAGGCCTACTTCGACGTGCTGGCCGCGCAGGACACGCTGGCCTTCGTGGGGGCCCAGAAGTCCGCCGTGTCCGAACAGCTGGCCTCGGCCAAGCGCAACTTCGAGGTCGGCACCGCCACCATCACCGACACCCGCGAGGCGCAGGCGCGCTTCGACCTGGTCACCGCCCAGGAGATCCAGGCCGAGAACGACCTTCGCGTGCGCAAGCTCGCCCTGGACACGCTGACCGGTCTCACCGGCTCGTCGCCCGTGCCGCTGGCCGCGCCCCTGAATGTTCCCGCCCCCGATCCGGCCAGCCCCGAGGCGTGGGTCTCGCAGGGCGAGGCGGCCAGCCCCGCCATCCAGCAGGCGCGCACCGCCCTGGACATCGCCGAGCTGGAGATCGAGAAGGCCAAGGCCGGCCACAAGCCCACCCTGGACCTGACGGCCAGCTACGGCATCCAGCGCAACCTCAATGGCAGCGCGACGACCGCCGTGGACAGCCGCAGCAACGTCGGCCAGGTCGGCGTCACCTTCAACCTGCCGTTGTTCGCGGGCTTCTCCACGCAGAACCGCATCCGCGAGACGCTGTCCCTGGAAGAGCGCGCCCGCGCCGACCTGGAAGCCGCGCGCCGCAACGTCGCGCAGGCCACGCGCACGGCCTATTTCGGCGTCATCTCCGGCCAGGGCCAGGTGCGCGCGCTGGAAGCCGCCGAGGCCTCGAGCCAGCTCGCGCTGGATGCCAACCGCCTGGGTTACCAGGTCGGCGTGCGCATCAACATCGACGTGCTCAACGCCCAGAGCCAGCTGTTCCAGACCAAGCGCGACCTCGCCCAGGCCCGCTACAACGTGCTGCTCGGCCAGCTGCGCCTGCGGCAGGCCAACGGCACGCTGGTGCCGGAGGATCTGGCGCGGTTGAACGCGCTGGTGGCGAAGTAAGCGCCCAGACCCCCGTCATTCCCGGGGAGGCGGGAATCCAGAGCTCCCGCCTTCCTCAGCGCTCGCAATGGAAGCCCTGGATCCCCGCCTCCGCGGGGATGACGGATCAACGGCCGCGGGCGAGCAGGTCGACGTAGGCGCCTTCGATGAGCTGCCCGGGCTCGACGCCCAAAGCCGCCATCAGCTCGCGGGCCTCTCGCACGCCCACTTCGGACGTTTCGTTTTTCCCGAGCACGACTTCCAGTTCGAGGAAATCGCCCAGCCCTTCCACCCGATCAAGATGGATGCGCGTGCGACCCGCGAGGAACAGCGTGCGGTGCTTGCGCACGCGCCCTGACTGCCCGTAGGCCAGCGTGAGCGACTCGCGCAGCGTGTCCGGATCGGGGGCCGGCGAGCGCAGGTAGAAGGATTCCTTCGGGCCCTGCTGGTCCGGGCGCCGGTAGAAGATCAGCTCGCCCTCCTCCGCCGAGAACGCGCGCAGCTTCAACCGGCCGTTGGCGCAGTGGAAGAAGGTGTCGTCCTGGTGGATGTCGATCGGGCCCCCGGTCGCGAGCGCCGCGGCTCTCGGCACCAGCGCCGCCACGCTCTCGATGCGGGCCTTGATCTCGATGTTGCGGGCCAAGAGTCGTGCGCCTGCGCCTACTCGTTCGCCGCCTTGCGCCGCTCCAGGTCCACCAGCCCGTGCCGCTGCACGCGCTCGGAGATGCGCTCGCGCAGGCGCCAGCGCGCCGCGTCGCTGAGCATCCTGCCCGCCCAGCGGTACACGTTGAACTCGCGCACCGTGCTGCGCAGGTTGGCCATGCGCTCGCGCTGTTCGGCCGGCGGCATGGTGAGCGAGCGGTGGATGGCGT
>JAEWBU010000138.1 GCA_023390985.1 Pseudomonadota bacterium
TCCGGCAAGGCCTTCCTGGAAGTGCCCGCCGCCGCGTACGTCAACACCATGCGGTCCATCCCGCTGGTGATGGTGCTGCTGTGGTTCTTCCTGCTGATCCCGTTCGCCATCGGCCGCCCGATCGGCGCCGAGATGTCGGCGGTGATCACCTTCATCGCCTTCGAAGCGGCGTACTTCTCGGAGATCGTGCGCGCCGGCATCCAGTCGATCCCGCGCGGCCAGGTCAACGCCGGCTACGCGCTGGGCATGACCTACGGGCAGAACATGAAGCTGATCATCCTGCCGCAGGCATTCCGCAACATGCTGCCGGTGTTCCTCACCCAGACCATCATCCTGTTCCAGGACACGTCCCTGGTCTATGCCATCGGCGCCTACGACATGCTCAAGGGCTTCGAGACCGCCGGCAAGAACCTGGGCCGCCCCATCGAGGCCTACCTGCTGGCCGCCGTCCTGTATTTCCTCATGTGCCTGGCTCTCTCGAAGTTCGTTCGGATGATCCAGAACAAGGTCCAGATCATCCGCTGAAAGAAAAGACATGAGCGACAAACCCATGATCGAAATCAACAACGTCTCCAAGTGGTACGGCCCGGTGCAGGTGCTGGAGAACTGCTCGGTGCGCATCGACAAGGGCGACGTGGTGGTGGTCTGCGGCCCGTCGGGCTCGGGCAAGTCCACGCTGATCAAGACCGTCAACGGGCTCGAGCCGGTGCAGAAGGGCGAGATCACGGTCGACGGCATCTCGGTCACCAACGGCAAGACCGACCTGCCCAAGCTGCGCAGCCGCGTGGGCATGGTGTTCCAGCACTTCGAGCTGTTCCCGCACCTCTCGGTCACCGAGAACCTGACGCTGGCGCAGATGAAGGTGCTGGGCCGCAATGCCGACGAGGCGAAGAAGCGCGGCCTGAAGATGCTCGAACGCGTGGGCCTGATGGCGCACAAGGACAAGTTCCCCGGCCAGCTTTCGGGCGGCCAGCAGCAGCGCGTCGCCATCGCCCGCGCGCTGTCGATGGACCCGATCGTGATGCTGTTCGACGAGCCGACGTCCGCGCTCGACCCCGAGATGGTGGGCGAGGTGCTGGACGTGATGGTCACGCTGGCCAAGGAGGGCATGACCATGATGGTGGTGACGCACGAGATGGGCTTCGCCCGCAAGGTGGCCAACCGCGTGATCTTCATCGACGTGGGCGGCCGCATCCTCGAGGACTGCAGCAAGGACGAGTTCTTCGGCAACCCGGACGCGCGCCAGCCGCGCACCAAGGACTTCCTGAACAAGATCCTGTCGCACTGATCGCGACAGCCTCAAAGAAAAAGCGGCCAAGAGGCCGCTTTTGTTTTTGACGCGTCATCCCCGCGAAGGCGGGGATCCAGTGCTTCCATGGAAGTCCGCCGAAGGCCGGACGCACTGGATTCCCGCTTCCGCGGGAATGGCGGAGCGGGGTCAGAACGGATAGTGCCGCGGCTGCGTCTGCATCGTGATCCACCGCAGTTCGGTGAATTCGGCGATCCCCGCGCGGCCGCCGAAGCGGCCCATCCCGCTGCCCTTGACGCCCCCGAACGGCATCTGCGCCTCGTCGTGCACCGTCGGCGCGTTGACGTGGCAGATGCCCGAATCGATCCGGCGCGCCACGTTGAACGCGCGCGCCAGGTCGCGGCCGAACACCGCGGCCGACAACCCGTATTCGTTGTCGTTGGCGCAGGCGACCGCCTCTTCGACACCGCGCACGCGAACGATCGGCTTGACCGGCCCGAAGCTCTCCTCGTGGTAGATGCGCATCTGCGGCGTCACGTGGTCGAGCACCGTGGCGGGCATCAGCGTGGTGTCGGACTTGCCGCCGCAGAGCAGCTTCGCACCCTTGGCGAGCGCGTCGTCCAGCAGCGCGTTGCAGTGTTCGACGGTGGACATGCCGATCACGCTGCCCAGCACCACCGGCTCGGGCTTGCGCGGATCGCCCACGGGCAGCGCCTTGGCCTTGGCGGCGAACTTGCGCGCGAACTCGTCGGCCACCTTCTCGTCCACGATGATGCGTTCGGTGCTCATGCAGATCTGGCCGCTGTTGGCAAAGCAGCCGAAGGCCGCGGCGTTGACCGCATCGTCCAGGTCGGCGTCGTCCAGGACCACCAGCGGCGCCTTGCCGCCCAGTTCCAGCACCGCGGGCTTGAGGTACCTGGCGCAGGTCTGCGCGATCAGCTTGCCCACCCGGGTGGAGCCGGTGAAGTTGACGCGCCGCACCGCCGGGTGCGACACCATCGCCTCCACCACCGTGCCGGCCTCGTGCGGCGCGTTGGTGATGTAGTTGACCACCCCGGCCGGAAAGCCCGCTTCCATCAGCGACTCGATGATCAGCTGGTGCGTCCGCGGGCAGTTCTCGCTGCCCTTGAGGATGACGGTGTTGCCGCAGGCCAGCGGCGTGGCGATTGCGCGGGTGGCCAGGATGACGGGCGCGTTCCAGGGGGCGATGCCCAGCACCACGCCGGCGGGCTGGCGCACGCCCATGGCCAGCGAACCTGGCACGTCGGAAGGGATCACCTCGCCCGCGACCTGCGTGGTCAAAGACGCAGCTTCCCGCAGCATGCCGCCCGCCAGCATCACGTTGAAGCCGGCCCACATGGCGGTAGCGCCGGTCTCGGCGGCCATGGCTTCCACGAACTGCGGCAGCCGCGCCTCCAGCTTGTCGGCAGCCTTGAGCAGCAGCGCGCGGCGCTCGCCGGGGCCGGTCTCGCCCCAGGTCTTGAAGGCTTCGGCGGCGGCTTCCACCGCCATCAGCGCGTCGGCGGCCGACGCGGCCGGGGCGCGCGTGGCCACCGAGCCGTCCAGCGGGTTGCGGCGCTCGAAGGTGGCACCTTTTTCGGCCGTGACTTGGAGGCCGTTGATCAGCATCGAGAGGTCGGACATGTCTACTCCTGGGGGGCGAAAGCCCGGGCGCTGACCGCCCGGGCAGGGGTTGTCTGGGGCCGGGCCCCGGGCGCGGCATCACCGCCGGTGCCGAGATAGGCCTCTCGCACCACGCTCGATCGCGCCAGCAGCTTCGCGGGGCCGCTCGCCACCAGCGCGCCGCGTTCCAGCACGTAGCCGCGGTCGGCCACGGCCAGCGCCTTCTTCACGTTCTGTTCCACCATCAGCACGGTGGTGCCGGCGTCGGCGATGCGGCGCGCGATGGCGAGCAGCTCGTCCACCATGCGCGGCGCGAGACCGAGCGAAGGCTCGTCGAGCATCAAGAGGCGCGGTGCGCTCATCATCGCCCGCGCCACCGCCACCATCTGCTGCTCGCCGCCGCTCATCGTGCCGGCGAGTTGCCGCGCTCGTTCGCGCAGCTTGGGGAAGTCGTCCAGCACCTGCTCGAGACGCCGGGCGCGCTCGGCCTTGGGCACCAGCCAGCCGCCGAGCTCCAGGTTCTCGGTGACGCTCATCTGCGGGAACAGCTGACGGCCCTCGGCCACCAGCGCCACGCCGGCGCGCACGATCTGGTCGGTGCGCCCGGGCAGGTCCTCGCCATCGAGCAGCACGTCGCCCTGGCGCGGGATGAGGCCGTTGAGCGCGCGCAGCAGCGTGGTCTTGCCGGCGCCGTTCGGTCCGAGGATCACCGTCAGGCCCGGCCTGATCTCGAACTTCAGCTCGCGCAGCACGAGGAAGGCGCCGTAGCCGGCGGACAGGCCCTGCACCTGCAGGTGCGCGCGCCGCGTGGCCGCGCCGTGCTCGAAGGGGCGGTCGCTCCAGTACATCATGCGATCACCTCGCCTTCGCCTTCTTGCGCCATCTCGTCGCCGAGGTAGGCCTCGATCACGTTCGGATCGCGCGTCACTTCGGCCGGCGTGCCGTCGGCGATCTTGCGGCCCTGGTGCAGCACGATCACGCGCTCCACGTGGCGCAGCAGGGTGCGCACGGCGTGCTCGATCCAGACCACCGTCAGGTCCAGCTCGTCGCGCAGGCGGCGGATCAGGCGCGCCATCTCCTCGATCTCGGCTTCGGTCAGGCCCGCGGCCACTTCGTCCAGCAGCAGCAGGCGAGGGCGGGTGGCGAGTGCCATGCCGATCTCCAGCAGCCGCTGCTGCGAAGGCGTGATCGCGCCCGCGGGAAGGTCCGCCTGGGCCCGCAGTCCGATCAGCTCCAGGATGCGCGGCGCGTCGCGCAGCGCCCAGGGCACGGACGAGGGATCAGCCCGCCGCCCGAACACGCGGGAACGCCGGCCGGCGAACTTGAGGCCGAACTCGACGTTGGCCGCCACGCTCATGTCGGCGAACACCCGCGGCGTCTGGAAGGTGCGCGCGAGGCCGTGCCGCGCGAAGCGGTGCGGCGCCTGGCCGGTGAGGTCCGTGCCGTCCACCAGCAGGCGGCCGGAGGTCGGCGCCAGCACGCCCGAGATGGTGTTGAAGAAGGTGGTCTTGCCGGCGCCGTTGGGGCCGATGATGCCCACCAGCTCGCCGGCCCGCAGCGTGGCGTCCACCGCGTCGACGGCGACCAGGCCGCCGAAGCGCATGGTGATCGCGCGCGCCTCCAGCAGGGGCTTGGCGGACTCAGACATGGCGCATCCTCCGCGCGCGCTTCTTCGCGCGTTCCCTGCCGCCGGGCAGGTCCTCGCGCAGCTCGCGCCACCAGGTGCGCAGGCCGTCGCGCCAGCCGGTGAAGGTGTCCCCGCGCAGCGAGGCCAGGCCGCCCGGCAGGAACAGCACCGACAGGATCAGCAGCAGGCCCAGCGACATCATGTAGACCTGCGGCGCCTCCAGCCGCAGCGTTTCGGCCAGCACGCTGAACACGATGGCGGCGATCAGCGGCCCCCACAGCGTGAGCGCGCCGCCGATCAGCGCGATCAGCACGGTCTGGAAGCCGATGAACGGGTTGAAGACCGTGTGCGGATCGATATAGGTCCAGCGCACCGACATGGCCGCGCCGATCGCGCCGGCGAAGGCCGCGGTCATCGCGAAGCCCGCGAGCTTGACCCAGCGCGTGTTCACGCCCAGGGTCTGCGCGCGCTGCTCGTCGCCGCCGATGCCGGCCAGCGCGAGGCCGAACCGCGTGCGCCGCACGCCGATCGACGCGGCGACGGACAGCACCGCGAGGCCGAGCACGGTGAGGTACACGGTGTCGCGCTCGGGCACCGTCGCCAGCACGCGGCCCACGGTGCCGGTCACGCTCTTCTCGAAGTAGGTCACGGCATGCCGGATCAGCTCGGTCATGCCGAACGTGAGCACGGCGAAGTAGGTGCCGCGCAGGTGCAGCACCGCCGCGCCCATCACCAGCGCCACGAGAGCGGCGAGGCCCGCGCCGAGGGCGATGGTCTGCACCCAGCCCAGCTGCGGCAGCAGGATGGCGCAGGCGTACGCGCCCAGCCCGAAGAAGGCCGAGGTCGCCAGCGAGAGATAGCGCGTGGTGCCGCAGAACAGCGACCAGCTGGTGGACAGGGCCACGTACATCAGGCAGGTGAGCGCCAGCGACACGGCGAACTCGCTGCCCCAGTAGGGCAGGGCCATCGCCCAGCCGGCGAACGCCAGCAGCACCAGCAGGTCGCGAACCAGGAGTTGCTTGGAGGACGTCATGCCTTGCGCCCCTTGCGGGCGAACAGGCCCTCGGGCCGCAGCAGCAGCACCGCGATGAACACGCCGTACGACATCAGCGCCTTGAGGGAAGGATTGGTGAAATGCATGCCGATCGCCTCGACCACGCCCAGCAGCAGGCCGCCGGCCAGCGCGCCGCCCATGCTGCCGAAGCCGCCGAGCGTGATGACGATCAGCGCGGTGACGGTGTAGGGCTCGCCCATGGAGGGCGAGATCGTGTAGGCCATCGACAGCAGCGCGCCGGCGATGCCCGACAGCCCCAGGCCGATGCCGAACATCAGCGGATGCAGCACGCGGGTGTTGATGCCCACCAGCTGCGCGCCGGTCGGCGACTGCATCAGCGCGCGCACGCCCTTGCCCAGCAGGGTCTGGCGCAGCAGAACGACCATGGCCGCGCAGAAGACCAGCGCCAGCGCGAACACCAGCAGCTTGTTGCCGGCGAACTGGGCGCCGCCGACCGCCACCGGAGACGTCAGGTAGTCGTAGCCCCGCAGGTCGCCGCCCCAGGCCCAGGACACGAGGTTCTGCACGAGGAACATCAGGCCGAAGGCGACCATCAGGCTGCGCGCCTCGAAGATGTCCAGGTTGGGCGAGGTGCGGGTGAGCCGGCGGAAGCACAGCCAGTGGATGGCCACGCCCAGCAGCATCAGCACGGCGAACGCGAGCGGCACCAGCAGCAGCGGCGAGATGCCGAACGTGGCGTGCAGCATCCAGGTGAGATAGGCGCCGAGCATCAGGAACTCGCCGTGGGCGATGTTCAGGATGCGCATCAGGCCGTATTGCAGGTTCAGGCCGAGCGCGACGAGGGCGTAGATGCCGCCGGTGATCAGGCCGGAGGCGATGAGTTCGGTCCAGGCGCCGAGGGACATGGTCGGGATGTGTGGAGGGCCGTCGTCCCCGCGGAGGCGGGGACCCAGGGCACCCTGGATTCCCGCCTTCGCGGGAATGACGGCCGTGAATTGCGAACGCGCGGCCCTACTTCCAGGCCGGCTTGGCCGGATTGAGCCTGGCGGTCGCCATCGACTGCGGCCACACCACCTCGAACTCGCCGTTCTGCCACTGGCTCACGCTGCCCGGCGTGGCGGTGTTCTCGCTGCCGGTGAACTTCACGTCGCCGATGATGGTCTTGTGCGTGCCCTTGGCGATGTAGTCGCGCAGCGCCTTGCGCTCCAGGCCCACGCTCTTGACGGCGGCGGTCAGGATCTCGAGGCCCGCCCACGCGTGGCCGCTCGCCCAGCGGTCCGGCTCCTTGCCGCCGAACTTGGCGGTGTGGGCGTCGAAGTAGGCCTTGGCGCCCGGGCTGGTCTTGCCGTTCCAGGAACCCATGCCCAGCACGCCCTCGGCGCCGGCCGGCGTCATCACGTTCCTGTACAGCTGGAACGCGGTGCCGACCGAGGCGTAGAAGTACTTCGGGTTGAAGCCGACCTCCTTGGCCTGCTTCGAGGCCAGGATGGTGTCGGGCGGGTAGGTGATGCCGATGAAGGCGTCGGGGTTCAGCTCCTTCAGCCCGCGCAGCACCGGCGACAGGTCCTTCACGCCCAGCGGGTAGCTCTTGCGCTCGACCACCTGGATGCTGGTCTTCTTCAGCGCGTTGTTCAGCGCGGCGAAGTTCTCGAGGCCGAACAGGTCGTCCATGTACACGATCGCCAGCGACTTCACGTTGTTGGCCACCAGCATGTCGACCAGCGCGCCCATCATCCGGTCCGGCTGCTGCAGCAGCGAGAAGAAGAAGGGCAGGTTCATGTCGATCAGCTTGCGCGACAGCGCGGTGGGCGCCAGCATCGGATAGCCGAAGCGGTTGGCCAGCGGCGCCAGCGCGAAGTTGGCGTTGGAGCCCCAGGGCGGCAGGATCAGGTCGACCTTGTCGCTGCCCATCAGCTTCTCGTAGGTGCGGATCACGGTCTCGACCTCGCTGCGGTCGTCGGAGGACACCAGCTGGATCTGGCGCTTGACGCCCTTGACGTCCAGGCCGCCCGCGGCGTTCTGCTGCTCGGCCCACAGCAGGTAGTTGGGCTCCTGGCTCACCTGCGCGCCGCCGGTCCAGGGGCCGGTGCGGGCGATGGCGTAGCCCACGCGCACGGGCGCGCTCTGCGCCAGCAGCGTCGGGGCGACGGAAACGGCGCCGACGGCGGCGGCGCCCTGCAGGAACTGGCGGCGGCTGCCGGCAAGTCGCTGGACCATGGGGATGTCTCCTCGGTTGGGATTGCGGACGCTGCGGATCGTAGGAAGCCGATGCGCGCGGCGCTTTGCCGTGCGCGCACAAGCGCTGCTCCGGCCGTGCAAGCCCGCCTAGGGTTTTCCCGATGAGGTGACAGGAGCGCAGGCACTTGCGCCGCGCGCCACATAATCGCCCGCCATGGCCGGGTCGACCCTCCTCAGCACCGACGCCGTCGCACCGCGCGACCGGGCGCCGCAGTGGTGCGAGTGGATCGCGTCGCACTTCGGCGGCCTGCGGTCCGACCTGTACGGCGACGTCGACTTCGACGGCCACATCGCCTCGTCGCAGGCCGGCGACGTGATCCTCACGCGGCTGGAGGCCAACCGGCACCGGGTGGTTCGTACCGCGTCCATGGTGCGCCACAGCGACGTCCCGTACCTCAAGATCGTGGCGCCCTGGCAGGGCAGCGCGATGGTGCAGCAGCAGGGCCGCGAAGCCTGCGCGAGCGACGGCGCCTGGGTCATCTACGACACGACGGGCACCTACGAGATCGGCAACCCGGAGCGGGCCGATCACCTGGTCGTGATGATCCCCAAGGACGGCGTCGCCGAACGGGGCCAGCGCTTCGACGGCGTGATGGCGCGCCGCCTGGGCGCCAGCGGCATCTCGCGGGTGGCGCTGGAGACCATGCGCAACACCTACCTGGAACTGCCGCACATGAGCGAGGCGGCGGCCCAGGGCGCCGGCGAGCTGATCAAGCAACTGGTCAGGCTCTCGCTGATGGAGCTGGCCGGACAGGAAACCGGCCTCACCCAGCGCGAGGCCCTGCGCGATCGCATTCTGGCCTACGTGCGGCAGCACCTGCGCGACCCGGACCTGTCGGTGGACACCATCGCGCGCGCCCTCAACTGCAGCCGCCGCCACCTGTACAACGCTTTCGCCGGCGAGGGCGAATCGATCGCGGCGCACGTGCAGCGCCTGCGGCTGGAAGCCTGCGTCCGCGAACTGCAGCAGGGCGGGGCGAACGCGC
Organism: Pseudomonadota bacterium; assembly: GCA_023390985.1. Classification (GTDB taxonomy): domain Bacteria; phylum Pseudomonadota; class Gammaproteobacteria; order Burkholderiales; family Burkholderiaceae_C; genus Ramlibacter. Next base: position 8,739 of record JAEWBU010000138.1, read on the forward strand.
GGCCGATCACCGACATCGCCCTGTCGTGGGGCTTCGGCAACCCCTCGCATTTCAGCCGTGTGTTCCGCGACCACACGGGCATGACGCCTTCCGCTTTCCGGCACGCGCCCGGCCGCTGAGCGCCAGCCCGTCTGGGACAATCGGGTCCGTATGCCCGATTCCCTGACCCTCACCCGCCCCGACGACTGGCACCTGCACGTGCGCGACGGCGCGGCGCTGTCCGCGGTGGTGCCGCACACGGCGGCCCAGTTCGGCCGCGCGATCATCATGCCCAACCTGAAGCCGCCGGTGACCACGGCCGCGCAGGCGGCGGCCTACCGCGACCGGATCCGCGCCGCGGTGCCGAAGGGCCTGGCCTTCGAGCCTTTGATGACGCTGTACCTCACCGACAACCTGCCGCCCGACGAGATCCGCCGCGCGCGCGAGGCCGGCGTGGTGGCGCTCAAGCTCTATCCGGCCGGAGCCACCACCAACAGCGACTTCGGCGTCACCGACATCCGCAAGACCCACCGCACGCTGGAGGCGATGCAGCGCGAGGGCCTGCCGCTGCTGGTGCACGGCGAGGTCACCTCGCCCGAGGTGGACCTGTTCGATCGCGAGGCGGTGTTCATCGACGAGCAGCTGATCCCGCTGCGCCGCGACTTCCCCGGCCTGAAGATCGTGATGGAGCACATCACCACGCGCGAGGCGGCGCAGTACATCCGCGACGCCGACCCGCTGACCGCCGCCACCATCACGGCGCACCACCTGCTCTACAACCGCAACGCCATCTTCACCGGCGGCATCCGGCCGCACTACTACTGCCTGCCGGTGCTCAAGCGCGAAGTGCACCGCGTCGCGCTGGTGGAGGCCGCGACTTCCGGCAGCCCGAAGTTCTTCCTGGGCACCGACAGCGCGCCGCATCCGGCGCACCTGAAGGAGCACGCGACCGGTTGCGCCGGCTGCTACACGGCGCATGCCGCGATGGAGCTGTACGCCGAGGCCTTTGACGCCGCGGGCGCGCTGGACCGCCTGGAAGGCTTCGCGAGCTTCTTCGGCCCCGACTTCTACGGCCTGCCGCGCAACACCGGCACGCTCACGCTCGAGCGCCAGGACTGGACCGTCCCGGAGGGCTACGCCTTCGGCGAGGCGCAGCTCAAGCCCCTGCGGGCGGGTGAGACGCTGCGGTGGAAGGCGGCCGCGGCGGCGTGAGCACCTCCGCGCGGATTCCCGTGGCGTTGCTGGTCGACGCCGACAACCTCGCATCCGACCTGGCGGACAAGGCGATCGCCGATCTCCGTGCGCGCGGCTTCACGGTCTGCGTCCTGCGCGCGTACGGCAGCCCGGAGACGCTGGCGGCCGCACGCGACGTGCTGCAGAAGCATGCCGCGCGCGCCATCGTGAACCAGGGCAAGGGAACGACCGATGCCGCGCTGGTCGTGGATGCGATGGACCTGCTGCATGCCGGTCACCTCCCGGCCACGGTGGCCATCGGCTCGAGCGACGGCGACTTCGCGCCGCTGGCGGTGCGCCTGCGCGAATCCGGACGCCGGGTGCTGTGCTATGCCCAGGAGCACAAGGCGGACCTCGGGGTGCTCAAGCGGGTGTACGCCGAAGTGGTTCCACTCTCGTCGCGGGCCGACGTCGAACCGCCGCCGGCACCCGCGCCCGCGCCGGCGCCTCGCGCGCGCAAGGCCGCAAAGAAGGCGGCCGCGGCGAAATCGCCCGCCGCGGATCCTGCGTCCGAGGTCTGGACGCTGCTGGAGGAATTTCCGCAGTTCATCGAGGGCGAGCCCGTCGAACTGAACACGGTCGTCAAGAAGCTGCGCGACGCGAAGCTGATGACGAAGAGCGCCAGCGCGACCGCGTTCTTCAAGAAGCTCGGCCTGCCGGTCGAACTGACCCCCGCGCGCCAGCCGAACAAGCTGCGGCGCCTGGACTGAATTGCCCGGCGGCTTGGACTGGGAGGCTCCGTGGTACGCGGAGTGGCGCGGGCCGGGACGCTCGGTTGAAGAGCTCCGGTCGACCGGCGCGACCCTTCCAGCCGCGCTCAACGCGCACGCCGGCGGCCCTGTCCGCTTCGTCCCCCAGGATGCGCTCCCCGAAGGCGTTCCCTACGAGCGCTTCATCTTCGACCGCCGCGAGTGCCCCACCCGCGAGAACCTGCACGACTTCTTCAACGGCCTGGTCTGGCATCGCCTGCCGCGCACCAAGTCACGCCTGAACGAGCTGCAGGCCGCCGAGATCGCGGCGAACGGCATCGCCGGCCGGCGGGGCGCGGTGCGCGACGCGATCACGCTGTTCGATGAGAACGGCGCCCTGTTGGACGCGCCCGCGCCGCTGTGGGACGCCTTGTTGGAGCGCGCCTGGCGCCGGCTCTTCGTCGATCTGCGGCCGCGCTGGTCCGAAGCCCGGATGGTGGTGGTCGGACACGCGCTGCTGGAAAAGCTGGCGGCGCCGCGCAAGGACCTGACCGCCCACGTCTGGTGCGAACCGTGCGCCTTGAGCGACCTATCCCAGGCCGACACCTGGCTCGCCGCGCGCTGCACGCCTGAGCGGCTCGGGTCCAAGCCGTTCACGCCCCTGCCGCTGATGGGCATCCCCGGCTGGGATCCATCCAACCTGAACTTTTCGTTCTACGACGACTCCCTGGTATTCCGGCCGCGACGCCGGTGAGGCAGGGCAGAATGCGCGGCGGCCGGACTTGAAAGCGGCACCGCCAGCCTCATCTGGCGCGCTGTAGACCCACCGGACTTCACTACGGAGCCATATGAAAAGAATCGTCCTGTTCCTGGCCACCAACCTCGCGGTCGTGGTGGTGCTGGGCATCGTCGCCAACCTGCTGGGCGTCAACCGCTACCTCACCGCCAACGGGCTGAACCTCGGCGCGCTGCTGGGCTTCGCCTTCGTCATGGGCTTCGGCGGCGCGATCATCTCGCTGCTGCTGTCCAAGACCATCGCCAAGTGGAGCTCGGGCGTCCAGCTGATCACGGGCGCCGAGGGCCCGGACGAGCGCTGGATCGTCGAGACCGTGCGCAAGTTCGCCGACAAGGCCGGCATCGGCATGCCCGAGGTCGGCATCTTCGAGGGCGAGCCCAACGCCTTCGCCACCGGCGCCTTCAAGAACAACGCGCTGGTCGCGGTGTCCACCGGCCTGCTGCAGGGCATGACGCGCGAAGAGGTCGAGGCCGTCATCGGCCACGAGGTGGCGCACATCGCCAACGGCGACATGGTCACCATGACGCTGATCCAGGGCGTGATGAACACGTTCGTGGTGTTCCTGTCGCGCGTCATCGGCTACCTGGTCGACAGCTGGCTCAGCCGCGGCGAGCAGCGCTCGGGCCCCGGCATCGGCTACATGGTCACGACGATCGTGCTGGACATCCTGCTGGGCTTCCTGGCCGCCATGATCGTGGCGTGGTTCTCGCGCCAGCGCGAATTCCGCGCCGACCGCGGCGCGGCCGACCTGATGGGCCGCCGCCAGCCGATGATCAATGCGCTGGCCCGCCTCGGCGGCATGGTGCCGGGCGAGCTGCCCAAGGGCCTGCAGGCCGCCGGCATCACCTCGGGCGTCGGCAAGCTGTTCTCCACGCACCCGCCGATCGAGGAGCGCATCGCCGCGCTGCAGTCGGCGCACGCCTGATCCCCGCGCCTCGAGAAAAAGCCGCCTCCGGGCGGCTTTTTCATTTCCGTCATTCCCGCGAAGGCGGGAATCCAGGGCTTCCGGCAGTCCGCGAAAGCGGACGTACTGGATCCCCGCCTCCGCGGGGATGACGATCAAGCGTCGAGAGCCTTCACTTCCGCGGCGCTCAGCCCGTACATCTCCGCGAACTCCTCCGCGCTCTTGCCGCTGCCCTGGAAGGCGCGCTTGAGCGCCTCCTGACGCGCCGAGCGCTGGCCCAGCGCCATGAGGGCGTCGTCCAGCAGGGACACCGCGTAGTCGGGACCGGCCCCGAAGCGCTCGCGATAGCCGTCGCGGCCCAGCCCGGAACGTTCGATGGCCTGCAGCAGCTGCGTCACCGCGCGCTGGCGCGCCGCCGGCTCCTGCGGCGTGCCGCTCTTGCGCCGGTACAGCTCCAGGATGGCGTGGTGCACGTGCTCCGGCGCGACCGGTTCCACCGGCTGCCCCTGCAGGTCGTGCCGGGGCACGCCGCCGGCCACGGCTTCCAGGTAGCGCGTCGATCGCGTGTGCAGGCCCAGCGCGACCTTGAGCTCCTCGGGCTTCAGGCGGTCGGGATGCGCGGCGACCATTTCCTCGAACACGCCCAGCTTCAGCGGCAGGAAGCGCGCGCCGAACAGGTGCGGATACAGCTCGAACAGGGTGTGCAGCATCGGATGCAGCGGGCGTCCGGCGTTGCGCTTCTTCTTCTGCTGCGGCTGGGGAGCGGCAGCGCCTTTGGTTTCGTCGTTCATGAGGTCAGTTCTGCTCGGATGGAGGCGCCCGCGATGTTCCGCGCGACCGCTTCGCCCACCTTGATGCCGTCCACGCCGGCCGACAGGATGCCGCCCGCGTAGCCCGCGCCTTCGCCGGCCGGGTAGATGCCGCGCACGTTCAGGCTCTGGAGATCGTCGCCGCGCGTGATGCGCACCGGCGAGGAGGTTCGTGTCTCGACGCCGGTCAGCACCGCGTCGTGGCGGTCGAAGCCCTTGATCTTGCGGCCGAACGCCGGCAGCGCTTCGCGCATCGCCTCGATGGCGTAGGACGGCAGCGAGGGATGGAGATCGCCCAGCTTCACGCCGGGCTTGTAGGAAGGCAGCACGTCGCCGAATTGCGTCGACGGCTTGCCCGCGATGAAGTCGCCCACCAGCTGGCCCGGCGCCTCGTAGGTGCCGCCGCCCAGCACGAAGGCGCGCGACTCCAGCTCGCGCTGCAGCGCCACGCCGGCCAGCGGGCCGCCGGGGAAATCGCCCGGGTCGATGGAGACGACGATGCCGGCGTTGGCGTTGCGCTCGTTGCGCGAGTACTGGCTCATCCCGTTGGTGACGACGCGCTGCGGCTCCGAGGTCGCCGCCACCACGGTGCCGCCCGGACACATGCAGAAGCTGTAGACGGCGCGCCCGTTGCTCGCGTGGTGCACGAGCTTGTAGTCGGCCGCGCCCAGCAGCGGATGGCCGGCATGCTTGCCCCAGCGGGCGCGGTCGATCATCCCCTGCGGATGCTCGATGCGGAAACCGATCGAGAACGGCTTGGCTTCCAGGTGCACGCCGCGGCGGTGCAGCGCCTCGAAGGTGTCGCGCGAGCTGTGGCCCAGGGCCAGCACCACGTGGTCGGCGCGAAGCTCGGACGTCTCGCCCGTGTCCTGGTGCAGCACGGTCAGGCCGCGCAGCCGGCCGTCGTCGATGTGGAAGTCGGTCACGCGCCGCTGGAAGCGGATCTCGCCGCCCAGCGAAACGATCTGCTCGCGCAGGCGCTCGACCACCTTCACCAGCTTGAAGGTGCCGATGTGCGGATGGGCGACGTACAGGATGTCCTCGGGCGCGCCGGCCTGGACGAACTCGGTCATCACCTTGCGGCCGAGGTGGCGCGGATCCTTGATCTGGCTGTAGAGCTTGCCGTCGGAGAAGGTGCCGGCGCCGCCCTCGCCGAACTGCACGTTGCTCTCCGGATGCAGCTCGCGCTTGCGCCACAGGCCCCAGGTGTCCCTGGTCCGCTCGCGGACGGTCTTGCCGCGTTCCAGCACGATGGGTTTCAGCCCCATCTGGGCCAGCACCAGGGCCGCGAAGATGCCGCAGGGACCGAAGCCGATCACCACCGGGCGCGGGTCGGGCTCGGCGGCGGCGGTCACCGGCGGGCGCCAGGCCATGTCGGGCGTGGGGGCGACGTGCGGGTGTTTCGCGAGCCGTTGCAGCACGGCCGGTTCGCCCGCAGGGTCGGCCAGCGCGACGTCCACGATGAACACGGCCAGCAGGTCGGCCTTGCGCGCGTCGAAGCTGCGCTTGAAGACCTCCAGGCGGGCGATGGCGGATTCAGGCAGGTCCAGCACGGCCGCGGCGGCGGTGCGCAGCGGGGCTTCGGGCTGCTCCGCTTGCGAGAGCGGGAGCTTGAGTTCGGAAAGTCGGATCAAGGCTTGTGTCGATCAAGCAGGCGGCCCGCGAAGCGCGGGCCGGGTCCGGGATAATACGGGCTGTGAAGCACGCCAGGCCGCCGCTGGTGCAATCACCGAAAGGTGGCACTGGAGGAAGGTCCGGACTGCACAGGGCAGCGTAGCAGGCAACACCTGTCCACCGCGAGGTGAGGATCAGAGCAACAGAGACGAGTCGGCGGGTCCGCAAGGGTCCGCCGGGTGAAACGGGCAATCTCTACGCGCAGCAATACCAAATAGGCCGGCGATGATGTGGCTCCGCGGAGCCGGCGGGTAGGTAGCACCGAGCCGGGTGGGCGACCCCCGGCCCAGATGAATGGCGGTCACGGCGCGGGCAACCGCGCCGCACAGAATCCGGCCTATCGGCGAGCTTCACAACTTCTTTCGCGTGCAGCGTCAGGCCAGGCCCAACGCCTGGATGCGCTGCACGTGCGCCGTCAGCGACCGCTGCGCCATCGGCCACATCCGCGGCGGCACGTCGTCGTAGGCCAGCGGCACCCAGTCTTCCAGCGAGGCGCCCGGGCGCGCCCGCATCGCGGCGATCACCTTGGTTTCGCGCTGCAGGCGGTGCGCCTTCAGCTTCGCGATCTGCTGCAGTGCCGATCCCATCACGTAGCCATGCGCCGGCAGGATGAAGGCGATGCCGTGCTCCTTGCAGGCCGCGGTCAGGCGGTCCAGCGAGTCCAGGTAGGCCGTCATGTCGCCGTCGGGCGGATCGACGATGGTGGTGCTGCCGTTGAGGATGTGGTCGCCCGAGAACAGCAGGCCGTCTTCCACCAGCACCAGGCACAGGTGGTTGGCCGCGTGACCCGGCGTGTGGATCACCTTCAGGTGGTGTTCCTGGCCGCCGCCGCCCAGGCCCAGCAGTTCGCCGTCGGCGAGTTCGCGGTCGGGCGTGAAGGCGCTGCCCGGGCGCGCCGTCGGCCGCGAGGCCAGGCCCAGGATCGGCGGCTTGCGCGCGCACAGTGCTTGCAATGGCCGCGCGCCCGGCGAATGGTCGGAGTGCGAATGCGTGCACACGATGGTGCGGATGGCGCCGCCGGTGGCCTCGTGGATGCGCCGGAGGTGCTGCTCGTCGTTCGGGCCCGGATCGATCACCAAGTAGCCCGTGGCCGCGTCGCCCACGATGTAGCTGTTGGTGCCGGGACCCGTCATCACGCCCGGATTGCCGGCCGTCAGCCGCATCACGTTCTTGAGCAGCGGCACCGGCCGCTCGTTCTGCCAGTCGAGCGCATGGACGATCTGCCCGTCGGGCGAGACCAGTTCCAGCTCGCCGAACGGCAGGTCGTGCTCCATGTAGCGCGCCTCCTTGCCGGCCAGGGTGCCGGCGCGCGGGCAGCTGGTCCACAGCGGCTGCTCGCTTGCGCAGGCGTCCAGCAGCGCCTGCACGCTGGCGAAGGCCTGCAGCCGCTCCAGCGTGCGGATGGTCGGGAAGATCATGAAGAACCGGCCCGCGCGGTGGCGCTCCAGCGCGTCGGCCGGGCGCACCCAGACCGGCTCGAACTGCTCGGCTTCGTCGGCGACCGGCTCCTGGCCCTCGGGCATGCGCGCGACCAGGAAAGGCACCTCGAAGCGGCGCGGCAGGTCGCGGTCGGTGGTCCAGTGGGCCAGCACGAAGACTTGGTCGGCGGCGAGCGTCAGGCCGCGTTCCCGGCATTGCGCGGCGAAGGGCGCGTGGCGGTCCAGCGCGGCGATGTCCGCGCCGTCGGCGAATCGGCCGTCGGCGTGGCGCGCCAGCAGCACGCCCAGTTCCTCGAAGCTCTCGCGGATGGCGGCGATCGCCTGGGTGAGCGGGCCGTCGGCCTGGCCGGGCCGGCGCGCCGCGATGGCGTGCGCCTCGGTGTCGGCCGGGTCGATGCCGCCGCCGGGGAACACGTAGGCGCCCGGCGCGAAGCTGGCCTGGGGCGAGCGGCGGGTCATCAGCAGCTCGGGGCCCTGCGGCGTGTCGCGCATCAGGATCACGGTGGCCGCGGCGCGGGTGGGCACCGGCTCGCGCTGGGTGTGCAGCAGTTGGGTGGCTCTGACCATCGAGGAATTACAGCATTTCCGGCGCGGCCGCTCGGGCGGGCGCCGGTGACAACGCCCGTTCAGCGCCGATAATCCGCTCATGCGTATCCGGTTCACCAAGATGCAGGGCGCGGGCAACGACTTCGTGGTGCTCGACGAGACCGCCCGGCGGCTGGACCTGCGGCCCGACCAGTACCGCTGGCTGGCCGACCGCCATTTCGGCGTCGGCGCCGACCAGGTGCTGACGGTGCGGCCTTCGCCCGCCGAAGGCATCGACTTCGAATACGTCATCCACAACGCCGACGGCGGCGAAGTCGAGCAGTGCGGCAACGGCGCGCGCTGCTTCGCGCGCTTCGTGCGCGACAAGGGCCTGACCGACCGCGACAGCGTGCGCGTACGCACGCTGTCGGGCGTGATCGAGCCGCGCCTGAACTCCGACGGCCGTGTCACGGTCGACATGGGCCCGCCGATCTTCGAGCCGGCCGAAGTCCCCTTCGACACCGCCGGCCTCGACCCGCAGACCGACGGCGGCTGGCACAAGTGGAAGCTGGCGCTGGGCACCCGCGCCGGCGCGCCCATCGTGCCGGTGGCCGTGCTGTCCATGGGCAACCCGCACGCGGTGCTGGAGGTGGACGACGTGGCCACCGCGCCGGTGCACGAATGGGGCCCGCAGATCGAGAACCATCCGCGCTTCCCGCGCCGCGTGAACGCCGGCTTCCTGCAGGTGGTCGAGCGCGGGCGGGTGAACCTGCGCGTGTGGGAACGCGGCGCCGGCGAAACGCTGGCCTGCGGCACCGGCGCCTGCGCGGCCGTGGTGGCCGGCATCCGGCTCGGCCGGCTGGATGCGCGCGTGGACGTGCAGACCCGCGGCGGCATGCTGACCATCGAATGGGCCGGCGGCAACTCGCCCGTCCTGATGACCGGCCCCGCCGTCACCGTGTTCGAAGGCGAGATCGAGATCCCCGAATGACCCTCTCCAACAGCATCCCTCCCATCACCGAGGACGACATCGCCAACTACCTGGTGAACACGCCCGACTTCTTCGAGCGCCACGCCCAGCTGCTGGCCAGCGTGCAGCTGACCAGCCCGCACGGCCACCGCGCGGTGAGCCTGCAGGAGCGCCAGGCCGAGATGCTTCGCGACAAGATCAAGGCGCTGGAGCACCGCATCATGGAGATGGTGCGCAACGGCAACGAGAACGTGGTGATCGCCGACCGGCTGCACCGCTGGATCCGCAGCGTGATGCTGGTGGGTTCGCCGCATGCGCTGCCGGCCACCATCGCGTCGGAGATCCAGGCCCAGTTCATGGTGCCGCAGGTGGGCATCAAGGTCTGGGACGTGGCGCCGCAGTTCGCCGGCGAGCCGTTCGCGGCCGGCGTCAGCGAGGACGCCAGGAGCTTCGCTTCCTCGCTCACCCAGCCTTATTGCGGCGTGAACTCCGGCTTCGAGGCGGTGAACTGGCTGGACGACACGGCGATGGCCATGTCGGTGGCGCTGCTGCCGCTGCGCGCCGGCGCGCTGCAGAACGCGTCCAAGGCCTTCGGCATGCTGGTGCTGGCCTCGCCGGATCCGCAGCGTTTCGCCGCGGGCATGGGCACCGACTTCCTCGAGCGCATCGCCGAACTGGCGTCCGCCGCGCTCTCCCGCCTGCGCGACGAGTAGCGATGGGGCAGGACGACCAGGCGCTGGTCGAGCAGTACCTGGAGTACGTCCGGGTCGAGAAGCGCCTGGCCGACCGCACCGTCGAGCTGTACTCCCTGGACCTCGCCCGGCTGCGCGAAAACGCCGCGGCCGCGGGCGTCGCCCTGCTGAACGTGCAGACCGCCCACGTGCGCCGCTGGGTGGCTCAGATGCACGGCGCGGGGCGCAGCGGTCGCGGCATCGCCCTCATCCTCTCCGGCTGGCGCGGCTTCTACACCTGGCTGGGCCGCCATGGCCGCGTGCCCAGCAACCCGGTGCAGGACGTGCGCGCGCCTCGGTCCCCGCGTCCGCTGCCCAAGGCGCTGGGCGTGGATGACGCGATGCAGCTGGCCGACCACCTGGATGCCGAAGCCGATCCCCTGCTCGAAGTGCGCGACGCAGCGCTGGTCGAACTGCTCTACGGCTGCGGCCTGCGCGTGGGCGAGCTGGTCGGGCTGGATGCCGCAGCCAGCACGGCCGCCCGCGGCTGGATCGACATGGAGTCCGCCGAGGCCCACGTGCTGGGCAAGGGCAGCAAGCGCCGCACCGTGCCGGTCGGCAGCAAGGCGATGGAAGCGCTCCGGGACTGGATCGAAGCGCGCGGCCAGCTGGCCGGCGGCGACCCGGCCCTGTTCATCGGCATCCGCGGCAAGCGCCTGAGCGCGCAGTCGGTCTGGCTGCGGCTGAAACAGCGCAGCATGCGCGCGGGCCTGGCCGTACCCGTGCATCCGCACATGCTGCGGCATTCGTTCGCCAGCCATGTGCTGCAGTCCAGCGGCGACCTGCGCGCGGTGCAGGAGCTGCTGGGCCACGCCAACATCGCCACCACGCAGGTCTACACGCGGCTGGATTTCCAGCACCTGGCCAAGGCGTACGACGCGGCGCATCCGCGGGCGCTGAAGAAAAGGGACTAGGGGCGAGGGACGAGGGAGGGAATGGACGGCTGTTTCCCTCGCCCCTAGCCTCTCGCCCCTCGCCCCTAATGAACCGTAAACACCGCGCGCCGGCTGTGCGCCGGCACGGCGGCCAGGGCGGCCTCCAGGCGATCGACCAGCTTGTGCGCCTCGATGCCGTTGGGCACCAGGCTCTGCGCCACGCGCACCTGCGCCACCCATTCGACCGGCTTGCCCTTGAACGGCATCAGGCAGCGCGCCACCACCTTGGTGCCGGTGCCGGCGGCTTCGTCGGCGCTGAGCGGGCCTTCGACCAGCATGCCGAAGCGGTGCTCCGAGAGGCGCGCCACGCTGTCGATGTCCCGCGCCACCGACAGAAGCCGGGCGGCCACCTGCAGCGGCATCTCCTCCGCCGAGCGCCGGTCGAAGTCGCGCCGCAGCTGCTCGATGTTGGCGATGTCCACCAGCAGCACCAGGCCCTGGTGCTTGAGCCGTGAGCTGCGGGCCACCAGGCCGGCCAGGCGGTCGCTGAACACCTGGTCGTTGATCAGGCCGGTGGCCGGGTCGGTGCGCTCCAGCCCGTGCAGCCGGCGCCAGTTCTCGCGCCGGTCCTGGCTGCGCACGATCAGCACGGCCATCAGCACCGGCAGCTCGAACGCGATGGCGATCTGCATCGCGTGCGTGGTCCAGAAGTTGACCGGCATCAGCCCGCCCGACCGCGCCAGCGGGAACATGGAGCACACCGCCACCGGCGCCAGCCCGACCAGCAGCCAGAGGGCGTGGCGGTCGCCGCGGCGCGCCGCCCAAAGCAGCACGGCGATGCCCACGGTCATGCCCAGCACGATGGGCGCCACCATGATGCCGTAGCGGATGCCGGGCTCCGCGACCACCAGCGCCACCACGGCCAGCAGCGTGGCCACGGCCTGCGCCTGCAGGGCGCGGTTCAGGCGCGGCGCGCGCTGCGCGACGGAGACGGCGGCGGGGAAGAAGCTGAGCAGGGTGGCCATCCCGAGCATCGGGAAGACCATCACGGCGATGTCGTTCCACCACGGCAGCCGCGGCCAGAGGTGCAGGCCCGCGATGCCCGTGATCGAAGCCTGGGTCAGCGCCAGCATGATCACGGCCACCGCGTACAGGGCGAACACGGCCTGGCGCTGGGCCACCGCGAATGCCAGCGCCAGCATCACCGTCAGGCCCGCCAGGCCGAAATACAGGCCCAGGACCAGCGCGGTGCGCTGCTCGGCGCGCACCAGCTGCCGCTCGCTGGTGAAGTTCAGCGGCGCGCTGAAACTCTGGGTGTTGTCGACCCGAAGGAAGAATTGCTGCGGCTTTCCGGGCGTGAGCACCAGCGGCATCACGGGATGGCGGTGCGGCAGCGGCCAGTCGGCCACCGGCAGCGAGTCGCCCGCGGCCAGCGTCGTCCAGTTGCCGGCGTGATCCTTCGTGTACAGCGTGACCCGGTTCACCGCGGGGTAGGGAATCTCGAGGTACCAGCGCTCGGCGGCGTCCATTTCCGCGACCGTGAAGCGGAACCAGAGCGCCTGGCCGCCGCGCAGCCGGTGGATGGCCCCCTCCCGGGTCGAGTGCCACTCGACGCCGGTGCCTTTCGCGATGCGGTCGATGTCGAGGGTGCCGGTCGCATCCAGCCAGGCCTGGCCGGAGGAGCCCAGGGATTGCTGGCCCTGCGGGCCGCCGAGGGTGACCACCGTGTCGTCAGCGGCTGCCGGAAGCGGCACCGCGAGCCAGAGCGCCATCGCGACGAACAGCGCGAGTCCGACGCTCCGCCACCTCCAACACCCCATCCGTCCCGCCCCCAACTCATCCATCCGGATCGCCATTGTGCTTGGGGTTGGACAATCGGGGCATGAAATCCATACGCCTGCGCCCGGGCAAGGAGCGTTCGTTGCAGCGGCGCCATCCCTGGGTCTTCGAATCCGCCATCGCGCGGGGCGGCGCCGATCCGGGCGAGACCGTTCGCATCGAGTCCCACGACGGCGCGTTCCTGGCCTGGGCCGCTTTCAGCCCCGCGTCGCGCATCCGGGCGCGTTGCTGGAGCTTCGATCAGGACCGGCGCATCGATCCCGCCTTCTTCGAAGCCGGCATCGCCGCGGCCGTGCGCGCCCGCGAGCGCTTCTTCATCGACAGCGACGGCGTTCGGCTGGTGCACGGCGAGTCCGACGGCCTGCCGGGCCTGATCGTGGACCGCTACGGCGACACGCTCGTGGCGCAGTTCCTGTCCGCGGGCGCGCAGCGCTGGAAGCCGGTGCTGGCCGATGCCCTGCTGCGGGTGACGGGCCTGTCGCGCCTTTACGAGCGCTCGGACACCAGCTCCCGCGCGCTCGAGGGGCTGCCGCAGGAAGCCGGCTGGCTGCGTGGCGAAGGCCCCACGGAACTGGTGCTGCGCGAACACGGCTGGCGCCTGGGCCTGGACATCGCCACCGGCCACAAGACCGGCTACTACCTGGACCAGCGCGACAGCCGCCGATTGTTCGCCGAGCACACGCGGCGCCTGGGCTTCCGGCGGGTGCTGAATTGCTACTCGTACACCGGCGGTTTCAGCGTGGCCGCGCTCGCGGGCGGCGCGGCCGAGGTGGTCTCGGTCGACTCGTCCGGTCCGGCACTGGAGCGTGCGCGCGCGAACATAGCCCTGAACGGCCTGGACCCGGCCAAGGCCGAGTTCCTCGATGCCGACGTCAACGCCAGCCTGCGCCGCTTCGGCGAGGAAGGGCGGCGCTTCGATGCGATCGTGCTCGACCCGCCCAAGCTGGCGCCTACCGTCGCCCACGCCGAACGGGCCGCCCGCGCCTACAAGGACATCAACCGGCTGGCGCTCAAGCTGCTGGAGCCGGGCGGGGTGCTGTTCACCTACTCCTGCTCAGGCGGCATCAGCGCCGACCTGTTCCACAAGATCGTCGCCTCGGCCGCCATCGACGCGGGCGTGGACGGCTACGTGACCCAGCGGCTGGGCGGGGCGCCCGACCATCCGATGACCCTGATGTTCCCCGAGGGCGAGTACCTCAAGGGGCTGGTGATCGTGCGCCGATGAGCTGGCGAAAGGCCCGACCGCGCCTCCGGCATGGCCGGCCTTTGCCCGCTAAACTCCCGCCTCCCGCGAAGGACCCCCCGCCATGAGCCTCATCCCCGCCACCATCCTCACCGGCTTCCTCGGATCCGGAAAGACCACGCTGCTCAAGCGCGTGCTCAGCGAGGCGCACGGCCAGAAGATCGCCGTCATCGAGAACGAGTTCGGCGAGGAGAACATCGACAGCGACATCCTCGTCACCGAGTCGAAGGAACAGATCGTGCAGATGAGCAACGGCTGCATCTGCTGCACGATCCGCGAGGACCTGCGCGCGACGCTGCAGCTGCTGGCCGCCAAGAAGCGCAAAGGCCTGCTGGACTTCGACCGCGTGGTCATCGAGACCACCGGCCTGGCCGACCCCGGCCCGGTGGCCCAGACGTTCTTCATGGACGACGAGATCGCCGAGACCTACCTGCTGGACTCCATCCTGACGCTGGTGGATGCCAAGCACGCGGCGCAGCAGCTGAACGACCGGCAGGAGGCGCGCCGGCAGGTGGGCTTCGCCGACCAGCTCTTCATCAGCAAGACCGACCTGGTCGCGCGCGACGAGACCGAGGCGCTGATGCACCGCCTCAAGCACATGAACCCGCGTGCGCCGCAGAAGGCGGTGAATTTCGGCGACGTGGCCATCAGTGACGTGTTCGACCTGCGCGGCTTCAACCTGAACGCCAAGCTGGACATCGACCCGGACTTCCTGAAGGAGGACGAGCACGACCACCACGACCACGAACACGACCATGACCACGAGCATGGCGAGCACTGCAGCCATCCCTCGCACGCGCACGGCGGCCACGGCCACCACCACCACGTCGACGACGACGTCAAGAGCTTCGTCTTCCGGTCCGACCGTCCGTTCGATCCAGCCCGTCTGGAGGACTTTCTCGGAGCCGTGGTGAACATCTACGGCCCGCGCATGCTGCGCTACAAGGGCGTGCTGAACATGAAGGGCACCGAGCGCAAGGTGATCTTCCAGGGCGTGCACCAGCTGATGGGCAGCGACCTGGGGCCCAACTGGGCCGAGGGCGAGGCCCGCGGCAGCAAGATGGTGTTCATCGGCATCGACCTGCCGCGCGACATCTTCCTGCAGGGACTGGAGCAGTGCCTCGCCTGAGCGGAACCGTCATCCCCGGGGCTCGCGCTTGAGTTAGGCTCGCGCGGTCCGGAAGGGAGGAGCCGGCCACATGACTGTCTCGCTTTTGCAAAAGATGGGGTTTCCCCTCGACAGGCCTGTGTCCACGGGGGAACGCGAGGCCGGCGCAGTGCGGCGGCGCGCGAAAACGCCCCGTAACGAGCCCGACAATCAGGGTATAACTCGCTCCGATGAAGGCCACCCCAGAGAAACGACGCTTGCCGGGAGCATCTCGCATCCCCGAGCCGGCGCTGCGAGGAGACAGGACGTGAAGCCCCAACCGAAGGCGCCGGCGAAGGCCGCCAAAGCGGCCCCCAAGGCCAAGGCGAAGAGCCCGGCCAAGGTGGCCAAGCCGGCCGCCAAGGCCGCGGCCAAGAAGGCACCCGCGAAGAAGGCTGTTCCCGCCAAGGCCAAGACACCGGCCAAGGTTCCCGCCAAGACGGCGGCCGCGAAGAAGGCGGCTCCCGTGAAAGCCGCACCGAAGAAAGCGACACCGGCACCGAAGAAAACCACCGCGCCCGCCAAGGCGGCCGCCAAGAAGACCCCGATCGCCGCTCCCAAGGCCGCCACTCCCGCAGCCCCCCGGGCGAGCACCCGACCAACCCCCGTAGCCGCCGCTCCGGCGCCGGCACCGGCCATGCCGCCGCGGCCTCCCGCCGCACAGTCGCAGGCCACGCCCGCCCGAGCGACCCGGCCGTCGGCCCGGCTGGCGCAGATCACCGTGCCTTCGATGGCGCAGTCGGTCGCGTCCACCGCCGCCAAGGCCAGCTACACCCAGACCCCTTCTTCATCCGTGCTCACTCCTCCCCCTCTCGTCAACGTCAAGAAAGACCCGAAGCTCGCCAACAACTGGAAGACCAAACCGGCGGAGGAGCTGACGGATGCCGAGGTGCTGGC
>JAEWBU010000191.1 GCA_023390985.1 Pseudomonadota bacterium
CCGCGAGCACGACCGACTGCCACGGCACCTGGCCTTCCGCGCCCAGCGAAGCCAGCGCCCGCAGGCCGTGCGGCAGCGCCGTGCCCAGCACCAGCGCGCCGACCAGCACGCCGAGCACCGCGCCCAGGCGCTGGCGGAACCAGGCGGCCGAGATCTTCATGCCCACCGGGTAGATGCCGGCGAGCAGGAACCCCACGACGAAACGCAACGCGACCAGCAGCGGCAGGTTGCCGTCGGCCAGCAGCATGGCGGCGTTGACCACGGCGCCCAGCAGCGAGCAGGCCAGGAACACGCGCGTGGGCGGCAGCCGATCGGCCAGCATCGCCAGCGCGAACACCAGCGTGCCGGCGACGAACCCCAGCTGCACGGCCGACGACAGCGTGCCGACCGCCGTGGCCGGCAGTCCCCAGGCGCGCTGGAGGTCCGGCATGACGGCGTTCACCGCGAACCACAGCGAGGTGCCCGCGAACTGCGCCAGCACGATCACCGGCAGGATGCGGCGCGGCGGCGCCTCGCCGGCCTGCGCGTTGAGCGGGGTCGAGGCCGTGGCCATTCAGGGCTGCAGGTTGGCCAGCACGCGCAGCGGTCCTTCGGCGGTGGGCTGCACCACCACGCCTTCGGCCGAGGTCGCGCCGTGGCCGGTCAGCGCGGTGATGTTGACCTGGTGCGTCACGATCACCAGCACGCCGGGCCCCTTCCAGTCGCGGATCACGCGCCGGGCGCGCTCGGTCTGCGCCTCGCGTTCCGGCGCGCCCTGGCCGAAGAAGGAATTGAACGCCGGTTCATCGCGCACGCGGTCGCCGAAAGCGAGCCGCGCCGTCTCGCGCGTGCGGCACCACTGGGAGGACAGCACCGCGCCGACGTTCACCCCGCGTTGGCGGAACTGCTCGCCGAGGCGGCGCGCCTCGGCCCGGCCCTGCTCGTCCAGGTTGCGCTGGGTCGCGCAGTCGTCCAGGCGGAAGTGGGGCGGATCGCCGACGCCGGGCGCGGTGGCGTGCCGGAACAGCACCACGGCGCCGGACCGCGCCAGCTCGGTCCAGGCGTCCGCCGCCGGGGCGAGGCCGCTCGCCAGCGCCAGGCAGGCGGCGGACAGAAGGCGGGCGGACAAGCACATGGCCCGCACCATAACAAGGCCGCCCGGCCCGTGTCGATTCCCCCGGCGGGCGCGTTTTTGCGCTAGAACCGTCGGCTTCGCAACGAGAACCCCGCCCTCATGAACCAGAAGAACCTCGCGCGCCCCCTGCTCCTGCCCGCCGCCGCCCTGGCCTGCCTCGCCTGGAGCGGTGGCGCCCTGGCACAGGATTCCGCGGGGCGGCCGCTCTGGGAGATCGGCGGCGTGGCGCTGGGCGTCTCGCAGCAGGCCTACCCCGGCTCCGACCAGCGCGTGCGGCGCGGGATCGCCCTGCCCTACCTCATCTATCGCGGCCGCTACCTGCGCGCCGACAGCGACGGCGTGGGCGTGCGGCCGGTGAAGACGCCGACCTACGAATTCGACATCAGCGCGGCCGGCGCCTTCGGCTCGGACGCCGACCGCGACCCCGCCCGGCGCGGCATGCCCAACCTCGGGACGCTGGTCGAGGCCGGCCCGCGGCTGAAGTGGAACCTGGGCGGCTCTCCCGAAGCCGGCCGCTGGCGCCTCGACCTGCCGCTGCGCGGGGTGTTCGACCTGAGCGACAGCCTGAACTACAAGGGCGCCGTGTTCCAGCCGGGCATCGTCTGGGCCAAGCGGGTGGCGCCGGGCTGGAACGTCTCGGCCAGCCTCAGCATGCTGATCGCCGACGAGAAGCTCGCGAACACCTTCTACGAGGTGGAGCCGCGCTTCGCCACCGCCACGCGACCGGCGTACGACGCCAGGGCCGGCCTGCTGGCCACGCGCCTGGGCGCTTCGGTGTCGCACGACCTCACGCGCGACTGGACGGTGTTCGGGTTCGCGCGGCTGGATTCGGTGGCCGGCGCCGTCAACCGCGACAGCCCCCTGGTGCGCCAGACCACGGGCGGCACCGTCGGCATCGGCGTCTCGTGGACCTGGCTGCGCTCCAGTCGGCCGGCTGCGGACTGAACCGCGCCGTTACGGCTGAGTTACCGCTGTTTCACGACCGTTGTTGAAAACCGCCGCTTGCTCGGCGAAGCTGAGCCATTCGAGAAAAGGGCAGAGGACGGAATCAGCGGCCATGAAGAAGAAGCGCGGCGGCGCACCACCCCAGACGGCGAACGAGCCCACCCATCCGCCTCCGAGCGGCCTGGTGCGCCGGCTGATGGATGGCTTGCGCCGGCGCCAGCAGGCCGCCGAGCTGCCGCCCGCCGGCCAGCGCAGCGGAGAAGGCTCGGAGAGCCTCGCGCCGTACCTGGAGCAGGGCCGCAGCAGCCGCCCCGCCCCGCTGGAATGAAGCCCGGCCGCCCCGGCGGAGAGCGAATCCCCTTGTAATTTCATCGACGGCCCCGGCCGGGCTTGGCGCTTCCGGCACCCGCCCGCGGGTCCGTGGTACGCGACCGTGTGGCCCCGCCGGCACGGCCGGGTTCGCCTTTGCACTCTGTTGCCCCGGTCGCGGCGGGGCTTGCCAGCATGGCTGTTTTTCGTCGAACAACGAGGAAGTCCTGCCATGCAATCCAATCTCCCCCGCATCGCCGCCTATCTCGCGGGAGGGCTGCTGCTCTCCAGCCTGCTGCGCCGCCGCTCCCCCGAGGTGGTCGTCTACGACGCCGACACCATCGACCTCGACGAGGAAGTGAGCCAGCTCCCCTGGGCCACCATCACGCTCGCCGCCGTGGGCTTCGTCGCCGGCGGCGCCTTCCTGGCCAACGAGTTGCGCAGCCGCCGCGGCGGGGGCTACGCCCTGGCCACCGTCGAGGAGTCGGTCGACATCGACGTGCCGGTGAGCACCGCCTACAACCAGTGGACCCAGTTCGAGGAGTTCCCCCGCTTCATGTCGAGCGTGGAGCAGGTCCGGCAGATCGACGACACCCACCTGCACTGGCGCGCGGTGGTGGGCGGCAGGACCAAGGAATGGGACTCCGAGATCACCGAGCAGATCCCCGACCAGCGCATCGCCTGGCGCAGCACCGACGGCCCGAGCAACTCCGGCGTGGTCACCTTCCACCGCCTGGGCGAGAACCGCACCCGCGTGATGCTGCAGATGGACTACCAGCCGGAGACCGCCGCCGAGAAGGCCGGCGTCACGCTCGGCGCGGTGAAGTTCGCCGCCAAGGGCAACCTGAAGCGATTCAAGGATCTGCTGGAAGTGCGCGGCGCGGAAAGCGGCGCCTGGCGCGGCACCGTCACCCACTGAAGCAGAAAGAGCAGCGCTGCGCGCTCAGCGCGCGACTTCGCGCGCCAGCAGCCGGCGCGTGAGGTCGCGGAACAGCTCCAGCCCGAGCGGCTTGGTCCAGTGCTCGTCGAAACCGGCATCGGCGCCGGAGAGGCGGTCTTCCACCGTGCCCCAGGTGGTCAGGGCCACGACCCGGACGCGCGCGCCGCCGGGCAGCGCCCGGATCCGGCGGCAGACCTCGTAGCCGTCGAGCACCGGCAGGCCGATGTCTAGGACAGCCACGTCGGGCAGGCGCGCCTGCGCCTGGCGCACGGCATCGCCGCCGTCGAAGGCAAGGCGCACTTCGACGTCCAGCGGCTCCAGTCCCATCATCAGCGACTCGGCCAGGTCGCGGTGATCTTCCGCGATGAGCACCGATCTCATTTCGCAACTTCCTCCCGGCGAGGACCGCGATGATCCCGGAACCGGAGCCGCCTTGGAGCCCGGCCGTGATAAGAAATTTGCCTAGAAAGGCGTCAGGCCGACAATTTCGCAGCCGTGTCCGCCAGCGCCGGCCGCAGCCGCGTCCTGCCCCTGGGCGTGCACATCCCCGACGTCAGCAGGTCGATGCACTGGCGGGCGATCTCCGCCGGCGCCAGCGGGCCTTCGGGGCGGTACCAGCGGCCGATCCAGCTGAGCGCACCGGCCAGGGTGAAAGCGGCGATCTTGGGGTCGCAGGGGCGGATCGAGCCTTCCTCGATGCCGAGGCGCACCAGTTCGCGGAAGTGCGCGTCCAGCCGGGCCTTGAAGCTTCGCAGCGCGCGCTGGTTCTCCGGCGGCAGCGGGTCTTCGCCGACGCGGATGATGCACATGCCGTAGTCCTGCGTGACGATCTCCACGTAGCTGCGCATCGCGGCCGCCAGTTGGTCGATGGCGCGCCCGCCGCGGTCGCGCTCGGCCTCGATGGCGTCCTGCAGCATCTGCAGACCGATGCTCACGCACTCGAACAGGATCTCGTCCTTGTTCTTGACGTAGTAGTACAGCGTCGGCTTGGTGATGTGCAGCCGCTCGGCCACCTCGTCGAGCGACGTGGCATGGAAGCCTTTCTCGTTGAACATGCGGGCGGCCGTACGAAGGACCGCCTCCCGCTTGGTGGCGCGCAGGCGATCGCGCTCGGACCCCGCCACCCACGGCGAGGCCACCTGCGCCTCAGCGGTAGAGCGCTTCGATCTCGTCGGCATAGCTCTTGTAGATGCTGGCGCGGCGCACCTTCATGGTGGCGGTGACTTCGCCGTCGTCGTGGTCCAGCTCCTTCGTGAGCAGGTGGAAGCGCCGGATGTGCGCCACCTCGGCCAGCCGCGAGTTGCCCTGCTGGATCTCGCGCTGCACCAGCTCGCGCACCTGCGGCAGCTCGGCCAGCGAGCGGAAATGCGTGAACGCGAGGCGCTGGTTCTCGGCCCACTTGCCCACCGTCTCGAAGTCGATCTGCACCAGGGCCGAGACGAACTTGCGCGCCTCGGCAACGATCACGCATTCCTTGATGAAGGGGCTGGCCTTCATCGTGTTCTCGATCTCCGAGGGCGTGAGGTTCTTGCCGCCCGCGGTGATCATCACGTCCTTGAGGCGATCGACGATGCGGAAGTGGCCGTCGCTCAGCTCCACGACGTCGCCGGTGCGCAGCCAGCCGTCGACGATGGTGGAGGCCGTCGCCTCGGGGTTCTTGTAATAACCCTGGAATACCACGCCGCCGCGCACGAGCAGTTCGCCCTGCTCCGAGGTGCGCGCCTCCACGCCGACCGTGGGGCCGCCCACGGTGCCCCAGCGGATGCCGTCGCGGCGCTGCCCCAGCACCATGCCGCTGGACTCGGTCATGCCGTACACCTCGACCAGCGGCACGCCCAGGGTGCGGAAGTAGCGCAGGATCAGCGGCGAGATCGGCGCGGCGCCGGTCAGCGCCACCTGGGCGCGGCGCAGGCCGATGAAGTTCTGCAACGCGCGGAACACCAGCAGGTACCAGAACCCGAACGTCAGCCGTTCGCCGAAGCTGCGCTGCGCCGCCGACTTGTGCGCGAACGGCCCGCAGGCCGCCATCGCCTTCTCGTACAGCGCGCGGCGCCACGCGCCGGTCTCCTGCATCTTGATCGAGATGGCCGAGTGCAGCTTCTCCCAGATGCGCGGCACGCCCAGGAACATGCTGGGCGCCACCTCGCGCAGGTCGTCCTGCACGGTGCGGATGGATTCGCCGAAGTCCACGCGCGAGCCCAGGTACACGGGGACGAAGGTGGTGAGCATCTGCTCCGCCACGTGGCACAGCGGCAGGTACGACAGGTGCGAGGTGTGCGCGTCCAGCCCGAGCCGCTCGATCACGCCCGGCGCCATCGCGGCGATGTTGGCGTAGCTGATCATCGCGCCCTTGGGCTTGCCGGTGGAGCCGGAGGTGTAGATCACGAGGCCCGTGTCTTCGAGCGTCTGCGAGGCCAACACCTGGTCGATACGCGATCGGTCGGCCGCGGCCCGTCCCCGCTCTTCCAGTTCCTGGAAGCCCAGCACCATGCCGGGCGCGCGCGCCTTCACGTCGGCCAGGCCCTTGGTCTCCATGACGACCACTGCCCGCACGGCCGGCAGCTGGTCGCGGGCATCGAGCACCTTGTCGGCCTGCTCCTGGTCCTCGCAGATGACGACCTGCGCGTCGGAATGGCCGAGCACGTAGGCCACCTCGTTGGTCGGGCTGGTCGGGTACACACCGACCGTGACCGCGCCGACCATCCCGGCGCCCAGCTGCGACAGCACCCACTCGATGCGGTTCTCCGCCAGAACGCCCACGTGGCCGCCGGTTTCCAGGCCCAGCGACGCCAGCCCCAGGCCCACGTCCATCGCCCGCTCGTGGTACCGCGCCCAGGTCAGCGGCTTCCAGATGCCAAAGCGCTTCTGGCGGATGGCGACGCGGTCGGGCGCGTTCTGCGCCTGGTGCCGCAGCGCCTGCGGCAGCGTCAGCGTGTACGGCGCGCTCACGACAGCCACCTCTTGCGGCGCCGGTAGTGCTTGAGCTCGCGGAAGCTGCGGCTCGCGCCTTCGCTGCCGACGCCCAGGTAGAACTCGCGCACATCCGGGTCGGCGGCCAGCTTCTCGGCGGTGTTGTCGATCACCACCTTGCCCGTCTCCATGATGTAGCCGTAATGCGCCACCGCCAGCGCGATGGAGGCGTTCTGCTCGACCAGCAGCATGGACACGCCGCGCTCGGCGTTGATGCGCGCGATGATGTCGAAGATCTCCTCCACCAGCACCGGCGACAGGCCCAGCGAGGGCTCGTCCAGCAGCATCAGCTTGGGATTGGCCAGCAGCGCGCGGCCGATGGCCAGCATCTGCTGCTCGCCGCCGGAGAGATAGCCCGCCAGGCCCTTGCGGCGTTCGGCCAGGCGCGGGAAGTACTCGTACACCAGGTCGAAATCGGCCTGCTTCACGGCACTGCCGGGCAGCGCGTAGGTGGCGGCCACCAGGTTCTCGTGCACCGTCAGGTCCTCGAAGACGTGGCGGCCCTCCATCACGTGGAACAGGCCCGATCGCACCAGCGCGTGCGGCGCGCTTCGTGACACCGGCTGGCCGTCGAAGCGGATCTCGCCGCGCGTGACCTCGCCGTTCTGCAGCTCCAGCAGCCGCGAGATCGCCTTCAGCGTGGTGGATTTGCCCGCCCCGTTGCCGCCCAGCAGCGCCACCACCTGCCCGCGCGGCACGGCCAGCGAGAGGCCGCGCAGCACCTGCACCGTGTGGTTGTAGACCACCTCGATGTTGTTGACGGCCAGGATGGGCGGCTGCCCGTCCACCTGCACGCGGGCGGGCGACTGCGTCACTGCAGGCTGATCCAGTCGGAAACCGGCAGCATCTTCTGCTGCTTGAAGTCGGCCTTGTAGATGCGGCCGATCGGGATCGAGTTGCCCTTGATCGACAGCGGCACGCCGATGATGCCGCCGGTGTCGAAGTTGCGGATCGAGCTCAGCGCCGTCTTGAGGTTCTTGCCATTGAGCTCGTTGCCGGCGTCCAGGCAGCGGCGCGCCGCCTCGGTCAGCAGCATCGCGGCCAGGAAGCCCTGCATGTAGGCGGTGCTCTGGTACTCGGGGCGCATCTTGCGGATCCGCTCGAGCATGGGCGCCTTGCCTTCGGTGTCGTAGTAGTAGCGGTAGGGCATCACGCCGAGGAACCCGTCGGCGTTGGCGCCCATGCGCATCACGGTGGAGTTGTCCATGGTCCAGAAGGTGCCCATGAACTGCGACTTCAGCCCCTGCGCGCGGGCCTGGTTGATGAACTCCGGGATCGGTGCCGACACGTAGCCGTGGAAGATGGTGTAGTCCGGATCGGCGCGGCGCAGCTTGATCACCTCGGTCGACACGTCGACGCTGCCCGGCGGCGTGACGATCTCCTGCACCAGGTTCAGGCCCAGCTTCTTGGTGTCGGTGCGAGCGGCCTCCACCGGGTCCTTGCCGAACTCGGTGTCGGAGTACACCAGCGCCACCTTGGCGCCCGGCTTGGCCTTGGCGATGTACTGCAGCAGGATGCCCACCATCTCGCTGTAGTCGGGGCCCACCATGAACTGCAGCGGGTAGCGCTGCGCGTTGCTGATCTCGCGCGCGAACGAGGCGCCCGTCATGATCATCGAGCCCATGCGGTCCAGTTCCGGATTGACCGCCTTCACGAAGCCGGTGGAGTCGGCGTAGTACAGGTTCACCTTGTTCTGGCCGGTGATCTTCTTGAACGCGGCCATCGACTGGTCGACCTTGTACGCCGTGTCCTCGGGCACGTAGCGCACCTTGCGGCCCTTGATGCCGCCGCCCTCGTTCAGGATCTGCAGGTAGTCCTTGATGCCCGCGTCGATGCCGATGCCCGCGAAGGCGAACACGCCGGTCATCGGCACCGAGGCGCCGAGGACGATGTCCTCCTGCGCGGCGGCACGCGCCTGGGCACGCACGGCCACCGGCAGGGCCGAGGCCGCGGCCGCCGCGGCGGCGGTGGTGAGGCACTTGCGCTTGGTGGTCATGGAAGTCTCCTGGTTGGAATGACGGGAACGGAAAGCGCTCAGGTGCGGAAGGGCCACAGGTGGAACGTGCGGCGCACGCGGCGCCAGACTTCGGCCAGGCCCAGCGGCTCGAAGACGAGGAAGAGGACGATCAGCGCGCCGAACACGACGGTGCGCACCGGCGACAGGTACAGCACCGCATTGCCCGACAGCGGCAGCCAGCCCATCACCAGGCGCAGCACCTCGGGCACCAGCGTCATGAACACCGCGCCCAGCACGCTGCCCAGCACCGAGCCGAGGCCGCCGACGATGACCGCGGCCAGGAAGAAGATGGACATCACCAGCGGGAACGTCTCGGGCGTCACCGCGCGGAAGAACAGCGCGTACAGCCCACCCGCGACGCCCGCGTAGAACGAGGAGATCGCGAACGCCAGCAGCTTGTAGCGAAGCAGCGGGATGCCCAGCACTTCGGCGGAGATGTCGCGGTCGCGGATGGCGATGAAGGCGCGGCCGATGCGGGTGCGCAGCAGGTTGGCCGCGCCCAGCAGCGCCGCCGCCGTGAGCGGGATCACCAGCCAGTAGAAGCGGAACGAGTTGTCCAGCGCCAGCCCGAACACGTTGGCGGGCTTGACCGAGAGCCCCGCCGAGCCGCCGGTCAGCGAGGAGAAGTGGGAGAACACGAAGTGCGCCAGCACGCCGGCCGCGATCGTGGCGATGGCCAGGTACAGGCCTTTCACGCGCAGCGAAGGCAGGCCCACGACCACGCCGCACAGCATCGCGATCACGCCGGCGATCGGGAGGCTCACGAGCGCCGGCACGCCCCAGCGCGTCTGCATCACGGCCACCGTGTACGCGCCTACCCCCATGAAGGCCGCCTGCCCCAGGCTCACGAGGCCGGTGTAGCCGGTCAGGATATTCAGGCCCGAGGCGCTGATGACGTGGATCGCCACCAGGCAGGCCAGGTACAGCCAGTACTCGGACGCGACGAACGGGAGCAGCACCAGCGCCAGGGCCATCGCCGCGACCCAGGCGCGCTGCGTGGGCGTGTCGAAGAGGGCCGCGTCCGCGGCGTAGGTCTCCTTGGCGGCGCCGATCCGCATCTACAACCTCTCGATCTCGTGGGTGCCGAACAGACCGTAGGGCCGCACCAGCAGCACCAGCACCAGCAGCAGGAAGGTGGCGAGCAGGCGGTATTCGCCGCCGATGTAGAAGCCGGTCAGCGCCTCGATCACGCCGACCACCAGGCCGCCGACCAGCGCGCCCAGCACGCTGTCCAGCCCGCCGAAGATGACGACCACCAGCACCGACAGGCCGAACACGCCCATGACCGAGGAGATGCCGCCGATGGAGCCCACCACGATGCCGGCCACGCAGGCGATCATCGCGGCGGCCACCCAGGCCAGCGAGAACACGCGCGGCACGTCGATGCCCATGGAATAGGCGGCCTGCTGGTCCGAGGCGGTCGCCCGCAGCGCGACGCCGCCGCGCCAGTAGCGGAACGCCAGCAGCACGGCCCCGATCAGCAGCACCGCCACCACGAAGCCCCAGAACACCTTGGCCGACAGCAGCGCCTCGCCGATCTTCACGGGCGCGGAGGGAAAGAACTCCGGCAGCCGCTGCTGGTCGGCGGTCCAGATCAGCTCCACCGCGCCGACCAGGATAGAGGCCAGGCCCACCGTCACCATGAACGACGAGATCGGCGACTCGCCCAGCATCGGGCGGATCATCACGCGCTCCACCACCGCGCCGAACACGCCCGAGGCCAGCATCGCGGCCGGGATGGCGGCCCACACCGGCAGCTTCAGGCCCGCGGTGAAGGCGAAGAACAGGTAGGCGCCGATCATCAGCATCTCGCCGATGGCGATGTTGACCACGCGCGTGGCCTTGTAGATGGTGACGAACGCGAGGCCCGTGAGCGCGTAGAGGCCGCCGGCGCCCATGCCCGAGAGCACGATCTCGAACAGCAGCCATCCGTCGAAGCCTCCGCTCATTCCATTCCCCCGTCATTCCCGCGGAGGCGGGAATCCAGGGCTTCCGCCTTCAGGAGCCGCCGATGGAAGCACTGGATCCCCGCCTCCGCGGGGATGACGGATT